>JBEKZY010000007.1:0-43958 GCA_049509395.1 Thermoguttaceae bacterium | reverse complement strand
GGGCGGAAGTCGGACGGCGAGCCAGGTTGGATTACGATCTGGCGCGGATGGCAGAAACTGTACTTGCTAGTTCGCGGTGCAGAACTCGCAAAGGATGTTATAAAATGTGGGTAAGGACAAGGTGAATACACCGGGGGCCTTGCCTGAGGCTTCATGCCACATTAGGAAAAGCATTTAATGATGTAGTCAGGGTCGGAAAGTGACAAATTTTCCAAAAATTCGGGTGGCGGCAATGGCATATTTTCGGATATTTTATTAGTTTAGCTTAGCCGCGAAAGAAATGCGGGCATTCGGCAACGAACCATTTGGACAACACTATTTAAAGGAGCTATCAGCGCTCAGCTATCAGCCTTATTTTTTTCCTCCGGCTGAAAGCCAATTGCTGAAAGCTGAATTCCTTGCAATTCATTGAAATGGGAGACAGTTCATGCAAATTGACGTCCAGCAAATCAAAGATCGCGTGGTCGAGCAGTCCGAGTCGGTGCATCGGCTTCTGGCCGAGCTTGGCAAGACGATCGTGGGCCAAAAGGAGATGATTTCCCGGCTGTTGGTCGGATTGCTCAGCGACGGTCACATACTTTTAGAAGGCGTGCCGGGCCTGGCGAAAACGACGGCCATCAAATCGCTTGCCCAGTCGCTGGCCACGGAGTTTCGCCGCATCCAGTTTACGCCCGACCTGTTGCCGGCCGACCTGATCGGCACGATGATCTACGTCCCTTCCGAGGCGCAGTTCCGCACGCGCAAGGGCCCGATCTTCTCCAACTTCATTCTGGCCGACGAAATCAACCGGGCGCCCTCGAAGGTGCAATCGGCGTTGCTTGAGGCCATGCAGGAGCGGCAGGTCACCATCGGCGATCACACATATCCGTTGCCCGGGCTTTTTCTGGTGATGGCCACGCAGAACCCTATCGAGCAGGAGGGCACATATCCGCTGCCCGAGGCCCAAATCGACCGCTTCATGCTGAAAGTGAAAATCACTTACCCGCAGGCCGACGAGGAACGCAAGATACTGGACATGTCGCTGGACGGCACTGCCCGGGCGATCAAGCCGGTGCTGCAACCCGGCGACGTGCAGGCCATGCAAGATGTGGTCAAAATGATCTACATCGACGATCAAGTGAAGCAGTATATTTTGAATCTGGCCCGGTCCACGCGCGATCCGGCGGCATTTAAAATGAACACCCTTCAGCCGCTGATCGAATACGGCGCATCGCCCCGGGCGTCGATTTACCTGGGCCTAGGCGCCCGGGCAACGGCCTTCCTGCAAGGACGCGGATACGTCACCCCCCAAGACGTAAAAGACATCGCCTACGACGTGCTGCGGCATCGCATCATCCTAACATACGAGGCCGAAGCCGAACAAATGACCAGTGAAGACGTGATTAAAACCATCCTGAATACGGTGCCGGTGCCATGAAGAATGAATAGGGTTCAGGGTTCAGAACTTGCGGGACAGAATTAAACAAGTAATTAATTTCCCTGGACTCTGCCCCCCGACCTCTAAATCCCAAAATCCTGAACCCTGAACCCTGACCACTTAACCATGTCCGAACAGAACATCAGCGAAATTTTGAAGAAGGTGCAGCGGATTCAAATCGTAGCCAATCGCACGGTCAACGATCTGATGGCCGGTCAATATAAAAGCGTGTTCCGCGGCCGGGGCATGGAATTCGACGAGGTCCGCGAATACCAGCCCGGCGACGATATCCGCACCATCGACTGGAACGTCACCGCGCGGGCCGGCACGCCGTTTATCAAACGCTTTTGCGAAGAACGCGAATTGACCGTGCTGCTTTTGGTCGATGTTTCGGCCTCGGGCATTTTCGGCTCCGGTGAACAGTCGAAAATGGACCTGACCGTGGAAGTGGCCGCGATGCTTATGTTCTCGGCGCTGAAGAACAACGACAAAGTGGGGCTGATCACATTTTGCGACAAGGTGATCGACTACTTTCCGCCCCGCAAAGGCAAATCAAACCTGCTGAAACTCATCCGCCATTTGATCTCTGCCGAGTCGGCCCCGCGCGAGACCAACCTTGCCGTAGCCCTGGACTATCTTAACCGGGTGCAAAAACGCCGGGCAGTGGTGTTTTTAATGAGCGATTTTCTGGCCCCTTCAGCCCGGCACACAATGACCGTGGCCAACCGGCGGCACGACTTGATCGCCGTGACCGTGACCGATCCCCGCGAGCAATCCCTCGCGGACGTGGGATTTATCACTCTAAAAGACGCCGAGACGGGCGAGATCGTGGAACTCGACACCCGGCAGGCGCAAGTCCGGGCGATGTTCCAGTCGCATTCGTCGCAACGGGCACTGGACCTAGCCGAAACTCTGAAGAAAGCAGGCGTGGACCAACTCGCCATCCAGACCGACGAGGATTACCAAAAAAGCTTCCGCCGCTTCTTCCACATGCGCGAGAGGAGGTTCCGGTGATGCACGGGATTGCAAATTGTAAATTGCAAATTGCAAATTGCAAATCGACCACTCCTTGTCCCCTCTACCTATGGGAGAGGGTTAGGGTGAGGGCCCAAGCCCTGGTCGCATTGGAGACAATCGCATTTTTGGTTCTCGCCTCCGGATGTGGGCAGAATTCCGAAAATGCTCAACCGTCTTCGCCGCAAAAGAATCCCGCCTATTCGGCGGTCGAGCGCGGGCCGGTCAAGGTGACGGCCGAAATTCAGCCGGCCAAGGCGCAGCTATCGGACGAGCCCGTTTTGACGTTGACAATCGAATACGAGCAAGGCGTGCAAATCGAAAAACCGCCTTTTGGAGCATCGATGGGAAGTTTCTTGGTCCGCGATTTCCACGAGCCGCTTACCAAAACCCGCAACGGCCGGGAAATAATCCAACAAGTGTATACACTGGAGCCGATGCAAACTGGCAAACTGTTGATCGACCCGATCAGCGTCACATTCACCGATTTAAGACCCAATGGCGATGAAAAAACCCACACTATTCAGACCGAGGCGCTGGTAGTCGAAATCTCGTCGATGGTGGGCGATAGCGTTCCTTCGCTGGCCTATCTTCATCCTTCGGCAGGACCTGTGGATCTCCCGACATATGGATCAATACTGGGCTGGTCGATAGTTATTATCTGCATTGTGCTGGCGATTATCGGCTGGATGACCAGACGCCACTTCAAGCTTAAACAAGTCACAGCCGCAGTGGTTCTCTCGCCCGAGGAATTGGCGCAAATGGAGTTGGAAAAACTGGCTCAATCCCGACTGGCCGAAACCGACCTGGTGCAATTCTACGTGGAGCTGACTGCCGTGGTGCGGCGTTACATCGAGCGTACCACCGGAATCCGCGCGCCCGAGCAAACCACCGAGGAGTTTTTACGTGAAATCAGCCAGGCGAACACATTCAACCGCGATACAAACGAGCGGCTGCGTAATTTTTTGGAATCGGCCGATTTGGTGAAATTCGCCGCTTTCAGACCCCGGCAGGATGATGTCGAAGAAAGCTTTTCCAGGGCGAAAATCTTCATCGGCCTGAAACCCCAAGAGCCTGCGCGACAAACACGGGAGGCGGCCGTATGATGGGATTCCGCTTTCAGGATCCGTTGTGGCTGTTGCTCTTGATTCCCTTGGCGGTCGCGGGACTGTGGATGCTTCGCCGGCGGCGTCAGGCCGCGGTTTTGTATTCCAGCGTGGAACTTCTCAAGAATCTGCCGGTCACTTGGGCACAGCGCGTAAAACGATTGCTGCCAGGGATTTTTCTGGCAGGCTTGGGGCTTTTAGTCGTCGCCTTGGCCCGGCCCCAGCACGGCAAAGAGGAGTTCCGCATCCGGGCCGAAGGGATCGCCATCGAGATGGTCGTCGATCGGTCCGGATCGATGCGGGCCATGGATTTCGAGCTCGACAATAAACGGGCGTCCCGGATAGAGGTGGTGAAAAATGTATTTCGGGATTTCGTCAGCGGCGAAGGCGGATTGGCCGGACGGCCGGACGATCTGATCGGACTTATCGATTTTGGCGGTTTTGTCGAGGCCAAATGCCCGCTCACCTTCGATCACGGGGCGTTGCTGCAACTGCTCGATACGGTGAAAATTCCCGGGCCGATTTACGATGCGCGGGGCAACATGATCAACGAGCGGTTGCTGCAAGAAGAACTATCGACCGCCATCGGCGACGCCCTGGCAACTGCCGTCGAACGTTTAAAACCCATCAAAGCCAAGAGCAAAATCATCATTCTTTTAAGCGACGGCGAGAGCAACGCCGGGGTGGTCGATCCGCTCGAGGCGGCCCAAGCGGCAAAGGCCTACGGTATTAAAATTTATACCATCGGCATCGGCACAACCGGGGTTGTCCCCGTGCCGGAAGAAGACCGCTTAGGTCGTCAGGTATTGGTGCAGGAAAGGGTCCAGATCGATGAAAGGGCCTTGAAAATGATCGCCGACGCCACCGGCGGGAAATACTACAATGCCCAAGATACCGAAAAACTCAGGAATATCTACGCCGACATCGATAAATTGGAAAAAACCACCACCGAAGGCTTATTGTACACCGAATATCGCGAACTGTTTTCATACGCCTTATTCCCCGGCCTGGGATTAGTGCTTTTGGAAATGGTATTGGCGTGCACGAGGTTTAGATCGCTGCCGTGAAAACTGTAAACTGAATGCTGAAAACTGAATACTGAAAACTCCCAATGATCTTCGATCGTCCCGGAATGTTGCTGTTGCTGTGGATTCTGCCGCTGGTTGCAGGGCTGATGATCTATGCCCAGCGCAAGCGGGCGGCGGCGGCGAGGCGGTTTGTCCAATCATCGATGCTCACCCGGCTTATGCCGCCGCTTATGGGCGCGCGCCCGTGGATCAAAGGGACTTTTGTACTTTTAGGTCTGGCGGCGATCATCGTGGCCTGCGCAAGACCGCGGTTCGGGGTGTATTTCGAGAAAGTCGTGCAACGGGGCGTGGATTGCTTTATCTGTCTGGACGTTTCCCGGTCCATGCTGGCCGAAGACGTGGCGCCCAACCGGCTGGGGCGGGCGAAATCCGACATCCGCGACCTGCTGAAAAAACTGGCCGGAGACCACGTAGGACTGATCGTCTTCGCCGGAAAGCCGGTGGTCAAGGTTCCGCTTACCACCGACGACGGATTCTTCATCACGGTGCTCGACGAGGTCGATACCCGCAGTGCGCCCCGCGGCGGCACGCTTATCGGCGACGCCATCCGCAAGGCAATTGAAGCCATGCCGCCCAGGGCCGACCACGATCGGATTATCGTGCTTATAACCGACGGCGAGGACCAGGAGTCGTACGCCGCCGAAGCCGCCAAACAGGCCGCCGAAAAGGGCATCAAAATCTTTACCGTGGGTTTGGGCGATTCCACCGAAGGCGCGCGGATTCCCGTCCGCGGCGAGTCGGGCGGGCTGACTTATATAAAAGAGGAAGAAAAAAAGGAGCATTGGTCAAAAACAGATCAAGACCTGCTGAAACAAATCGCCCTGGCCACCGGCGGGGCCCACATTCCCGCCGGCACCAAAGCCTATGATTTGGGCCAGATATACGAGGACCATCTGGCCAACCTTGCCCGGGGCGAGGAAGAAAATCAAAAGCGAAAACGCTTCCACGAGCGTTACCAAATCTTCCTTGGCTTGGGGATAGCCCTGCTGGCCCTGGAACGGATGATTCCGATTTACGGCCGTCCGAACGGGCGGGGGAGCAAATGATATGATTGCAAATTGTAAATTGCAAATTGCAAATTGCAAATTGCGAGCAACATCGATGATTCAGCATTGTTTTGATGGGTGCCATGGCCACGCTTGCGTGGCCATGCAAGCATCTTCTTGTACTTCACGCATGTCCACAACTAGCGTGGGCATGGCACCCGTTAAATATTTATTAGCACTTATTTTGGTTTTGATGTTCACTGCCCCGGCATTTGCCGGATCGAGCGAGGCGGCCGGCAAGGTGCAAGAAGGAATTGCCCAATTCAAGGGCGGAGATTTCAAGGCCGCGGCCGAGGCGTTTTCCGCGGCCGACGAAGCGCTGCCAAACGAACTTAAAATCGCCTTTGACCGCGGTTGCGCGTATGCTGCGACCGGCGAACTCGACAAGGCCGTGGAACAGTTCCAAAAAGCGGCCGCGGCGTCGGATCACAAATTGGCCGGGCTGGCAAACTACAACATGGGATGCGTGGCGGTGGCCCGGGCTAAAGCAAAACTGGGCCAAAAACCCGAGGAGGCCGAAGGCGAGGACCGCACCGCCGCCCTGGAATTCTTGATTCAAGCGGCCAGGCATTATCACGACGCCTTAAGCATGGACGGGGAAAACTCCGACGCCCGATACAATCTCGAAACCATCCGGCTGTGGATCAAACATATCCAAGACGTGTGGCAGAAGCGCGACCGGCAAAAGCGCCGCGACAGCATGAACCTTTTGCAATACCTGGGATGGTTGGAAAGCGAGCAAAGATCATTAAAGCAAATATATAAAGAACTCGGCGCGGCAAAATCTTCGCCCCGGCAGCGCGAGGCGATCCGCGCGGCCGAGGACGCCCAGCGCACGCTGGCCGAGGAAATCCAGCCATTGAAAGAGAAAATCGCCGCGACTTTAACTGCTCCGCAGCAACAACAGCCCGGCGCAAACCAAGCGGCCTCTCCCAGCGCAGACGTGCAAAAAGCGATTGAACTGCTTCATCATCTGGCCGACGATGTCCGAGTGTCGATGGGCAAGGCGGCCGATTCTCTTGCCGGGGAGTCGTTTTCCCAAGCCGCCGAGTCGCAATCCCAGGCCGTGGAAACGATAGACCAGATCTTCATGGCCGTCGCGCCGTATGCAAACCTGGTTGAGCGCGGAATCAATCGGCAAGAGGAATTGATCAATCAATCGCCCGCTGCGGAAAAGCAAGAGAACGCAAACGAACAGAATGCTTCGGCCAAACCGGCGCAACACCAGCCCGAAGCGCAAGCGAGGGATTCCAGGGCGCCTTTTGACGGCAACGAGGCCGCCTGGAACCAACGCTTTATCGCCCGATACGGCCGTATACTTTCAGCCAAGGCCCGGCGGGAGTTGGAACAACTCGATGCCATGCCGCCCTCCAAGCAGGAGCCGCCGCCGCAATCCGCGACTTCCACAGCCCCCAACGCCAACTCCGCGCAGGGGCCGTACAAGGACCGGACGGGATCGGACGAGCAATTAAAGGCGGATGAGCAACGCCGCGATTTGAAAGAGGCCTTGCAATTGGGTGTGCAATCGGCCCCCAAGGTGGAAAAGCTGGCAGACCAGTCCGCCTTGCTCTTGGAAGAGGATAAGCCCGACGAGGCCTTGCCAAAACAGCAGGAAGCACTAAAACTGCTCAAAGACATGCTCCCCAAGCAACAACAGAAAGAGCAGGAGAAAAAAGACCAGGAGAAAAAAGATCAAGAGAAAAAAGATCAGAATAAAAAAGACCAGGAGAAAAAAGATCAAGACAAGAAAGATCAGAATAAAAAGGACCAAGAGAAAAAAGATCAAGACAAGAAAGATCAGCAGCGGCAGCAGCAACAGAACCAACAACCGCAGACTAAGCGCGATTTGAACAAGGAAAAGGCCGAGGCGGTATTGCAAAGGGCCCGGCAACGTGAGGATCAACACCGCGAATTGGAAAAGAAGCTGGAAGGTTATCTATACCGGCCGGAAAAGGTGGAAAAGGATTGGTAATATTTCCTTATAAAAATATAATGTCAACCATGCGGCAAAGGACCATTTCAATACGAATAATTATCGCGGCGCTGGCCATAGCGTGTCCGGCGGCGGCGTGTCTGGCGGCAGGCGAAAAGCCGGAGCTCATCGTGGAAATGGATCGCTCCCACATCTACGAAGGCGAATCGGTCCTGTACCGCATCACGCTTAATAACGTGGAAAATCCCCGCCAGCCGGACGTGTCGGGTTTTGACGATTTTCTGGTTACGCCGGCAGGCGAACAATCGTTAAATTTTCAGCAGACAATAATCATTAATGGGCGGCGCTCGGAAACCATCCGCCGCGGGCGGCAGTACAACTACCGACTCACGCCCAAGCGGGCGGGAAACCTGACCATTCCCGCGCCCACGGCCGAGGTCGACGGCCAAAAACTAATCGGCAAGGAAATGTCGCTTATCGTTACTGCCCCGCAGGACCAAGACATCGTACGCATGGAAATCACGGCCGAGCCGAATTCGGTTTATCCCTTGCAGCCCTTTACCGTGATTCTTTCCATATCCGTAAAAGAACTGCCCGAGCCCTACGAGAGCGAGAACCCCGTGGGCGTGCAAACTTCGCCCCCGGAACTGCAAATTCCCTGGCTCGACGACGAACACCTGAGTGACGGTTTGAAACCAAAAGAAAACTGGCAGCGTTGGCTTGAGCCTTTGCAGAGCAGAGGCGGGGGAGGATTCGCCATTAACAACATCGGCAGCAATTCGGTATTCTCCTTTTTTGAAGACCGGCGGATGGCGTTCATGCCCGAATCGCAAAACATTCGCATGCCGGACAAATCGGGTAAGATGACAGGCTATCGGCGGTTTCAATTCAAGCGGACTTTTATCGCCAAGAATGTCGATCAATACACTTTCGGGCCGGTATCGCTGAAAGGGATATTCGCCGGGGGAATTAGCGCATCCGGCGCCGCCGAGAGCAAAGACATCTACGCCGTGGCCAAGGCACTGGCGGTGAAAATCAAGGACGTGCCCGAGCAGGGCCGGCCGGAAACCTACATCGGCGCTATCGGCCGGTTCCATTTTGAGGCCGATCTTGCCCCGCGAAAGGCGAAGACCGGCGATCCGATGACCTTGACCTTAACGCTTAGCGGTCAGGGAAGCCTGGACAGGGCGACCATGCCCGATTTATCGAAAATCCCCCAGATCGCCGAGAATTTCAAAATCTACGAGGCCACCGAGCAAACCAAGGGCGACCAGCGGCAGTTTACCTGTAGTTTGCGTCCGCTAGAAGCGGGCATAAAGGAATTTCCGCCCGTGGCGGTTTCGTATTTCGACGTGCAAGATGAAAAATACGTCACACTCACGTCCCAGCCGATCCCCATCGAGATCGAAAAGGCCGACAAACTTGCC
This sequence comes from Thermoguttaceae bacterium, assembly GCA_049509395.1. Lineage (GTDB taxonomy): Bacteria > Planctomycetota > Planctomycetia > Pirellulales > Thermoguttaceae > JBEKIK01. The sequence goes on along the minus strand of JBEKZY010000007.1, from coordinate 34,927 downwards.
GGGCGCGATATTATCGCCTCAGCCAGCGGAATAAAGTCCGCGGATAATGAATTGGAGACGCGGCAGGAAGGGATTTATGCGAACATCACCGATCCGGGCCAGTTGACAGACGAATCGATCCGGCCCGAGCGGTGGTTGACCGCCTTGGGCGGATTGGCCGGATTGTATGCCGCCGGGGCCTTTGTTGTGGTCCGCTTGCGGCGCTTAAGCGGCGACACGGTCCGGCAGCGGCGGCGCTCGGCGCCCGGCAGGGCACGCCGCTCGGTGAGCGAGGCAACAAAAGAATTAACGGCCGGCCGGGTGCGGGAAGGCGCGGATCGGCTGGAGTCGGCGCTGGTCGATCTGGTGGCCGATTGGAGCAACACACCCGCCGCGGGCATGACGCCGGCCGAGGCTTGCCGCAAATTGGAATCGCTGGGCATCGACGGCGAAGTATTGCAACGCGCCGGCCGATTCCTGGAAAACTGCGAAAGCGTCCATTACGGCGCGACCCCGCAAGCCGGCGAGGCACTGCGCCACGACGCGAAAGGAGTGTTGGAAGCGGTGATTCATGCGCTGCGGAAGAAAAAATTGCGGGCGGTGGGTAGTGAAAACTATAAAACCGCGACTGGTGGTTGCGATTCGGAGTATGATCCAAATGAATGAACGAAGTACGCAGTACGAAGTACGAAGCACGTCACATAATTTGCATTTTGCAATTTGCATTTTGCAATTTGCAATCTTATTTCTCTGCTTGTTTGCTCTTCCGGGCTGCGCTCGAAATCTTGATCCGCGGCTTGCCCAAAAATTCCAGGCTGCGCAAACGGCGTTCGACCGGGCGACTAAGCCGGAGGAATTTGTGAAGGTCGCCGCGATGTACCAGGAGATGATAGACGACGGGGCCGTGTCCGGGGCCGTGTTCTACAACCAGGGCAATGCATGGATGAGGGCCAAGCAGCCGGGTCGGGCGATAGCCGCATACCGCCAGGCCGAGCAATATCGCCCCCGCGATCCATATCTTGAGGCGAATTTGCAGTATGCCTTGGGACCGGGTGTTTCCGCCCATCGGCCGATATTGGAAACTATTCTTTTCTGGCAGAATTGGCTCAGTTATCCGGAGAAGTTCTACGGCGCCGCCGCGGCCGCATTGCTGACGTTTTGTTTTGCCGCAAGCATGTTATTTACGTCGCGCCGGCGTTTGTGGCGTCGGCTTGTTTTGGCAGGCGCTGCGATAACGGCATTGTTGATTGTTTCGGCCGCCTACGACTGGTACCGCTTCGACTACGTGGTCCGCGGCGTGATTATCCAGGCCGACGTGGTCGCCCGCAAAGGCAACGCCGAAAGTTACGAGCCGGCTTTAAATGAAAAACTCTCGGAAGGCACGGAGTTCCAAGTATTGGAACATCGCGGCCAGTGGCTCTTGATCCGCTTGCCCGGCGGCCAGGAAGGATGGATCGACCAACAGGCGGCAGTAACCTACGGGCGGTAGTTGATAGACTAATGGCTACTGTTAGAATCGGATCCTTTGTATTTACTTTTTCAGAACCTTATTCTATGATATCTGTTGGGGATAAAAGAGGTGATCATGGAAAATGAAAAATCAGGTTCAGCAACGATCTATTTGGAAACAACCATCGTTAGCTATTTGACATCTCGACCTCACAGAGACATCGTCATCGCCGCGCAACAGGAAATAACACGTCAATGGTGGGAGAACGAAAAGCAACGCTATCATTGCGTTATTTCCCCTTACGTTTTTGAGGAAGCATTGGCCGGAGATACACAAGCAGCGGATAAAAGAATTCAAGTGTTAAAAGATATCGAAATTCTACCCCTTTTTCCGGAAATAGAATTGCTAGCGGAAAAAATAGGTTCGGCATTACGCATTCCGGCAACTGCTCGGATGGATGCCTTCCATTTGGCCTGCGTTGTTTTCCATGAGATCGATTATTTGCTCACCTGGAATTGCGCGCATTTAGCCAATGGACCTCGTTTAAAACAATTGGCCCGTTTTTTACAGTCCGAATCCCTATGGCAGCCCTTGGTATGTACTCCTAACGAAATGATCGAACTATGAGAGGAAAAAATCATGTTTATTGATCCCATTGTCCAAGAAGTGCGCGCCGCACGGGAGAAAATTGCCGCGGAATGTGACTATGACTACCATAAAATCCTCCTGCACGGCCAAGAAATGTGGGAACGCTACAAGGACCAATTCAAAATCGTCTCAAAAGCAGAATTGGATCGACTCCACCAACTCCATAACCCACCCCAATGAGGGGGTTGATTGATTTTTGCTTGTGATTTTCGCCGAATTATCAATAATGTATGGTAGGGTCAGTATAGGGCTTAGATGGGTTTATTACAGGCAGTTCCATGCCGGGAGTAAAGGCAAGTGAATATGAAAATGAGCAAGCGGAACCGTGGCGGGGGCTTTACGCTGGTGGAGATGCTGGTCGTATTGGTGATCATCGCGATACTTGCCGGGCTGATATCGGCTGTCGCTTACCGGGGGATCGCTCGGGCAAAGGTCGCAAGAATCGGCATGGAAATCAGTCAACTTTCCCAGGCCCTGAACAATTATAAGACGCAGTTCGGCGAATATCCCCCCGATTTCAGCGATATGTCGGCAAATGGACAAGCACTTGTATTACGCCACATCGCAAGTGCATTTCCACGTTTCACCGTCTCAACATGGGCGAATTTACGAACTGAAATTTTAAATACTACGAATCCACAAGTTGATATCAATATAATTACTCTCAATCCAAGTACGGCACTGCGATTCTGGCTGGGAGGAATGTCTGATGCCCAAGGGCGACCGATTGGATTTAGCAAGGATCCGGCTCATCCTTTCGACAATACCACGTCCAGCCGCATCGGTCCGTTTTTTGAATTCGATCCCGGGCGTCTCCCACTTCAACCTACCAGTGAATTGGGTAAATATTATGCAAAAGGAGTAATTCCCGGAACCGGCCAGCCGTATATTTATCTACGCGCGGAATTAGGACAGCCAGATCCCAATAAACCGGGCCAGACGGAGCAGAAACGAGAATATTTTAACTACACTGGTACTGGCTATACATTCAAGCAGGGCGCTACCTCCGGCGCCAAACCATATTGGGATCAGCGGAACATGGGCTGGGTAAATCCGGATTCTTTCCAAATCCTCTGCTGCGGTTTGGACGGCAAATTCGGGCTGGAAAATGTTTATCCCTCCGGAATTTTACCAAAACCATTCACTAATAAACAACCCCCTAATCCCGGTGAAACCCTTCTTCCAGGCGTTCCCGATGATGTGATAACGGATTTAAATGCCAACGTCATCAATGCAACAGACAATCCCAGCAATTTCGATCACATCGACGATCAGACAAATTTCACCACGGGCACGATTGGCGACGATATGCAGTAAGAATAGCGGATCGGACAATAAAATCGCGATCAAACAGTGCCGACGGCAAAAAGCCCACGGGCTGCAACCCGGGGCTTTAATTTTGATATTTATGGCGGGCAGTCAGTAGGGTGCATGAAATGCACCCGGTTTTGGCGGTGCGATTCAGGCACTCTACGCATTTATTCCACGGTCACGCTTTTCGCCAAATTGCGGGGCTTATCGATGTCGCAACCCCGGGCCACGGCGATGTGATAGGCCAGAAGTTGTAGGGGGATGACCGATACAATCGGCTGAAACAACTCCTCGACGACTGGGACTTCGATTATGTCGTCGGCCAGGCGCACTGCGTCGCGGTCGCCCTGACAAACCACGGCGATCACCGGTCCGCCCCGGGCCTTGATCTCCTGCAGGTTCGACATCACCTTATCGTACATCTGACCCAAGGGCATGATGAACACGCTGGGCGTGCGCTCGTCGACCAGTGCGATCGGTCCGTGTTTCATTTCGGCCGAAGGGTAGCCCTCGGCATGGATATAGCTGATTTCCTTGAGTTTCAGGGCCCCTTCCAGGGCAGTGGGGAAGTTGAACTGCCGGCCGAGGTAGAGGAAGTTGTTGCACTCGGCGTATTTGTTGGCGATTTTCCGCACCGCGTTGTTGCATTCCAAGGCGCCGCTGACCTTATCGGGCAGTTCTTCGAGCTCTTTAATGATCCGCATCCCGGCCGAAAAACTGAGGTGCCTTAAGCGGCCCATAAACAAGGCCAGCATGGCCAGCACGGTGCATTGCGAGGTAAAGGCCTTGGTCGAGGCCACGCCGATTTCCGGGCCGGCGCGGAGGTACACGCCACCGTCGCTTTCCTGGGCGATAGTGCTGCCCACCACGTTGCAGATGCCCAGCGCCGGGCAGCCCTTGCGCTTCATTTCCCGCAACGCCGCCAGGGTGTCGGCCGTTTCGCCGCTTTGCGTGATGGCGAACACCAGGGTGTGATCGTCCAGGGGCGGATTGCGGTAGCGGAGTTCGCTGGCGTATTCCACTTCGACGGGCAAACGGGCCAGGGCCTCGATTTGATATTCGCCCACCAGGGCCGCATGCCAACTTGTGCCGCAGGCGGTCATCAATATCCGATTGACCGAGCGGAGTTGCTGCGGCGAAAGGTTCAGCCCGCCGAATCTGGCCGTGGCCGCGTCGCGATCCAAGCGGCCGCGCATGGCATTGCGAATCGACTCGGGCTGCTCGAAGATTTCCTTGAGCATGTAATGCGTATATCCGCCCAGGTCCATTTCGCCGGCTTCGATCTCGAGCACATGGACGCTCGGGCTGACGTGCCCGTGGTCGCGGTGGATAACGCGGAGACTGTCGGCCGTGACAACCGCCAACTCGTGGTCGGCCAGGTAAACGATCTTATCGGTATAGCCGGCCAAGGGCGAACCGTCGCTGGCCAGAAAATGCTCGCCGTCGCCCACGCCGACGATAAGCGGGCTGCCCAGCCGGGCGGCAAAAATCACCTCCGGCCAATCTCGAAAAATAATCGTCAGCCCGTAGGTCCCCTGAAGCTGAGCCAAGGCCGTTTGCACCGCCGTAACCAAGGGCTGGTAATGCACGGCAGCCATGTCGCCGTCGATTTTTTGCTCTTTTAGACAACAGTCGATCAGGTGGGCTATGACTTCGGTATCGGTGTTGGAGCGGAATTTGTAACCGTCGTTTTCCAGGCGTTGTTTAATGGAGCGGAAATTTTCTATCACCCCATTGTGCGCCAAGGCCAACGTGCCGTTGTCGCCTACATGGGGATGGGCGTTGACGTCGTTGGGCGCGCCATGCGTAGCCCAGCGCGTATGGCCGATGCCGACCGAACCGCTTAATGGGCTTTCGGCAAGCTTTTTTTCCAGGCGCTCGATGCGGCCCGCCGATTTTACCACGTTTAACGTCCCGGCGGCGTTAATGGTGGCCACGCCTGCGCTGTCGTATCCGCGATACTCCAAGCGGTGCAGGCCGGAGATGAGAAATTCCACCGCCTGGCGAGGCCCGATATATCCAACTATTCCACACATAAGAGTGTTTCCTGCAAGTGGAAAATGTTGCAAAGAAATTGATATTACTAATGATAATCGCCAACAATATTAGCCGAATTTAGCATACACGAACTAAGGCAATACGCCGATAGGCAATTGCCGATATACGGCAAAACGGTCGACAAACAAAGCGCATAACTATTATATATACAATAAGTTACGACTAATAGTCAATGCGGTAAAAAATTAAATTATTGTTTGCATGCAATTGGGGAATATTAGCGGCTATAGTCAATAAGGCAGGGGAAGACTATATTTTGACCCCGAGCGTTTTAGCAATCACACTGCCGTGCGGGAGTAAGATTACTAGTGCCGATAAAAGGCGTAAATAAAGCAAATTCCAGGGGAAAATAAGCGTGCCGATCCTCAAAGAAGAACCGAACCTTTTTCCAGAAACTCTGCTGCAAGATTGCGTCCAGGAGACTTTGGACCGCAATTGGTGGGTGATTTACACCAAGGCCCGGCAGGAAAAATCACTTGCCCGCGAGTTGTTGGCCTTTAGAATCCCTTTTTATTTGCCTCTGATTAAGAAGACCGCCGTTGTCAAGGGACGAAAACGCATATCTTTCGTTCCGCTTTTTTCGGGATACATTTTCATCTTCTCCACTGAAGCGGAACGCATAAAGAGCATGACCACCAATAGGATCTCGCGGATTCTGACGGTCAACGATCCGCAACAGTTGGTCTACGACCTGGAACAACTCCGCCGCCTGATAGCCTCGAATGCGCCCCTGAGCGTGGAGCAAAAGTTGGCCCCTGGCAATCGGGTGCGGGTCAAGCAAGGCGCACTAATGGGATTGGAGGGGACCGTCCTGATGCGCCGCGGAGTAACGCGATTGTTGGTCAGGGTGAATTTCCTGCAACAAGGCGCTTCGGTCGAGGTGGATGATTATCTTTTGGAACGCCTGGACTGAATGATGTTTATTGAGTCTCAGGTAATGAATGCCATTAGCCGGCGGTCAACGACCGCCGTAAAATCCGCGAAACCCTACCGGCGGCTGTTAGCCGCCGGCTATTAAATGTGATATAGATTTCCTTAGACTCAATAAACAATTCACTCTTCACTGCCCGCCCCTGGCTCTTTTACATCACGCCCAAGTCGATGGGCAAAATTGCTTCGCGGTTAGCGCGATACCACTCGACCGAGCGGCGCAGGCCTTCCTCGACAGGAACTTGGGGGCGCCAGCCCAGAAGTTTTCCGGCTTTGCCGATATCGGCCCAAGTAGCGGTCACGTCGGCCCGATGCAGGGGCTGAAAATCGATTATCGCCTTGCGGCCCAGAAGTTGAGCGATCTGATCGATTACCGCCGAGAGTACCGTGGGTTGATCGCCGCCGAGATTGATGATTTCGTAACCCAAAGGTTTTAGCGCGGCGACGGTGCCCCGGGCGATGTCGTCGATAAAGGTGAAATCGCGGGATTGCGAGCCGTCGCCGAAAACCGTGATCGATTCGCCTTCTGCAATGCGGCGGATAAAGCGGAAGATGCTCATATCGGGCCGGCCGGCAGGTCCATACACGGTGAAATAACGGGGAATGGAAATGTCCAGCCCGTAGAGATAATGATAAGTATAGGCCAGGGTCTCCGCCCCTTTTTTTGAGGCGGCATAAGGCGAAAGGGGCCGGTTAGTGTCGTCGTCTTCGTGGAAAGGGATGCGATTCTGCCCGCCATAGAGACTGGAAGTGGACGCCATGAGAAATTTTTTCACTGCGAAGATCCGGCAGGCTTCCAATAAATTAAGCGTGCCGATGCAATTGGCTTGATAGTATACCCAGGGATTTTCCAGCGATTGTCGCACTCCCGCCCGGGCCGCGAGATTGACCACGGCTGAGAAAGGCTTTTCATCAATGGTTTTATCATCCGCGGCGAGCGCGTTCGCCTTGAAAAGCCCGCTAACGGCCTCGAAATCGGAAATGTCTAATTGATGAAAGAAAAACCCCTTGCGACCCTGTAAGCGGGCGAGACGCCAATGTTTCAATCTGGGATCGTAGGCATCGTTGAGATTATCGACGCCCACCACGGCGTGCCCGGCGTCCAAAAGCAATTCTGTAACCCGCGAAGCAATGAAGCCCGCACAACCGGTCACTAAATAACGCTTTGTCATGCCAAGATCGTGTCCAACAATTCTCCCCTCTCCCTTTGGGAGAGGGGCCAGGGGTGAGGGCTATAAAGGATACGCTCTAAATATTATATGCCGAAAAAGTCGGCAATGCGAGCGACCACCAGTTGTTGTTCCTGGGCCGTTAGTTCCGGGAAGATGGGCAAGGCCAGCACTTCGCGCGCGGCCCTGTCGGTTTCGGGCAGATCGCCCGGCTTGTAGCCTAAATAGCGGAAACACTCCTGCTCGTGCAGTCCCAATGGATAATAAATTTCTGAGCCGATTTTGGCCTTTGACAGCGATTCCCGCAGTGCATCGCGCCGTCCGTCCGGCACGCGGACGACATACTGGTTCCAAACGTGACGGCAATTCGCAATTGCTTTGGGTAAAGTCATCACGCGGTCCAATCCGGCCTCGATAAACAGTTCTTCATAGCGCGCGGCATTGGCCTGGCGAAACGCGGTCCATTGGTCGAGATGGGGCAATTTGACGTTCAACACGGCGGCCTGGAAAGAATCCAAGCGGCTGTTGATGCCCACCACCTTATGATAATATCGCGGATTCATGCCGTGCTGTCGCAACAGGCGGAGACGCTCGGCGAGTTGGTCGTCGTTAGTGGTAAGCATGCCGCCGTCGCCCGCCCCGCCGAGATTTTTTGTGGGATAGAAGCTGATGCAGCCGATGGCCCCCAGCGAGCCTGCCCGGCGGCCTTCCCATTCAGCGCCGATGGCTTGGGCGGCATCCTCGATCACAACCGCCTTGGCCGGTTGGGCCAGGCCATTAAGCGCATCCATGTCGGCGCATTGCCCGAACAGATGCACAGGAAGAATGGCCTTTGTGGCCGGCGTCATCAAACGGCCGACGGCAAGCGGATCGACGTTGAAGGTTACGGGATCGATGTCGGCAAAGACGGGTTTGGCGCCCAATCGGGTGGCGGCACTGGCCGTGGCGAAGAAAGTGAAGCTGGGCATGATTACCTCGTCGCCCGGCCCTATGTCCGAGGCCATCAGGGCCAGCAACAATGCGTCGCTGCCCGAGGCGCAGCCCACCGCATGCTTCACGCGGCAGTATGAGGCAACGGCCTGTTCCAGATTTTTCACTTCCGGACCAAGCACAAAGGCCCCGCTCTGGCACACCCTGCGAAGCGATTCGGCAAGCTCTTCTAAAAGAGGTTGATGCTGGCGTCCTAGATCCAACAGGGGAACGCCTTTTTCTTCCGTGACTTTTTTGGGCGGCTCTTTTAAGATGTTTTCCATAATAATAATTTGAAAATTAAGAAAGCTGACTGACAATTTGACAAACGAAACATAAGGATGTTCGGTTTGAGGGTACATTCTCCTGTTAAAGCCTGATAATATCTCTCAGACGAGCCGTAGTTATATTAAATTAGGCAATTTAGCACAAGTCGAAAACCGGGGCAGATCCTTACGAGGGATATTTAAGAAGATTATCCTTGAAAATTGGGGTTTTTTTGTTTTATTCTGATCCGAAGATTGAGCCTGACATTAAGTACGGCAACCCGACGTTTCGCACAGGCTCGTTAAGAAGGGCGATCTAGGGCTTTAGCATCACCCAGCGGACCAATTGATTGATAAGAAGCTTGCCGTCCCAGGGCGATTCGTGATTGTTCATCAGCCCGGGTCGAACACATCGCGCCACCCCGGCTTGCGCGGCGGCTTCGGCAAATTTCATGGTATCTTCCCGATTGCCGAACGCCATGCCCACGGTCTGCACCTTCGGCGACAACAAGGGAATGATTTGTTGCCAAGACTCAACTTCGGTCAAAAAGACCGTGCGCGATTGGACGGCCTGTTTTAGAGAAACATCCCGATCTAAACATACGGTCCAATTGGCGCCGTCGGCCGAGGCGATCACGTCTTTCTCTTCATCCATGGCCCAGGCGGCGCGCACGTTGACGATCTGCATAGTAGTGTACAGATCCAGTCCGGGCTTGGGTGGGAGCTTAGCCAGATGCTTTGCGAACAATTCGCCCACCTCGCGCAGCGATAATCGCGAGTTGCGCTCGGCGAAGATCGTTTGCGGGGCCGAACAGGCCCGCTGGTCGAAGACGGCGCAATCGCGGACGAAGCCCGCAACGGCTTCATCCAGCTTTTGTGGATCGGATTGGATTTTATTTCGGTCGATCAGGCCGATGGAATATTTCGGTCCGAAGACGATCTCGCTACAATGTTCCAGGCGGGGCAGGGTGGTGATGGCCTTTATGGCACGTGCGCCGCCCCAGATGATTTTCACGTCGGCCGCCAGCGACATCTGCTCGTTCAACTGCCGATTGTGGTAATCGAACCAGACCACTGCCGCGGCATCCAGGAGATCGGCGCCGCGAATGTCTCCGGCTTGCGATTCGGCCAGCACCGCAAGCAAGCGATCGGTTCCCTCGGGGTCGGGATAGGCGAGTTTCACCAAGCACACGTTTTTGGCCAAAAGCGCAGGAATGAGGGAAAACATGGGCAAAGTCGCCACGTTTCCAGCCATCCACATGGCCACCAGGCCCTGGGGTTTGGCCGCCAAGTAGTTGCGCCCGTATGGAACAAAACCGTCGAGATAGGCCGGATTCCCGTTAAGATTCAGCTCCAAAAGCTGACCGAGATTGTTGCTTCCCAGCCAGGCCGAAAGAAACATGCAGCCTTCCAACGATCGGGTGCGCTCGTCGCGGATCAATCGGGCGGCAAAATCGGCCATGAGAGCGACCAGGCTATCGACTGGAATTTTCACTAGCCAATCGCGCCGGCTGTTCAGCGATTCGATGATAGGCAGCAAGGAGTCGCCGGCCGGTTCCACGCCGCGGTGAGTAATTCGCAATATGCTCATCGGATTTCTCTTGCCTGGGCAAAGGTGTCGCCGCAGCCGCGGGCTTCGGCCTGCTCGATTCGTTTTGTGAAGCGGAAGTAGTTGCCCAACCGGCCGCAGGGGCAATCGTCCACGCCCATAAGCACGCCTTGATCTTCGGTTATTAATACCTGACCCGGATAACTGCTGGGCAACACGCTTACGACCTCGATAATGCCGGTCTGGCCAATCGACGCCGGCTGGAGAGTATACGGGCGGCGGATCAGCACGTCAGCGAATGCCGGGGCGTGTTTGTTGCCGGACTGGCAATCGACAAATACCGTGCCCACCTGCTCGATCATTCCGTAGAAATCGAGAATCCCCCGCGGATCGCAGCCTAATACATCGCTGGTGCGGCGAGTGAACTCGTTTTTCGCAACGGCTTGGTCGGCGAGTTTTTTCCATCCGCCGGAATGCAACAATTGCGCCATCGGCGCCTGGAATTTGATGGCCCTGCGTTCGGCCTCTTCGACAAATCGCGTCCAAACCATGAAGGTAAAGCCGAATAACAGCACCGGCTTTTGGCCATGACGCTGGAAAAAATCTTCGATGCAAACCCAATCGGCCGCCAGGTCGCCGTTTGCTTGTTTTTTCATGCCGTAGATCGTTTCGGAGGCGAAATTGCCTACCCCGCGAATAGCCGCGCCACGCGCTGTGAGCGTGTCGCCGGCGGCAACCGATTCCTGGGCGTCCAGCACCAAGTAAGGCCGGCGATGGCCGCCAAGATGCTCCTTGAGGATCGAGGCCAGGGCCCGGGCTTGGCGGAAGGCCGTGGTTTTGTCGATCATAATCCGGCTGGGCTGCTGGCCGGTAGTCGAAGAAGAAAGCAACTCGCGAACCACCTTTTCGGGTGGTACGGCAGACAGCAGAAACTGCTTGAACATCGAAACCGGCAGCGGCGGCACGTCGGATAGCGTTTGCCAATCGGCGGGCGACGGGCCCAGTCGCCGCAAAAACCGATCGTATGGCGGACAATGCCGGCCGATTTCCGCGCATAGTTCTCGGAGGATCGCCGTTAATACAACATCCTTTTCGGCCTGTCGCATGGCGTACTGCGGGCCGCGGATCAAGGCGTCCACTTGCTGTTCAATTAATGTCGCGTGATTGGACATCTGTTTTTTGTACTCGACGGACATTCAGATAAGAAAAGAGATCGGCATAATTTTCCTTTTCCTTTTCTCCAAGGTTCACTCGCACTTGATCGCGTGAAGACCAGACCTCATAAACGACGACAACTTTATTTCGATTCTTTCCATGTAAAATATGTACATAATCTCCAGATTGAAAAGGAGCTCCATGCATTTTATTAACGAGATAAATAATAGGCCCCCAAACTGGAGTGGTAATAAATATCAGAAAGAAAAAAAGACAAATTGGGAGAGTAATTACAAAATGAGGGATGGCAAGGATCATTCCAGCAAGCCACAAATATGGATTATTGATCCAGCCTCCGAGATAAGCCATGAAAACACCGACTGTGGCAACCACAAAGATCCATTTAATTATTTTTTCCGTTATAACACTCATTTTAAGGGAATGTAAGTCTTGTATTACGCCTAACCAGGAGACATCTTCCGCAACACTTCTTTTGCCACTTTGCCGTTGGCCGTTTTGGGCAATTGGGACAGGAATTCCACATACTCCGGCACTTTGTAATTAGGCAGTTGGCCCAGACAATGATTGCGTACTTCTTCTACGGTTAATTGCCCCGGTTTGTTTGTAGTCAAATAGGCCTTGATCGCCTCGCCCCAGATTTCGTCGGGCACTCCAATAACCGCTGCTTCGACCACCTCGGGCATCTGGCTTAGGACTTCCTCTATTTCCTTGGGACTCACGCGGTTGCCCATGGCCTTGATAAAGTCGCGGGCCCGTTCGACGATAAAGATAAAACCATCACGGTCGACTCGGGCCATATCGCCGGTGAAAAGCCGGCCGTTGCGGAAAAAGCGGGCGGTTTCTTCCGCGTCGTTCCAGTATCCCGGCGTGACGTTGTAGCCGGAAGCCACAATCTCGCCCACTTCATCACTACCCGGCAGGACGGGCACGCCGTCTTCCTTAAGCACTTCCAAATGCGAGCCGGGCAGGCCCTTGCCGATCGAGCCCAATTTTTCGTCCAATAGATCGGGCGGCAGGTAACTCAGTCGGGCGGTGGCCTCGGTCTGTCCATACATGACGAACAAACGAACTTGGGGAAATGCGCGGCGGATCTCTTGAATGAACGGGTTTGGCAGTTTGCCGCCGGCCTGCTGGAGCCAGCGCAGAGCGGGAAAGGAACGCTTGGCAAAATGCGTCCGCCGCAGCAGAATCTGATAGGTCGAGGGCACCCCGGCAAAGCCCGTGCATTTTTTTTCGGCCATTTCGTCCAACACTTTTTCGGGAAACATGAAGCGGTTGTTCAGCACCAGCGATCCCCCGGCCATAAGATGCGTGTGCAAAAGCGACGTGCCATAGCAATAATAAAAAGGCAGCACCGTCATGGTGCTGTCGCCTGGGCCGAGTTCCAGGTATTGAATAATGTCGCGGGTATTGGATTCGATGTTGCGATGCGTGACCATCACGCCCTTGGACTCGCCGGTCGATCCGGATGTGAGCATGACGGCGGCCAGATCGCGGCGCGGATCGACGGCGGGAAATCTGCATTGCTCATCAGGGAGTAACGCGGCGGTCTGCGACTCGTCTTCTATTGTGATGCCCAGGTCTTGGGTCAGCGATTCCACATGCGGCCGGAAGCGGGGCGAAACCAGCATGCGCTTCATGCCGGTGGCAGTGCACATCCGTTTTAGCGTGTTTTCGCCGCAATCGACGGGGAAAGGGACCGCGCACAGCCCTGCGCGAATAATTCCCAGGTATGCAGCCACAAAAAAAGGGCCGTTCTCGGCCCACAGCCCCACGCGATCGCCCGGGTTTAATCCGCCTTGGACAAGATGCCGCGCCCAGCCATACGCGGCCGCGCGGAGTTGGCGATGCGAAAGAACTTTATCGCCGAAGAATATGGCCGGCTGTTCCGGTCGGCCGCCGGAAAGAATTTTTTCGGCAATATTGTGATCCTGTTTAATCATGCAGGTGGAAATATTATTCTGAAACGCCTTTTGACTTGAGAATTTCCAGGATTTTCGCGGGGGAACTCATCTCCATGATATCATCCACTTCAAAATGCTGGTTGAACTCCTGTTCCATGTACATGACAAGGTTCATGTGGCCGATTGAGTCCCAGTTGGGCACATCCTCGGGCTGCATGTCGATGGAAAAACGCTCTTTTTCCAGCCCGAAAGTCTTCTCAAATAAATTCGCCAGCCGTTCTTGCAACATCATGTTTATTCCTTTCCGGGTCTCCAGTGATTAAGGATTTGTGATTATAATGTTTCGCCGTGCGGCCGTCCACCTAATCCCATTAAACCAACGCTCGGATTTCTTTTAATAATACTTCAAGCGAATCTTCAGTGCGCCGCGGCTGGATGCCGGCGGTTTGATCGGTTTTCAACAGCGGCAGCCGAGGAATATGAAAATTCAACTTCGGCCAACGCCGGGTGAAATATCGGCAAAGCCACTGGCCTGCCGATTTAGCCGCAATGTACTCTTCCTGGCCGCTTTTCGGGGCATCGATATACGCGGTCGAGGGATAGAAAACCTTTAATCCGCAAGGCAAAAGCGGGGCAATCGATTCTACAATCCGGCAAAAACCCAGGACGTAGTATTCACAAAATCCGGCATATCTTTCCTGTGAAAAAGGTTCGCCGGAACGCGATGAACCGATGTGCGGGGTGGCATAGTAAAACATGTGCGTGGGACGCCAATCTTGCAGCAACACCGGCCAGTCGGGCGCGGTCGGGCTGGTTACATCCAGTGAAAAACTCCGGGCTTTCCCATCGCATTTACTGATTTCGTCCTGAACGCGCTGGGCATCTTGTTTCCCCATATTATATGTAAAGCAAACTTCTCCACCGCCGGCGGCGATGATTTTGGCCGTTAGTTCGCCTAATCCTCTTGATCCACCGACGATCAATGCGCGAATTTGCCCGAATTCGCCGGAGGAAACTTTTTCGGCTACTTGAGCAAAACTCGGTTGATCGACGGGCGACGGGCGATAAAACGCGGAAAGACGGCCGTGCAACCCAAAACTATCTACTTCCAAATTTATGATAGAAAACCTCTCATCGCTGCGATTTACGCGATAAAACATCGCAAGAGGCCGGCCGCCGGTCTCAACAAAATTCAGATCCAAAGAGTGGAAGATCGTGTTCAGGCCCGGACAATCCATGCCGGTTAGCCGCGTAGTAGCCAGAATTTCGGCTACCTGAACGGGAGGAATCATGCCGGATATTCGCGGAAACATGGCCAGGAGTTCAGCCGGATTCAGATACAATGGGGCCATGCCTCGGGCTTGGGCCGCCTGGGCGAACGATAACTCCCGGCATGCTGCGGTGGGCATTTTATCGGGCAATGACGCCGAATCGGATGGGATGTTTTCCCGGGCAAGGAATTGGCCGAGCAAATGGCATTCATTGCCCGCCGATTGGATTTCGAAACCGGCGTCATCCGCGGCGAGTATTTTCATGTGGAATGGCTTGCCCACTGGCAGAGGATGGTTAAACACCGCATTTAGATGCCTAAGCGCCAGAGGCGATGAACGCCCCTCGAGCAATCGCTCCAAGGCATAAAGCACCAGGTGCACTCCATGCACCACCGGGCAGCCGAATAGCAGTCGGCGGCTGTAAACGGGATCCAAATGAAGAGGATTATAATCGCCGGATAGTGAAGCAAAGCGGCGTTGATCTTCCAGATCAAAACACTTAATGTGCATCAAAACTCAGCAAGGTAACTAGATCATGGGCATCGACAACAGCTTGTCCGCTGAACATGCCTTTTGCCTCTTTGTTGCAGGAGAAAGGCAATACCAAGGTGCCGTATTGGAAAAAGAAGGAATGATAGCGATCTTTTCGATGGGGCATGACGCGTTTCCAGGCATCGCCGTCACTGCTGAGATATATGGAGCATTCTTTCGAGGGGCAGCAAGGATTGGGTTCGACGCAGGTGGAAATGGCCATAACGGGACCAAAGGAGGCGGCATACAAGGAGCTGCCTTCGACTTCGAGTAATTTCGAAAGCTTGCCGGTTTGCTTATCCAGCCTGATGATGAAATTGCGGGTGATGTCCGAATCGGTGCCGTAGAGTAGGCAATCGGGCTTGATGATGGCGCCCACAACCCGCGATTCCGGATCCCCGCGCCGAAGCCAATCGATGGTCTTAAAGTCCTTGTAGAGGACGCCTATTCCCGGCTGCGTGTCATAATCTCCGACCAGGACCCAGTAATGATCGCTATAGGGATCGGGGATTACGTTATGCACGTGGCGGATACTGCCGCGTGGGAAAGTATAGGCGACCTCAAAAGTTCGTCCCCGGTCTTCAGAGACATAAATATGGGCTTCCAAATTTTTATAACTGTCTCCGTACTCGCCGAAGATCACCCGAGGTCCGTCCACGCAGATTTTCATGGGCCGGGATCCGCGCTTGATTCGGAAGGAGAGGGACATTTGCGATTCGCCGGGTTCGGCGCGGTAGATGCCTTCTCGGGCAACGGCGATGCGCGTGCCGTCGTCCATGATCTGGAAGACGGTGACATAATATCGCAGGAGTCTAGCGGCCAGGGCGAAGCGGGCCAAAGCGGTTTTGTATCCCGCCAGGGGGACTGAGCAGTCCAGTTGCCAGAGGGCCCCGCCGTCATCGGATCGAAAAATGTCGTGAAGCCGGGAGATATACAATCTGCCTTGAGCGTCGATATACTGGGCGCGGCCGGGAACTTTTTCGCGGATTTGCAGAACAGAAGAGAAATCGGTCATTGCTTAATTCCCCGCTCGGATCGTCCTAATGCCATAGTACGGATAATGCGAGTTTTTGTTACGCTTCATGAAGAAATCGAATACATCCCTGCTCCAAGCCCAGTCGACGCGCACGCTGCCCACCGAGGTTTCGTGTACGATCCCCTCGCGCACAAGATCGCGAAACGCCTTGCGCACGCAAATACAATACATGCCGTACTGGGGGCGGCGCTGGCGAACGACGTACAATTCATCCCGGCCGTTGATCCGCACCAGGTAGCGGCGCTCTTCGAAAAAATCTTTAATAGGCCAATCCTGATCGCGGACTTCTTCAGGAGTATGAATAAGCGTCATGCTGTTTTGCAAGGGAACGCCGATACTAATGACAATGCCGTTTTTCCGCGAAAAGCGATAATACCCCGAATAAATGCCCTGGGGCAAGGGCTTATGATGGTTGAGATTATCGTGTAAAAGTTCCTCGGCCAAGGGGCCGTAAGCGGCCAAGGAATTGTAGGGATGCAAGCTGCGCAATACGCCTTTTCGCCGCCAAAACAACTCGTTTGCCAATCCCACCGCGCAGGGCGCGGATTGCGGATCGTATGAGATCGCCCGCTCGCGCTGGGCGGAGTTCAGCAAAGCATCCTCGCCTTGATAATGTGCATGGGCGGGCATGACCAAGGTACCAGTCGGACCGGCCAGATCGAGCAGATCGTTTACCAAGTTGTTGGCAGCGGCCAAAAAACCGCCGGGAGAAGGATGATCCGGCGATTCATCATATAACCGCAAATTGGAAACGGCCGTATGGGCCATCACAAGCGCCCCTTTGTCGACGCCGATTTCGCGAAGGTATTGCTTGAATTCCTCCCGTTTCGCGGTTTGAAGCCGAGGCTTGTCTCTCCATCGAAAAGGCTCGATCTTTTTTCGCAGCCAAGCGGATTTCCTATATAATCGCTTGGCCAGCAGTTCACCGGCTATCAACAATCCATCTTTCCAAGGCGGCAGCGTTTTATACTTTACTTCGTCCAACGGTTTATCTTCTGGTGTTCGGCGGGCAAATAACCATTCATTAAAACGGCCGCACAAGAAACCGGTTGAAATATAATATTGCATATTATTCAGGATAAACATTTTTCCTGATAAACCACCAATAACCACAATCCCCCGGCCAACAGGGGAAGCAAGACGACGATGAACCACGATCCCGCCGTGGGCCAACGCACAAACATTGCAGCCGGCGCGATGCTTATGCCGGCCAGCACCGCGTATAACGAGCTTACTTGCCCATGCGTCCAACCTTTTTGCACCAGACGTTGATATAGATGCGAGCGATGGGCTTGAAATATGTTTTCGCCTTTGCTCAAGCGGCGCAGCAGGGTGAAAACCGAATCGAAGACAAATGGCCACACAAGTATAATGCCGGCCACCGCAATGCGATTATTCGTTTGCGCGGCGATTACCGGAAGAACGGCAAAAGTGAAACCGAGGAATGCGCTGCCCACGTCGCCCATGAAAATTCGGGCCGGCGGCCGATTCCACCACAAAAAACCGGCGCTGCCGGCCGCGATCAGCATTCCAAACATTGCATAAGCAGGTTCGCCGCTCAGAGTTCCCAGCAGATACCAGCCGAAACCGGCGATCAGGGCCTGAATGCCGGCGATAGCGTCAATGCCGTCCATGAAATTATAGGTGTTCGTAAGACCGACGATCCACAACACGGCCAGGGGGAATCCCCAGAAACCCAGCGTCAGTTCGCCGAGAAAGGGGAGTTCCAGGGATTGCCAGGCAATGCCGCCGCCCAACAAAAGGAGAATTGCCGCCGCCAAGTGCACGGAAAGGCGGAAGAGATTGGGTAATGAGTATAGATCGTCGAACCAGCCGGTCAAGGCTACCAGCGCCGCGGCTGCCGTATAGACGTTGACCATCGTCATCGGAACTTTTCCCCCCCAAAACGCATAACACCACCACCCAGCCAAAGTCAGCAAAACGATTGCCAATCCGCCGCCCCGGGGCGTTGGAATCGAGTGGGAGCTGCGCCGGTTGGGTATGTCGAGAATCCGCCAACGCCACGCCAAGCGAACGATCATCGCCACAATGAGCGCTGAAAGAAAAGCCACAGCGATAAATGCGAGCACGTTATAAGGCAAGGTCATGTCAGACATGCAAGGTTCAATGAGAAGGTTCCGGCGGGGCATCGATGCCGTCAAACAGGTCAACAAAGGAAGCGATGATTTTTTCGGGCGTATATTTCCGCAAAACGACCTCCCGGGCGCGGCGTCCCATGGCGGGCAATTCGGCGGCGCGGTCGCGGGCTTCGCGGAGCGCTTGGGCAAAAGCGGCGGAATTGCCCGGCGGAACGACCCAGCCGACCTGTTCCTCTTCGATCACCCGCGCCATTTCCGAACCCGAATCGGTAACAGCGATCAACGGTTTCGCCGAAGCAAAAATGTTATACATCCGGCTGGGAACCGCCAAACCATACATGCCGGGAACAAATACGCTGATGGCTACGTCGCAGGCGTTGTGGACTAGCAGGGCCTCGTTGCGGGGGCGCATCGAGGTGATTGTGAAATTCCGCAATTGCCGCTCACTGACGAGTTGTTCCAATTCCTGCATGCGCCGCCCCGTGCCAAGGACAAAAAACTGCATGTCCGGTTCATCGCGCAATAATTCGGCGGTTTTCACCAAGACATCCACGTCGTGAATCCAACCGATGTTGCCGCCGTATTGAACGACGAATTTGTCGAGAAGTCCAAATTCGCCCAGAAGAGGATTTTCCTCGCGGGGGAGCGGATACACCTGATCGACGTCGCCCCAGTTGGTAATAACCCGCACGGCCTCGGGACTCTTTCCCCGTTTTTTCCGTATCACTTCCTGCATGTCGCGCCCCAAAACGGCAATTCGCTTCATGGAGCGATACGCCCGGCGGATAGCGGCGTTCCAAAACCAAACGAACCAGGAATGGGGGCGTATGACGCCGGCAAGCACGGCTATCTCGGGATAAATGTCGTGGGCCAACAACACGCAGTTAGCTCGCTTCCAACGACATGCAACGCTCACCAGCAAAGGCAACATCGGAGGATTGGTTACGACCAGCACCCGCTCGCCGCGCTTGAAACGCAGCAAACACTGCAAAAAAAGCGAGCAGGAAATGGTGGTCAAATTCATAAATCGCAAAAACAGGTTGTCCTTGTTTGCAGCGGTTGCCCAGCATCGATAAATGGAAACGCCATTGTGAATTTCATGTTTGGGAGTCTTCACGCCGCGCATGGCGTAGGTAGGGTGGACCGTCAGCACGCGAACATCATAATGTTCGGCAAGACCTTCGGCGATGACGGTCAGGAGGTGCCCCGTGGCCGTATATTCCGGATAATATAATTCCGACACCACCCACAGTTTTCTTTTGGACGCGGGGAGAAAAACGGCGGGTGAATTGTTCGACGCGGTTCGCATTTCCAAGGATCAGGGAGAAGTGACTGAAGGGAGACGGATTTGGAACGTATGGAAACTGGCTTCAGGGGGAAAATGAAAGGTCGGGATTGAATCCCAAAATGATTTTCAGCACCGTTGCACTGACGTGCTCGGCGAGATATTCCTGGGGCGGGGTCCACTGCCGCGGCAGGCCGGTTGCTATCTGCGTCGCGCGAAGGATCATCGCCGGATCGGCCCCGGAAAGCATGTTGCTGCCGCATTCCACGGTTTCCGGACGTTCGGTGACGTCGCGTATCGTT
Source organism: Thermoguttaceae bacterium (assembly GCA_049509395.1). Lineage (GTDB taxonomy): Bacteria > Planctomycetota > Planctomycetia > Pirellulales > Thermoguttaceae > JBEKIK01. The sequence continues at coordinate 14,994 of JBEKZY010000007.1, read as the reverse complement.
ACGTTGGGCACCCGAAACAAACAACATTCTTCCTGCACCGTGCCGCTGTCGCTTAATACGCAGTAAGCCTCGCGTTCCAGGGCAATAAAGTCGAAAAATCCCAAGGGTTGAAGGAATCGCACCGCATCGCTTTCGGTCGAAAGTCCGAAGGCGGTCATTTTGCTCCGCGTGCGCGGGTGAAGACTGCATAGGATCGGATAACCGTACTGGCGATGCAAGCTTTCCAACGCGGTTGTCAGGGCGCGGAGCCGCGGCTCGATGTCTACGTTCTCGGCGCGATGCATGGTGACCAGGAAATACCTGCCTTTTTCCACGCCCAGATCGGCCAGGGCAGTGGAAGCGCTAATGCGGTCATTATAATAATTGATGACTTCCAAAATGGGATTGCCGGTGACGAAAATACGGTTGCCCGGAATGCCTTCGCGGAGGAGATTCGCCCGGCTGCGTTCGGTGTAGGGCATCAGCACGTCGCTCGAATGGTCGATGACGCGGCGGTTGACTTCCTCGGGCACGCGGTCGTCGTAGCAGCGGTTGCCGGCCTCCATGTGATACACGGGGATGCCCATGCGCTTGGCGATAAATGCGGTCAGTCCGCTATTGGTGTCGCCAAGAATGAGCACGCGATCAGGTCGTTCTTTTTGGAAGACCGGCTCGATTCGGGATAGGATCATCCCCACCTGCTCGCCGAAATTTCCGCCTTGCGCGTCGAGATAATAATTCGGCGCGCGAACCCCGAGATCGCGGAAAAAAATGTCGTTCAAGTTGGGATCGTAGTTTTGGCCGGTGTGGATCACCACGTGATCGGCCGAAACGTCGATTTTTTCAATGACCCGGCTGAGGCGGATGATTTCCGGCCTGGTGCCGAGTATTGTGGCAATTTTCATCGCAAGAACTCTCCTTCGGCGGCGTCAACGTCTTCCAATCGCAGGCGTTTATCTTTTAACAGGGCGCACATTTCATCGTAGTTCATTACGTCGGTGGCCGAGCTGAATTCCCCGGGCAAGCCGGCCGGAGTATCATCGCGGGAACGCAATTCCGGCAGAATCGGCTGGATGGCATAGTATTTCTTCCGGTCCACTGTGCGGTAGCGCTCCTCCTCGGAAATCAAGATCTCGTCGATCTTTTCGCCGGGCCGGATGCCGGTGACCTCGATCTTGATCTGGCGATCGCCGATCAACGCCCGGGCCAGATCGATCATCCGCGCCGAAGGGACGCGGGGTATATAAGTTTCGCCGCGTTTGGCGCCGCGAAGCGCGGCGAAAATCGTATCCACCGCCTGTTCCAGGCTGAGCAGGAAACGCGTCATGTCTTCGGTGGTGATCGTGACCGGGCCGCCGTTGCGGATTTGATCGTGAAACAGCGGAATGACCGAGCCCCGCGAAGCCAGAACGTTGCCGTAGCGGACGCAGATGAAACGGGTTTTCGGGCAGGTCAGATTGGCGGTGATGAATACCCGCTCCTGGATGGCCTTGGTCATGCCCATCACGTTCACCGGCTTGGCGGCCTTGTCGGTGGAAATGCCAACCACGGTTTCGACGGCAAGGTGGTTCTCGCGAATCGCGCGGACGATATTTTCCGGACCGCAGATGTTCGTCTGCACCGCCTCGAAGGGAAAATACTCGCAGGTGGGCACTTGTTTCAACGCGGCGGCGTTGAAAACCACGTCGGCATCGCGCAGAACCGATGCCACCGCGTGATAATCGCGGACATCGCCGATGACGAACTCCAGTAATTCGTTGAAATTGTGGTACACGACTTCGTCGGTCGATACGCGCCGATTCTTGTATTGCAATCGCATGTCGTGCTGTTTGGCCTCATCGCGTGAAAACACCACAATCGAGGCGGGTTGTCCTAATTCACCTGTGAGCAAGCGGCGGACCAGCACCTTGCCCAGCGATCCGGTGCCGCCGGTCACAATTATGCGTTTACCTTTGAGAATCATTTTTTTCTCCACAAGTGATAAGGAGTGGGATCGCGATGCATTTCATTTATCATCTCAGCCCAACTAGGGGGCGTAAATCCCGTTGCTTTACAGAAGCGCGAGCCGTCCATGCTGCGATCGCATACGAAATTATTATCCGGTTCAATTTGAATATTCAAACTATAGGTTTCGTTAATCAAGGTTAATAAGTCGAATTTTGAGATGGGCTGCGATGCGACTTGATAAACACCGCTTAAATTCGGATGATTCTCCAGTACGTCGGCGATTATATTAGCCAAGGCAATAGTGGTATAACCGGAATATATAGCCTTTTTATACCCTCGAACCTTGCCGCCCTTATTGCTTAGGAACCATTCGATCAAAGCGTTGGAAGTATTCAGTTCGCGGCCGATGATCGACGTACGCACCGTCAGGCAGCCGGGGGCGTCAACCTCGCCCAAGTACTTGGTCCGGCCGTATAAGTCCTGGGCGTCGGATACATCATTTTCAGTATACCCTCCTTTTCGGCCGGAAAATACACAGTCGGTGCCCATGTGGATCATTCGTACTCCGCTTGCCCGGCATAGATTCGCCAGCCGGTGTGGAAACAGGGAATTTATGACCAGGCTGGTAATCGGGTCCTTGGCGGCTTTCAGTTGCTTGATAATGCCGACGCAATTGAATACGACGTCAGGCTTTACATCGGCTACAACCCGGACTACGCTGTCGAAATTCGAGACGTCCACGCCGCCCACAAAACGCTGGGGATCGTAAAGATCGTAGCTGGCAAATTCCTCATAGCCCGACAGGTTTGTTGTCCAGGCATCGAAACGCCGGCGATAAAGTTGGTATACTTTGTGTCCCAACATGCCTATGCCGCCGAGGATTAAAATGCGTTTGCTCATGCGTTCTTTCATAAAGCCGCGACTGGCGGTTGCGATGATATTTTTATACGAATGCTATTTTCGCCCAATCCATATATTCTTTCAAGCCGTCTTCGAGCTTGACGGAGGGAATGAAGCCGAAGGCTTTTTTGGCCGCCGATACGTCGGCCAGGCTGTCGCGCACGTCGCCTTTGCGCGGCGGACCGTACTGGATCGCGGGATGAATGTCGCTGGCATCGATCATCAGTTCCACAAGCCGGTTGATGGTGATGCGGGTGCTGCTGCCGACGTTAAAGGCCCCGGAAACTCCCCTGGACAGGGCCGCCTTGTAATTCGCCTGGGCCACGTCGCGGACATTGACGAAATCGCGGGTTTGCTCGCCGTCGCCGAATATGGTTACCGGCTCGCCGCGCAACATGCGATGGGCGAAAATGGGAATCACGTTTCCGTAAGCGTCGTACCGCTGATTTACGCCAAAGACATTGAAATACCGCAAGCAGATGCACTCCAAGGGATACAGCTTGGCATAAACCAGGCAATGTTTTTCCGCGCCGAGTTTGCCGGCCCCGTAGGGCGAATCCGGCTCGACCGGATGATCTTCGCGAATGGGCAACGTCTTCAACTCGCCGAATATGCCCGCCGACGAGGAAAAAACCACCTTCCTCACGCCGCCGTGCCGCGCGGCCTCGAGTACGCGGAGCGTGCCGATGACGTTGATTTCGGAATCGTCGATGGGATTTTCGATGGAGCGCGTGTTGCCCACCGAGGCCGCCAAATGGAAGATGACTTCCACGCCTTGAGCCAGCCGGTTGATGAGCGCCGCATCGCGAACATCGCCCTCGACAAATTTCACCTCGGGAAAGGGATCGAGATTCGCGCGATAGCCCGACAGCAGGTTGTCAAGCACCGCCACCTCGTGCCCTTCGCTTCGCAAAAGTTTTACGATATTCGAGCCGATAAAGCCGCAACCGCCGGTAACAAGCGCTTTCAAAATTAATCCCTTTCGTAACAAGTATAAATAAGTTAACGAAAAAACGATTATTTGGATTTGTCCGATTGCAAGAGCGACTCCCACAGATCGGTAAGTTGACCACATGCCACGGGCACTGAATAAAGCCGTTCGGCCCGCCGCCGGGCTTTCTTTCCTAACTCCTGGCGCAAGGACGGATTGGCCATCAAACGCTCCAAGGCAGTCGCCAACGGCACGACTTCGCGGGCAGGGACAATCACGCCGCACTCTTCCTCCCCGCCCATATCGAGCATTTCGGGAATGGCCCCGACGCCGGTGGCAAGAATCGGCTTGCCCAATGCCATGGCCTCCAAAACCACATTGGGAAACCCCTCCGTATAGCTCGGCAAGACAAGCAGGTCCGAAATGGCCATGATGTAAATGGCTTCATAGTGCGGCTTGGAACCGTGAAAATGCAGCCAATCCGCCGAGCTGAGGGCTGCAGCCCTACGCATCAACTTCGCTTGAAACGACTTCGAGACCGGGCCGACCAAATCCAGATGCAATCCGCGATCGGTGAGTTTAGAACCGGCCTCGATCAACTCGAGAATGCCCTTGGTGCGCAGAATCTGGCCGACAAAAACCACATGAAAATCCTCCGCTTTCCTCGTGAAGGCATCCGAATTCGCGCGAACCGCGTCCAGGACGTCTATCTCGACCATGTTCGGCAGGGTAACCACCCGTTTTGCCGGCAAACACTCCCTCACACAAACCTCCGAACGATGATCGAGGGTGACAATCACATCGGCCATTTTCATGGCTTTCAATGTTAAACGCCATTCTATGCCCTTATTCGCGAATACTTTCGGAATTGCGCCCATGCGATAATGGATCAAACTGGGCACGTCAAAATGCTTGGCAATCGATAGAGTAAAGATATTTCTCGGCGAGGCGAGGCCTGCGCTGGTGCATATATGAATGATCTCCGGACGTTGACACTTCATGGATTTATAGATTGCCCATAAGGTTTTGAATGCATGCAATGATCCGCCTATCAACCGCGGCAAAAATAATTGATTTGTCACTTTGCGGTAACGCGCAAAGGTGTCGATGAAGCGCGGACTCCATCGCGGCGATTCGGCCAATGCATGACGGACAATGCGCGACCAATTGGCAATTCCCCCATGATCGGGCGGAGGAAGCGGAGCCACCAGCAACACGGTATTCCTGCGTTGAATCGCAAAAGTTTTGGCTATGGGGGGATTGGCCAAACTTTTCCATAAGCCGGCGAGTTGCTCGCAGGCCACGGGCACGTCGTAGAGCCTTTCGGCTCGCACTCGGGAGATTGCTCCCATCTTCTTGCCCATCTCGGGATTGGCGAGCATTTTTTCCAGCGCTTGGGTGAGAGCATCGACGTTTCGCGGGGGCACGCAAACCCCGCACTCTTCCCGTCCGCCGATATCGAGCATCCGCGGCACTGCGCCGACCGTCGTGGAAAGAATGTTGCAACCTAACGCCATGGCCTCGAGAATCACATTCGGTGCGCCTTCGGAATAACTGGGCAGGATGAATATATCGGCATTCGCCATATGCTGAAGGGCCTGCTCGTGACTTTGCGGCCCGACGAATTGCAGCCACTCGGGCGCCCCCGCCGCGGAAGGCAGAGCGGTCAATTCCTGCTTGAATCTGGTGCTGATCGGTCCGACCAACTCCAGAACGAAATTCTTTTCCCCCAGTTGCCCGCAGGCTTGCACCAGTTCTGCGATGCCTTTGGCTGGCAAAATCTGTCCGACATAGACGATCCGCTTCGTTTTCTCCGAATTCCCGCCGTTATCCGCTTGCCGGCGAATCGAATCGAGCTCGGCGATTTCGACCATGTTCGGCAGAATCACCACCCGGACTTCCGGGAAATCCTCTTTGATGCATTTTTCGGATTGTTCGTCCAGCACGATCACCGCGTCGGCTAAAGACATGGCGCGGCGGGTAAGTTTCCAATCCATGCCTCTTTGTTCGAAGATTTTCGGCAAACGGCCCATGTGATAGTGAATCACGCTGGGAATGCCGTGAAAACGCGCCATCCGCAACGTCACGATGTCTTTGGGCGTTGCCAAGCCGCCGCTTGTGCAAAGGTGAAAAACTCCGGGCCGGTATGCGCGAAAGGCGCGCAGCAAATAGCAGATATCCAAGGTGGCTTGCAGCGATCCGCTCGCGATTCTGGCCAAGGTGCCATGATTCGTCACGTCGCGATAGCGCGCTTTGGTATCGACAAAATTCAAGTCGACCTCGGGGCTGCCCGCGAAATGGGCGCGGATGATCCGCGACCAATTGCAGATTCCCCCGTAGTCGGGCGGCGGCAACGGTGCGGCCAGCAGAATCCGTAATTTTTCGTGCGTTGTCATGTTGTTCTTTTTCATGGTGAAAACGCCTCTCCAGTCACCCCCGGCTTTGTCAACCGATGGAATTCGGCAACCGGCGCCATTTCCGCCGGCCTGTCAACGTTCTTTTGAAGATTCCCGCAAAACGCGGTGTTGCGATAATTCTTGGCGCGAAACTCGCTTTTCAGGCGGTTACAACGGTTTTTCATGCTCCACGATCGTATCTACGTCCCAGCGGAACTTGACAGCTTTTGCAGCAATGCCCCTTCGATGAAATCTTTCAACGAGGTGATATAGCATCGGTAATCGAAACATTCGGCCGCTCGCCGCCGGGCTGCGAACCGCATTCGATGCCATTGCGACCTGGGCATCCCAAATATTCTCTTCACTCCCGCCTCGAAAGCCTCGGGCAGGTGGTTATCCAAAAGAATTCCTTCTTGCATGTCGCGCACATATTCGCCGATATCGCCGGTCACATTGGTGATGATCGGCACGCCCGCCGAGAGGCTTTCCACCAATTTCGTGGGAAATCCCGCGTGCGCGTAGCGTTTGTCTTCGCGCAGTAGGATGGTGAAATCGGCCTTGGGCAGCATTTCCCAAACTTGCTGTTGCGGCACTCGGCCATATAAACTCACCGCATCCCCCAAGGCATCGACGAAGGCGGGATCGCGTCTCATCCATCGGCCGAGTCCTTCGCGGCTGGCCCCCATCAAATGCACTTTGATGGGAAATCCCTGGGCGCGGAGCTTGATGACGGCCTGAAGCGCACTGGCCAGAAGATCCTTCTTCCCCGGAGTTCCCGCATACAATAAATGTAATTCCCCGTCTCCTCGCGGCAAGTCCGGCACAGGTTTCCACTGGGGATCTTGCAGATCGACAAGGGGCGGCACGCGCACCACGCGGCAACCGCGGCCGCGATAGTATCGCTCCAGGTATGAACTGATGGCGATCATGCGGCCGATCTTGGGCTGTATCCAATGCATGCGCAGTTCAGAATCCCAGCGAAAAAGCCCCAATGCGCCCCATAAAATATGATGCGGATCGTACCATTCCGTGCAATCGGTGATCAAGGCTATCTTCCGCCGATGGCAAAAATTCATTAATCGCAAAAGCATCGTCGAAAAACCGTGATACGCGATAATCGCCCGGGTACGGTTCGTCACTATCCTGCGCAACCGATCCATTGTGGACGAGCCGGTAAGATAGTAGTTGATGCCGCGCCGCCAGCGGGCGAATTTAAAACTGTCGAAATTCTTCGCGGGATAATAGTACATTCCATCATGGCAAGCGCTGCCGTCGGCTTGAATATCTTCCGGCATGGCGACGGATTCCAATCCGGCAAAGGCCACCGAATAGTTCGCGTCGCGCAGGGCCTTTCCGATTCCGCCGACTCGGGCGGCGGCTCCGTCTCCGTGGGGGAAATGGAATTCGCCAACATAAATTATATCAGCTTCGTGTATCATTGACGGCGCCGTCCAATTCAAGTCGGGCAGCTCCTTGTTTCCCCCTCCGCACCCCGGCGATTATAATCTATGACAAAAAGGATCATCTGCAATTCACGCAGGATCAGCAATGCAAACAATGCCGGCACAAAGATGCCCGCCGGCAGAGCATATCGCGAGTCAACAAACAGAACCGCGAGCCGATCCACACATTGTCCTCATCTTGCATAGGAGAGTAAAGGTCTTCGCAGTAAAGTGTGAGATCATGTTATCGATCGTATTTATACGGAAATCCGGCATACGGAATTATCCGCAAAGACGCCATGACCGCGGTCAGCGCAGGCATGGCGCGGGTTATGCCGCGGAAATCGGATGTGTCTGTTTTTTCAGCCGGGCCGCCATTTTGTCGTAAATCCAGGCGTAGGTTTTTTCCAGGCCGTCGTAGAGCCGAACGGATGGTTCCCAGCCGAACAACTTGTGAATCTCAGGACACCCTCAATTACCTTTAAATATAGGTGAAGATAAATAACGGAAGTATGCTTGGCAACGCTTTCAGAATTAAAACCTTAAGTTTTGCTTCCGGCCTTGTGCACCGCTTTTTCGATAAAATCGCTTAGGGGGCCGACATAGTGATGGTAATCGAAACAATCGGCGACTCGTTGCCGGGCTTGGGCTTTCATGCGAGAAATCTCCGCGCGGGGAAGGTTCATCGCGCGCTCCAGCGTGCGAGTTAAATCAGCAACGCTGGGGCTCTCGACCAGCAACATTTCCTGTCCGTCGCGGACGTATTCGCCGATATCGCTGTGGGCATTGGAGATCAGGGGCAGTCCTTGCAGCATCATCTCGGGGAATTTCGTGGGAAAACAAGCTTGCGACCAAGGCTCGATATCCCGCAACATGACTAAAAAGTCGGCTTCCGCCACGCCGCGCAAATATTGTTCCCGAGGCACGCGGCCATGGATGATTAATGCATCGCCCAATCGATCCGCCAATCGTCGGGCCTTAGGTGCGAGGTAATGAAAAAACGATTCTCGCGCAAGTCCATAAACATCCAAGCGAACGCGGCGTCCTGCTTGCTTTAATTGGAGCATGGCATCGAAAATCACCTCCCACTTTTCGCGCAGGTTGGAGCCGGTGAAGACCAGACGCAATTCGTCCGAATCGCTGCGAGATTCCTCGGACGCCGGCAGCGGTTCCGCATGGGCCACATCGAGAAGCGTGGGAACGCGGATCGTCAAGCAATTTCGGGAAAGGAAATACTTCTCCAGATAGGAACTGATGGCAATGACGTTGCCGACCTTCGGCATCAACCGCCGATTACGATACTCCTGCGAGCAATAAAAAGGACTGAGCTGTTTCCCGGGCAAATGCCTGGGGTGGTGCCATTCCGTAATGTCGTTAATCAGGGCGATGTTTCGCCGCCGACAGAATTTCATCAACCGGTAAAGGAATGTCACCGAGGGATGATAGGCAATGATTGCTTTCACAGCCGATAAATCCAGGACATTCAAACGCTCAAAGGTCGTGTTTCCGCCGACATGCGCCTGGAAAAACCACTTACAACGGTCAAGCGATCCTTGCCCCGAATACTCGCGGGTGAAGTAGGGGAACCCCTGATAGCGGAAGGAACCGTCGGGTTGGCGGTCCTGCGGGCGCGGTTTTTTTTCGATTCCCGCAAAGAGCATTCGATGGCCCGCTTCGCGGAGGGCTTTTCCCATTCCCAAAACGCGCAAAGCGGCGGCGCAGCCTTCGGGAAATTGAAACTCACCCACATAAATGGTGCTCGGCGCTTCGTACATTATATTATTGCAATAGGACCGGCTTCTTGGAGATGCACGGAAACATCTTAATTATTCGCTGTGACCTGTTTTGGCTGGGAGGTTTCCCGTGGAATATGTCGCCGGGAATCGCCGACGATCCGTGCGGGATTTCCAACCACGATTGCATAAGCGGGCACGTCGTGAGTGACCACGGCTCCTGCGCCCACTACCGCGCCTTCTTGAATATGAACGCCCTTCAATATGATCGCCCGCGCGCCGATGAAAACATCATCGTCAATACGTATTGGAGAACCAATTATCCCCGCGCCCCGGCGGCGCTCCTGAGGATCGAGAGGATGGCCGTCGTTGTCGACGATCAGCGCTCCCGACCCGATTAACACGCGGTTGCCGATGTGAATTTCCGAAATCGCGGTGATGCTGCAACCGCTGACGCCCACGTCATCTCCCAAGGAAAGCAAAGCATTATCGCCGATAACGGTAAAAATGACTGGTTGAAAAACACCAATCGCATTTTCCCGGAGTTTGCTGTTGGCCGAGAATCTTTTTCCGATTTCGAGGCGGGCGCCCAACGATTTGCGAAAATAAACCCAACCGTTCAATTTCCAGTCGAAATGCCATTTTACCCCTTGCAGGACGCAACAGAGCCAATCGTTCGGCGCCCCCATCACACGCCAGGCGAATCGAAGCGGCTTGCGAAGCCAATTAGGGAATAATTTGCCGTAATTCTTCAATCCCATTTTCATGCACCTCGATTTTTGCAGTTATCTATGACAAAACGGATCATCTGCAATTCACGCAGGATCAGCAATGCAAACAATGCCGGCACAAAGATGCCCGCCGGCAGCGCATATCGCGAGTCAACAAACAGAACTGAGAGCACCAATCCGATGTCGACAAAAAAGTATAGCACGGCAAGACAAAAAACCGTTAGCAGCACACCTCGGTCTCGCGGATCCGTTTGCCATTCCGCTGCGCCGGGCCGATGGCGGAACAACCACCGTCGGATGACGAACAACAATGCTGTGATCGGAATGAGAGCCTGCAACGCCCAACTTCTATAGAGCAGCTTTGCCACGGCGCGGGGCATGCTGTACACGTAAAGGAGAATGTACTTGCCTTTCCGAAGCCCGATTACTTCGCGCGAAAAACTTGCGAGTTCTCGATTCCACGTAATATGGTCATCGCCATAGATGCGTTTTGCCACTGGCAGCACAATCTGCTGCATTTGGATGTCGTAATTTGTCTCCCATTGTTTCAAGTCAATCCATCCGTTACCCTTGAACGCGCCAACTATGCCCAGACGTTCACGTTCTGCCAGATATTCTCGTGCCAGAGGGCGATAACGGCTAGACAGTTCATTTTCAACGAGATTTGTATCCAGAAACTCAACCGCGAAGGGCGCATACAGTTGCCCCGCGAAGGCCACAAGACCGAAGTGTCCGACAAGAACCAATCGCAGCAGGCAGAATCCAAGGTATGGCAAAACCGTCCCGGCTGAAAGCCCCACGAATAGGGCTTTCCAGCAAAACGGCTCGCCTGTCCATGACGCGCGGATGCGAAGCAATAGAACAGCGAAACAGGGCGCAAAAGGGACCAAGAAGAGATAGGCGGGACGCATGTGGTAGGTGGCGGCAAGGCTAATTAAAAGGCCGCACCACGGTATAAGCGAGCGTCTGTCTGCAACCAGCCATAAAAGAAACCCGATCGCCGTTACCGAAAGAGTTTGTGCTATACAATCCGTAAGCAACGCGCCAATCATCCAGTTCGTAGCCCCATAGAGAACGCCCGTACTTACGGCAAACGCCTGCCATGGAGAAGCACCGTATCGCCGCATAGAGAAGTTCAGAAAGAAGACCATCAAAAACAGCGACGTCAACTGGACGTATGGCACCAGGGTATAGTCCGGCGAGACCACCGCAACCGCTTTTAGCAATAATGGATACCCCAACGTTCGGATAGTACCGAGCATCTCGTAAAGCGACATCTTGCTAATCATTATATAGCCATTATAGCCCAGGCTGTCTGCTAACACGTAGAGTTGCCATTTGCCCAACATCTGGCCAACGGCAAACACTGTCAACATCTGCACACCCAGCCAGAAGCGAGGCTCCCCCAATAGGTTCCGCAGGACAGATCGCGACGTCGGTACGAAGAGGCTTCGGTTCTCCATCAGGCCTTCTCCTCGAAAACTGTTGTCATGCACATTGTACCTGCGAGATTAGCCGTCTTGATCAAACGGGCCTGCAATGTATAATTTGACACGGCGTCCTACATGGGGTAGAGGACAAACGCCGTAATCTCTCCCAAAGCCGAGCATTGTCATGGGCGACACATCCTACACGGGCACGGATAACCTCGAGGCCATGGTGGACGCAAGGAACTATAACGCGTTTCTTGTGCGGGAAGTCTTGCGCAATGCCCGCGGGGCCGCCTCCGCTGTCGACTTTGGCGCGGGCACGGGAACCTTTGCCCTGGCCCTTCGCAACCAGGGTCTTCGCGTAACGTGCATTGAGCCAGACCAGGAATTGAATCTCGCATTACGAAATCATGGTTTTGATTGTCTGTCCGCCATCGACGATCTGCCCGAGGCCGGCGCCGAATATGTTTTTTCGATGAATGTGCTGGAGCATATCGAGAACGATGACAAAGCAATCCATGCGATTTACCGCTGTCTCCGACCGGGGGGGGTGTGTTACCTGTATGTGCCCGCTTTTAATCTACTTTTCTCAGCCATGGACAAAAAGGTCGGCCATTACCGACGATATCGACTTCGCCCGCTGGTCAATCAACTGCGAGCCGCTGGATTCCATGTCGTCCAAGGGCGGTACGTCGACAGTATAGGATTCTTCATCACGTTGCTGTATCAGTTGATGGGAAACAGGCGGGGAGACCTGAATCCATCGGCTCTGCGTTTTTATGATCGGTTTCTGTTTCCCGTAAACTCTGTATTGGACCGGGTATTGGGTGCGCTATGTGGCAAGAATGTTGCCATTACCGCCCTTCGTCCGCCGGCTGAGGCCCGTAGGTCTTCCGAACCGACAGCCCCTGAAGCTGGTACTCCAGTTCGCGAATTCGGCGCGTCAACGAGTGGAGAATAATGCCCGCGGTCAACATTAGCATTCCCAACAACACAAGTCCTACCGCCAGGACAGCCGACGGCATCCGCAGCACCTGCCCTGTCTGTAGGTACTCCATAATCACAATGGTGCCGGGAACCAGCCCGGCGGCCACGCGTGCCAACGCCAGAGAGCCGAAAAAAGTCAGCGGCTTGTAATCGCGGAAGAGTGCGAAGATCATGCAAAGGATCCGTATGCCGTCCCGAAGCGGTCGTATCTTTGAGCAACTGCCCTCGGGACGTTGGCCAAGATCGACGGGTACTTCGGCGATTCGAAAGCCGGCTTCCAGTGTCTTTATGGTCAATTCCGTCTCTACCTCGAACCCGCCTCCCACTAACGCAACCGTCTTGACGAATTGTCGACTGAACACTCGGTAACCGGAAAGAATATCCGTCAACCGGACATGAAAAACAAGGTTGAGCGTGGACAGGAACAACCGATTGCCTAAGAGGTTTAGCCGGTTGAACCTGCTATTCGACTCGGTATGCAGTCGCGAGCCAACGACCATATCGGCTTCCCCTTGCAGAACGGGTTCCATCAACCGATGGACCTCGGAAGCGGGATATGTGTCATCTCCATCGGCCATGATGTAGATATCCGCCTCGATTGTGCGGAACATCGACTGCACTACAAATCCCTTCCCCTGCCGCCGTTCTCGCACCACCACCGCGCCTGCCTGCATCGCGATTTCAGCGGTCTGGTCGGTCGAATTGTTGTCAAAGACATAAATGCTCGCCGTGGGAAGCTGTGAACGAAATTCCCCGATGACCTTTGCGATCGTCAACGCCTCATTGTAGCATGGAAGCAATACGGCGATTCGCCATTTGTCCAACGGAGGGAGCGATGGCAAAGAAGACCCGGGTCCGGCGGATTTTGCGTTCATGTCTGAAGTCATTTTTCGAAGTCTCCTTGAACAGCAGTTGAATTTTTAATTGATTCAATCACTCGAGAATGCAATTCCCGCATGAACATCGCGAGTTTTTTTGCCTAAAGAAGACCCTGACAGGTTAATTGCCGAAGAATAAATTTCTATAGTATTTCGGGCTATCGAAGCCGGATCATGACGCCGTAATGCCTCTTGGCGGGCTTGTCGGCCCAATCTTTCCGATAGCTCGTCACTGAGAAACAATTCCCGCAAGCACTCGGCTAGAACGACCTCGTCGCCGACGGGAAAACAGAGCGCCGTTTCGCGGTCTTTCACTAGGGAAGGAATGCCGCCTGCATAAGAGGCGGCCACGGGCGTCCCCGCCATCAAAGCCTCGCAAAGCCCGTTAGGACTATTATCCGCATAAGAAGGGTGGGCATAGAGATGAGCACGGGACATTTCCTCTGCCATGCGCTCGGCCGAGATCGTGCCTAAAAACAAAACGTGGGATTTTAAATTCAATTTATCGACTAAGCGATTCAAATAACGGTCGTAACCGTAGTCCTTAATCGATTTTCCCGGCGCCGAGCGGGGAATGCGGAGGGCCACATCGGGAAATTCCTCCTTGATGATGGCTATCGCTTTCAAAAGGCAATGCAGACCTTTAAGAGGTACTCCGCCGGCCGAAGTGAAAATCGAATGACGCGCAATCCGAAACGGGTCGCGTTGGATCTTGTAAAACGGCGGCCTCAATACCTCATCACAATGACGGTACTGGGCATGAGGGTTGATGGCACGAAGGCATGCCCTATCGTAAAGCGTGCGGCCGATGAAAATCGCCTCGTTTTGGAAAATAGGTATTTCTACATTGCGGATCCGTTTTCTATTAATTATCGCACCCCGATAAAAGCCGTGTTTTCCGATGAAATCACGCAAGCGAAAACTTCCGAACAAATCGGATAAGGAAATACCCGCGTGATGATATCGCTTTAACGCCCACAAAATTCCTTGCAAGGAAATTACAGCAGGACCGGTTAAATCGCCTTTTTTCAAAAGCAAGCCGTAAGAAGCTTCCGTGCCGTGAAAGTGCATCACCTCGGGTTGGAACTCGGCGACCAGCCGGCGGCAGCGGTCGCGGATCGCCGGCTTGGGGTAAAACCACAATTGTTGCGCGTATTCACCGCGCGGAATGGCGATCATGTCGTGCCGACAACCTTCCGTGATTATGGATTGATCTTCTCCTCCGCAGACAAAGGTAATGATTTGAAGTTCTACGGCTCCCGTAGCCAGCAAGGCATCGCCCAAACCTGACAGCCATCCGCCGGTCACCACGGGCGCGCGGCCCGCTGACAAAGCGGCGGCGGAAAAGGGGACGTTCGTAAACCAGGTGATTCGCATTGTTATGTTTATGAATCAGTATTTCTCGAGTTTTTCCATGTTTTTCCAATCGTTACAGGCGTCTTTGTCACGCCATATGAAACCTTTACCGCTGGTGGCAATGGGAGGCCAAAATTGGATGTTTTCGTCGCCCAAGTTTTGGCGCTGGTAACCGCCGCCACCGTTGCCGAGGTGAGGATCAACGCCCAGACGGTCTGATAGTATCCTATGCCGGCCGACAGCATGTCGAGAACGGAATTGACGGCGTAAACGGATAGGACCGC
>JBEKZY010000069.1:0-18840 GCA_049509395.1 Thermoguttaceae bacterium | reverse complement strand
GCGCACATACAGACCATTCAGCGGTCTCGCCGCTTCCACCATATACGCCCTTGGAAAAAGCATCGACCATAACGAGTTTTGGCACGCATCCGAGTTTTTTGCAGTCTTCCAAATAGGCGAATATAGGCTGCAAGCCTTCCGGCCCTAAGCGGAACGCCCGCATAACAGGCCTGTTGCCCAATTGGGCGATAAATTCCGGCTTCTCATCTCCGTGAAGTTGAATTAAATCCAGACCAAGTTCATCAAAGGTCTGACAAACCTCTCTCGCTTCCCCATTAACAAAGACCCCGACTTTTACGATTTCCCCCGGCAAAATATCACAAATTTGCCGGGCCGTGGACCGGGTGATGAAACGCGGACTCGCCGGGTAGAAATTCAACCCCACCGCATCCGCGCCGGCTTGGACCGCGCTTTGTGCGTCGCTAACGTTCGTTATGCCGCAAATTTTTATTCGGAACATGAAAACAACAATCTGCTTTGCTTTCTTTAATCGCGCGGATCAATATAAAACAGGCCTCACTGATAGAATATGCTAATCTTATCGATTTTGCCAGAGATCTTCACTGTATTGAAGCTATACCATATAGACGGACGATGTCGATTATAAGCTATATTATGCGCATACTAATGGATTGTTTGGATGGTGAACAAGCGATCTTTTTTCCAGAGGGCATCCATGATGGCCTTTAATAAATCGACCGCACTTATTGTCCGGCCGCGATCACTCTGGCGCCGACATTTGTTGCTTTCCATGGTTGCCTTTGGATTGACGGCGGAGGTTGTCTTTTTTATCTCACAAAATGCCTGGCAAAAATCCAACGCGGCAAAAAGTTCCAAGGCCGTCGCCATTATGGAATACAAGCCGGTCGATGATCGGGCCAATTTCTCGAATTACCCTATTTTTAGCCCATCCTCAAATCTAAATAATATCAAAACCCGCATTTTGTCGCCGTCGTTTATACGGCAGGCTTTGAACGACAGCGGGATCGACACCGCGCCGCCCGCCAAAGACAACTCCCCAACGGCATCGTTCATCTACGAGGAACAAATGCTCCGAGGATTGAGCATTCGCACCAGGCCGGGGACGATTTCAGGCGAAAATCAAATAATCCTGGAATTAACGCTTACCCAGTCCCCAAACGCGGCTGAAATCGCCCGGGCGTTGGCCGATCGGTTTGTTCGCGAATACCGAACATTTTGGGCGGTTGAAACCCAAAAGGCCTGTGTGGCCGCTTCGTCTCAGGCCGAACAGGCCGAGCAAGCCCATTACGAAGCCGCGGAAATGCTCCGGGCATTTGAAGACAATGTCATAAAACAAGAAAAATCAACACCCCAGCAGCCTTCACTCACTCCAGCCGACCAACAATCCGCGTCCAAAATTCCCGATAATCTGGCTTGGATCGAACTCGATCTCAAACTCGCGTCACTGCGGCAGCGGGAAGCGGCAATGCTCGTAAATAAAACGTCTTTGCATCCGGATGTCCTGGATATCCGCGCACGCATCGCCGATTATGAGCGGCAAATCGACTCCACGCCGCGCTTTGCTCCCGACTCTGCGATAAATAATCCTCTGCGGCAGTTGGATTCCCCCGACACGGTTAAAACACCACTTTTAAAAATCGAAAACGAAATTCAGGAAAACAATACCCGCGAAAACTTGGCACAAGGCGCAGATCAAAATCAAACCGCCGAAACTCTTAAACAATTGCAGTTGGCCGCGGAACGCACCGAGCAGGAATATCTGAATAAACTACGCATCAAACAATCGATATTTGATGCCAGAGGGCAAGAGCCGACCTTTTTAGTCCGAGTAAATCCCGTCCCCGTTAAAAATAAACAGTTTGCACCCAATCGAGGGTTCGTCGGGCTGATGCTGTGTTCCGGGTTTGCAATGGCCCTGGGAATAGGCGTTTTTTCCTCGGGTGTGTCGACCCAATCCCTGCTGGCTTCCATCGCCGACTTGGAACCCCTATTGCCAGCCCCCATCATCGGCGTAGTCCCCGCCAAAGACCAGTCGTCCGATCCATTTGCCCGCCGCCGGCGTCGAGCAATTCTTCGCTGGACATTGATCCTGTTGGGCGGCTTGTTGGTTCTGGGATGCAGCATAGGCGTGCATTGCTATTTTGCATAAATTAAGGGAAGCACCGGCGAAGCCAGTGGCACACATATAGGGGCTGTAAGAAATAAAATATGTCAAGCGGCGGTACGGACTTCCAGTCCGTGAAGAAACACGGCCAAGATGGCCGTGCCACTTCACCCCGACACAAAAATCCCTACAATCCCCGCATATACGGTGCCACTGCCATGTAGGTTCCACTCCCATCTTTCCCGCTTATCCCCGATTTCCAATCACAAAACCCCCCTCATAATTCACTTCCTGACAGCCGAATTGATGCTATGGGGGATTGCGCCCGCGATATGTGAAAATATTTCAAGTCTGTGCGACTTGATCGAATAAATAATCTGATAAAACTAGAGAACATGTGCCATGTACGGCGCCTTTTTCGGTTTGAAAAAACAACCGTTCGCATCCGTGCCTCAAACGGACCAGTATTTTCCCGCCGCAACCGTCGAGTCCGCCCGGGTTGCCCTTACCCGCTGCATCGAGCGCGGCGAAGGGGTGGGCATGGTCACCGGTCCCACAGGCACCGGCAAGTCCCTGCTCTGCCGATTGCTGGCCGAGCAGTTTAAAGCGACTTTCCCGGTTGTCGAGCTCTCGTGCGGACGATTGAGCACGCGGCGATCTTTGTTTCAGGCCATTCTCTATAAATTAAATCAGCCGTATCGCGGCATGGACGAGGGCGAACTTCGCATCGCGCTGGTCGATTATTTGACCCTGGGAAAAACCCCTTATCGGGGAATGGTATTGATTGTCGACGAAGCGCACACTCTGCCCCTGCGCCTGTTGGACGAAATCAGAATGCTAACCAACCTGGCAGGGCAGGGGCGGCCCATAGTGAGCTTGGTATTGGCCGGAAACAGCTCGCTGGAGGAACGCTTCGCCGGCCCAAAAATGGAGTCTTTCAATCAGCGCATTTCCACGCGTTGTTATTTGGAGTCGCTGGGGCGCAGCGAGACCCAGGATTATATCCACGTCCAAATCGACCTGGCGGGCGGGTGCGGCATCGATCTGTTTTCCGAAGACGCTTGCCAGAGCGTATTCAAAGCCACCGACGGCGTGCCGCGTTTGATAAACCAACTATGCGATCATGCCCTGCTGGTGGCTTACGCGGCCGGCCGCCGGATGGTCGATCCGGCACAAATAGAAGAGGCCTGGGCCGACCTTCAACAATTGCCCACTCCTTGGAACGGCGACGGCCAACGCGAACAGTGCGGCGTGATTGAATTTGGCCGGATCGACGATTCGGCCGACGAAACTTCCCCGCAAATCGCCGCCGATAGTGCCGAATTTCCAGCGCTAAGGGTAGCGAACGACTTTGATGAAGTCGATGCCGATTTGTCCGTGGTCTGCCAGCAAATCGAACACATTGAAGAGATGCCGGCCGGTAGCGAAGATGATTTTCAGCCCTCGGGAACCATTCAGCCTGAAATTGAACTGGTTTTCACCGATGCCGAGCATCCATTCAAGGAAGAATTCGAAAACGAAGAGGTCATTACCGACCGTTATGCCGCCTCAGTTCCCACGCCCAGCCCGCTCTTGGAGCCGCCGACCTCGGTTCCTCCGGTCGATCAGGCCGAAATGACGGCTATCAACACCGCGGCGAATCAAGGGCAGATTGAAGGAACCACCTCGCTGCAAGGCGCCAGCGCGGCGCAGGCGGCGGAATCCGCGGAATCGACCGCTGAAACCGAAATAAATGATCCCCAGACCCCGCGGAACAAACCCCGTCCGATCGGCGCCACGCGCCGGCATGAGTACAGCCGCCTGTTTGCCAAACTCCTCCAAGGGACTTCTCCATGAGCCGGATGCTGGAGGCGCTGAAGCAAATCGAGGTCATGCGGTCGCGCCCGCAACCGCCTGCAAATAAACCGCCGGCGGATGATCGCCCAAAGTCGTGTGTTTCCGTTCAGGAATTACCAAAGGTACCAAAGGCCGAATCCGATACGGCCATTGCCGCCGAGGATCCATGCGATGCCGATCTGACCGGATTACATCCGATCATCCAAGAAGAGCTAAACAGACTGCATCCGTCTGGGCTGTTGGTTCAAGAACCGGATTCCAGCCCGCTCACGGTGCAATACGCCATATCCGATACATTAACGATCGACGAAACCCTGGCCCGGGCCGAATCGGCCGTGGCCACGATCTTAGAGCCCCAGGCACCGGATATTTACGAAGATATGGCCCAATATATCCTCACTCAACTAATGCCCGGCCGGCCTGCCGCCTTGCTATTTACCAGTCCTCACGACGGCACGGGACAGACTGACATGCTGTCTTCGCTGTCGAAAATACTGGTAAAGCATTGCCAAGGGCAGGTATTCGTACTAGATGCCTTGCCACATGAAAGTAAGCTGCAAAACGAGAGAACGCCTGATATCGCCGACCGCCGGGACCATGTGCTCGAAAAACTGAAAAAGCAATATCAGTTAGTGCTCATCGACGCGCCTTCTCTGGCCCAGGTCCATACGGCCGCCATGATTCCTCACTGCGATGGCGTGTACCTGGTGATCCGTCTGGGATACACAACGCCTTACGCCGTGCGCGAGGCCCTGCGGGTGATTCAGCAATGCGGAGGCCGGCTGCTGGGTTCCATAGCCGTCGGCTAGAGCAATTTCCAGATAAGCGAAGCGTTTGTGTGGCACAGGCGTTTCGCCAGTGCTCGGAAAAACACGGGCAATATGCCCGTGCCACACAGTCCGCTTGCGGTTTCGCAATGCGGCATACCCGGTCGCCTGACCGCGATCCCCCGCCTCCTGCTTACTGCACCAGGCGAATCCTCGGACTGGTGATGATTTTGCGGAAAATATCGGTCAACGTTTGTTCATACTGGGCCGGATTGCCGCTGCCGCGAGGACTATGGCCGTTGCCGTCCGCCGTCCCTCCCATCCGAGCCATCCGATCCATGAAGTCGTAATCCGTCCCCAATCCGACGCCCACGGGGTAAACATCCCAATGGTCGGCCTTCATCAGGGCGACTTGCATTAAAGCAGCATCGCACCAGTAAGCTCCGTTGTTGTAGAAATCGTGCAGGTCGGCGTGGCTGCCGATAAATGCCTTGATCGTTGCCGCACTGCTGGAATACAGATTCGGCACGCCGTCGGTCAACAGCACAACGACCTTGTTTGTGGCAAGCCTGCCGCTGCCGCCGGTTTTTTTCGGTTGCAAGAGCGCTCTGGCGGTGATTAGCCCGGTTTCGGTTGCCGTGGTTGCGCCCACGTCGCTGCAGGCCTGAAGCGTAGTGCAAGCCAGCATCGCCTGATCGTAATCGCCGGTCAACGGTTCTATCACCACCGGTCCGCCCCCGGTGAGCTTGTCAAAAGTGACGATCGAAACCCAATCCCGCTGATCCAAGTTTCCGATGCTGGAATTACGATCTTTGATCACCTGCATAGCGGCAATCAGGGCCCGCCGCGCGGCATGCGAAGGCTGCTCGCGGGGCGGAAAATTGAATGTCCCCCCCGCCGTTTCTTCCATGTGCCAGGGACAATCGGCGCTTAACTGCGAAAGAGGAACATAAGTGCCGTTTACGGGCTGGGCGTCCCGGCCGTGATCCATCATGAATTGCACATACGTGCGATAACCGATGTAGTTGCGATAACCCCTAGGTACGCTGATGGTGGCCGCGGGAAAGGTGTCGGCGTTTGGATTATTGCAGGCATCGATGCGCCCGCTGTAACGGTTGGGCGGAATGGTGCCGCGATTGGCCGGCGGAGTGCCGTAAGAAGTGGCCGATAACATTTCGCTCAGTAATACGGCGTCCAAACTGCCCGGCGTCATCGCCAGTTGAAGTTCCATTAAACGCGCAGCCCCTCGTGATGGACCCGCGAACGTCGGATTGGCCGTCCAGGCGGCAAACCAAGGTGCACAAATGCCATGGTCCCGCCAACCAATTGTCGGTCTTGGCGGAGTCGGTGTCGGTGATGGAGTCGGTGTCGGAGTTGGCGTAGGAGTCGGTGACGGCGATGGAGTCGGGGTCGGTGTCGGCGCTGGCGGCGAGGGCGGTGTAATCGTTATCGCCAGGCTAAGGTAATCCAGATACTTTTCCCAATATGCGTAATTCTTGATGCTGTCGGGTGTTGGTTTGGCGTTGGGCATTACCCGGGCAATTTGGTAATCGATTACCCATGAATAGCCTTTTTGCTTGCGAATCACTTCGGAATCAGTAGTCTGAATCCGATACTGCACCGGTATGCTATTTGTTGTCAAATAGCCTCCATCTTTGGTTAACTCGGCATATGCATAAGAGTTTTTCGGAACCCCCGCAGGCGCGCCAAGATATTCCAACGTGCCCGGATAAGCCCCAAAACCGAAGTCGCTGTAAACCTGCTGCATCAGATCGCTTCCCACCGTCGGATAACCTGCCGGGGCAAATGTGCTGTTCTCCACGTCGGTCGCCCAGCACGGTTCGGTGTCGTCGTTCATGGAACCGGATAAATCGACTACAAAGGCGATGTCGCGGGGATTTGCCATGGCCACGGCCGAGGCCTGCCGGGTGAAGGAAAATGAATTCAAAATGCCTGCAAAGAAAAATCCCACCTCTCCCGTTGTAGTCTTGTCACACTTTGCCGTGACACGGACCGCATTGCCCGGCGTTGGCGACGGCGCAAACGATCGTCTGCCGGCGTCCCAGGTGCCGTATTCGATGTCCTTGTCGAGAAGTTGGACATTTTTCCCTGCAGCCAAATGATAAGCGGCAAATTGTTTGGCCGTATCGGTCATCTCCCCTCGCGGTAAGGTCATTACAGCGGTGGCGGCTATGGCCGAGGAATCGGCCGCCGCCTGTAATTGAGTGCGCACAAGCACGATATAGCCCACGTCAATCGCAAAAGCGACTATGCCCAGCATAACGACCATTAAAAAAGCGGCGAAAAACAGGGTTACGGCACGCCGCTCCCGGCCGCCCCGCCGATTATTGCTGTTTTTCATATTAAGATCTGCATCTGGAAGGTTATTTCTGCCGGCCTTCGATAATTTCGGTTTTAATACGGGCAGTGTCAAATAGCGAATAAAAGCCTTTCCAAAAGTGCCCTCTCCCTTTGGGAGAGGGTTAGGGTGAGGGAGGAATTGCTGACAATTATTGTCTTGTAATTTGTTGCTCAAAATACTTTCGACCGGGCTCGGGCAAGCCTAAAAACTAATGCAATCGGCAAAATCGGCAGGCCGGCCATATTTGCCGGCAATAGGCAATCACCTTCGCGCAAATCGTTCGGCCTGTCCCACGATATCCAGCCCCGCCGTTTTGTTCCAGGCCGTAAGCAGCTTTTGCGATATTTCCCCGGGGCTGCCGCCGCTGATCGGGCGGCCGTTCAGTCGGGTCACGGGCAACATACACATGGGCGTGCTGGTTAAGATGATTTCATCCGCCGAGGCCAAATCCTCCACTGTGAGATCGCGATTTTGGCATGGTATGCCCAAGGAACCGGCAATTTCAAATGTCACGGCCAGACTGATGCCGTGCAGAATCTTTTCCAATGGCGGCGAAATCAATCCCTGACCCTTCCTATAGATCAATACGTTGGCCGTCGATGTCTCCAAAACATAACCCTCCTGATCGAGCAATACCGCCCGGGCCCCGGCATATTTCTCAGTCGCCAGCCTATCGGCCAAATAATAGTGCATCCGGCTGCGGCATTTCACGTGCGGCGGCCAGCACCCAGCCGCGACTTGCCGTATCGGAGTAGTAACCAGGGCTTGTCCGCTGCGATATTTATCGACCCAAAGATGAAATGGCAGCGGATATGTGTGCAAACCGACCGTCGGCCGGCTGTGCTCGGCCGGGCCGTATATATGATAAATCCCCGGAGTAACGAAAATCGACAATCCCCAATCGTCGCCGGGCGTTAGAAACTTGCTGTTCCTTTCCACCAATTCACAAGCGATGGCGATCCATTGCCGCCGATTCAAGCCCGGATCGACGCCTATTATCTGTAAGGAGTGCTCCAGCCGATCAAGATGATCCTCAAGCCGAAATATCCTGCCGGAAAAGGTCCGCAATTGCTCGGCAATGGTAACGCCCAACACAAAACCGGCGTCGGTAACCGAGATCGCCGCCGAAGAGTCCGGTATCCAATCGCCGTTTAAATAAGCCTGCGGTTCTTTCATCTGAATAAGAACCTATTAAAACTCCCCTCTCCCTCTGGGAGAGTGCTAGGGTGAGGGCGGAATTGCCCGTCGTCCACCGCCCCGTCATCGCCGATTTCGTGTTATCGATTCCCAGTCTCTTAATCCTTGCTCGCTACTGCTTCAATTCCTTTCTCTTTTACGATATCAGCGGGAAAAACGTACCTATCGATCGATTCCAACAGGCTCTGGGATGTCAAATAGAATTTCCACTGATGTCTTTTTCCCACTTCGCAGGAGACGTCCAAGAGTTCGATCTTGTCATATTCTCCGCAACCCGCCGGACCGACAAAGCCCAGTGCCTGCGGACCGTGGCGCCCGTATAGCCTGGGATAAAATTTTAAAACCCTATCGCAGCAGTTGCGCTCCACCAGCATCTTTTCAACCTGGGAAAGCGCTAAGTTGTATTCGCCGTTGCTGGCCAGACAGTCGGCTTCCGCCGCCGCGCCAACCATCACTGCGCGAATAGGCGCTGTGCGTTTTGAGGATTGTTCGGGCGAACCGCGGCCCGGCAACATCCGGCAGGCCGCCTCGCCGCCCGCCAATAAGTGCAAGCCTCCGGCCGCGATTGGCGCGCCCAGGCTGTATCCGATCAGACAAACAGGCACGTCCCCGCGCATGTGATCCATGCAAACGGCCAGGTAATAAGCCTGGGCGCCGCAAAAGCTGATTTTCAATTGCACGTCGGCCCGATTCCGCCGGCATATCTTCTCGCTGGGCCACGACCAAATGACCAGCCGGAACGGCCTGTCACAGGCGATCCGCGACATGCGGCAATAAATGGGCCAGGCAAAATCAACCGCATCGTCGGCATCGTCCTGGTTGCCGTGGATGATGATCGTGGTGGGCACGGCCGGATCGTCGCCGCCGCGGAAAGATTCTTCATCGCTCGCCTGCCATTGGCAATCGTCCGAATACCGCCAATAACCGATCGTCTTTTGCCCGCACTGCAAATCGCCGCAAAGCGGCGCCGATCGCGTGCTGAGCAACCACAGTTGCCGCCGGTTTTCATCGCCCAGGGCCTTCACGCTCCATAGGACGAAAAACGCCGCCAAGGCGATCAGCACGGCCCTCCTGATAGGGATTTTTACCATTCTACCGGCGAATCTGACTTTTGATAAGAAATTATTCATGATCGATAAGATCCGTATCAATGAATTTGCATATATGCAAAATGGCGGGATGAAAAATCTTGCCCCATCCTCACTCTCTACGTAATTGTAGCATATAAACAACACGTTAGGCTGCGAAAAGTCAACAGTTGCTTTTTTTAAAAACAGCCCTGTTGCGTTTGCACATCATTAAGCGTGGTGTAGAGTTTCTTGGCGATACCTTCGCCGGCAACGATACCGTTTCGATGGGAGAATCGAACAATGAAGAAGTTACTGATCTTGATGACCATGGCGGTTTTGCTGAGCGGCGCGGCTGGATGCCGGATCTGCGACTGGTTTCGTCGCCCGGCACCCCAATCTCAATGCCCGCAGCCCGTGATGTATTCCAGCTCCTGCCAGACGACAGTTGGCGCCTGCGATCCTTGCGGTTGTTCCGCTGCCCCGGCAATGACAACCGTACCCTAGCGCCCCGCGCCCGACACTCTGACGCCGGCAAAGGGTATTGCATGAATAACCCAGCTTTGCTGGCAACGATAATGTTTCAATGGGAGAATCGAAAAATGAAAAAGCTGCTAATTTTAATGATTTTGGCGATGCTGCTGGCCGGTGCCGCGGGGTGCAACATCTGCGACTGGTGGCGCCGCGGCCCGAATTACCAACAATGCCAGCCGGCGGTGATGTACTCCAATCCTTGCCCAACTGTCAGCACCTGCGAGCCCTGCGCCGGTGCGCCGGTGGTAACGCCCGGACCGGAGACTTATAGGCCTGTCACGCCATAAACGTGGAAAGGAAAAAAGAACGAAGAACACAAAACGGTGAAGCGGAACAAGTATTTATCCCGTTCCGTATTCATCGCGGTGGGGGTTCTTCATAGCTTGGATAATTCTCCGCTTCGGCATGGACGGTGTAACGCAAATCCCTTTGCACCTCCCGGCTTAGGATGTTCATCGCGCGCCGGTCGCCATCCCAGGATGCGGCCGGCCGCGATGAACTCGGATAATTCAAGAAACACCGCAAAGCCGGCGGCCTTCCAGCCATCGGCCGATACGCAAAAACTGCGTCCGCAAAGCAGAGCACGGAAAATGACTTAAGCGAAATATCGGCATCAAGCGATTTTGAAAATGCCGCTTGCTTTCCAGCGAGCCAATGCCCATGTCGTAAATCCGGTCGCCGCCCAGCGCGCTGTCTTTTAGCGTGTTCCAAAGCAGGACCGTGCCAAGACCGGTGCGCGAAAGCGCAGCGTCAAAACCGCGGCGCAGCCCGTATGAGCATCCGCGATAATGATAGCCGTAGATGAATGCAGCCGGGCGGCCGTCAAACATCAATAAGTTCATGTCCGCCGCTCCGCACTCCGCGGCCATGGCGTGAACTTCCCGCAAAAACGCCCGCACCGCCTCGTCCGACAATGTTGTGCCGTCACTCGCCCCGGCCTGCCAACTGCTCCGGGCGATGGCTTCGCAGGCGTCATATATGTCCCAGTGCGGATCGCCGTCGCCATGCTCCTTGCCGGCCGGCCGGCAGCGAATATATTCCACCTTGCCCTGCCGAAAAAGTTTCTCTTCGGTCTGCCGCATCCGCCTGAGCCAAATGCCTTTTCGCCCGGCCGCATAATCATCCCATCCGGCGGAAAAATCGGCAACCGCGGTTCGATTCCAAAGCGTGGGATAAGCCTGATAACCGGCCGACCGCATGGCGTTTTGCGATTGCCGCCAATCGGTCCCCGGCCCGCCGATCCAGCGCAGCTCGATCATGTCCCAATCCCGCGGCGTGCTCCGAATATGTTCCATCGCCGCTTTTAGCGCCGCGCCCGGATCAGCCCCGATGGGGCCGTAAAACGAGCCCCAATTATCCAACGGGTAGGTCAGCGCCCGCAATCGTCCCACCCTGGTTTCTTCCGTTTGCACTATCAATGGCACAATTCCCACCGTTCTATCATCCTCTACAACGATTACAGTCCGCAATGTCTTCCCCGCGCCAAAATGCCGCCAATACGCCTCCAGCCACTGGAACGATTGGAAGAACGTCGCGCCCGGCGTCTCGGGCAGTAGTTTTCCCCAGTCCGTTCTAAATGCCGCAAGCCGATCGATCGTATTGATTTCAAGGATTGAATGCATGTTAAGGGCGAGCTAATTTAACCCCCCGCTGGACACGCCGGGGGTTTGGATTGCGGCTCTTTGCCGCATTAGGGAAATGAATTGCTTGGTTTATTACAAACCTAGCTTATAAAGAAATAACAGGCCGAAGCCCCACGGTTAGTGGGTAGATAATTTTCCGCCTTTATGATACTTTAATAATAGCTGTCTCCTCCCCCCCGAGGACACAAACACCAATTCCATTCAAACTCGGGGCGAGACATGTAGGCCGTGCTCGCCGGTCCAAGGACTTCGAGCGCGGCCTTTTTTCTAGAATCAGGCGGATTTTAAGAGCCGTGTCGTGTCGGTCCGGTTTATTTGCGAATTATTTGCTTTATCTTGCCTAAAAACTATTATTAACCCCGATTCGTGTTGTTCCTGAATATCATTCAGTACATCGTATATCCAAAAAAGCAAATTAATGAGTGCACAATAGATTCGCACAATAATCGGGCCAATAATGATAGTCATAAGTCCGCCAAGAGCGTGTGCCCCTCCCATGATAATCCCTACTAAGCCGGTAATAACACACAAGGCAACTCCGATCCAAAATACGATTTGGATGATGCCGGGCGTTAATATTTTGCGGAATGAAAAAAACTCTTCCATTGGATATCCCTTTAGTGACATGGAAAGGCAGTGTGATTGTTTGACAGGGCTATGATGATAGTAATGTCACATAAAAAAATTATACGGCGCTTTCCGCCAGGTATGGCTGGAACCCTGAATTCTGGTCTCGCCGCGGCGATCTATCTTCTTACCGAAGGCAACTGTGTCATCTGCACCGCGTACTGCTTGGGACCAACCCCTACTCCAACCCAGCCGTCGTCGATGACAAACTGAGTAATGGCAAGATCCTGCAATTTCGGATCCGTGAGAAAACGTTCGGGCGTGAGTTTGATGATCTCGTTTTGAGGAAATGCCTTGGAAAACATGCCCCTGAGAGCGATCTGAGAGCTGTTGCTCATTCGTTGGCAAATCAATTGTATAACCCCGTCGCGGACTAATTCCGCCGATCGGCCGTTGACCTGCGGCCGGTAAAACACCCGCACTTGAAAATTGTTCCACTGCCGCGGTTCTTTGCTTACCTTCGTGATGTTAAGCGTGAGCATTACACGTCCTTCCTGGCAGCGCACCGCTACAGCGTCTTTTTTCGCGAAGGTGACGGTCAAGTCTTCGTTCTCGGGAGCGATTTGCCAGGTGTTGGGGCGCTGAAACCGCTCCGAGATCCGCTCGGCCAGTTGCGGCAGGGTAAAAGTCCGGCCTTCCAGTTGCAGCCGCTGGAGGGCATTGTTCAGCATCGATTCGTTGATTTGAAAACTCGCCAGGCTGTTTTTCTGCGCCTGGGGACGCGGCGTGAAACTGCCCAATTGGTCCTCCCCGGCTACGCGCAATCGCATGGTCATCCGCTGCTCGGTGGTCTGCGCCTCGATCATCGTCGGTTCCAGTGACAGGTTCACCAGCGGCCCGAATACCTTGCGATTCAAATTGCCGACCAACTCCTCCAACCGATCGTGGGCTTCGCTGTCGATCCGCTGCCGGGCCTTATTGGCCACTTTGCTCCGCGCCTCCTGGTTGACTTGCGGCCGGGCCATCTCGTGCTGCTGCCGCGCAATGCTCCGCGCCACCAGTCCGAGAAGCGGTATGCCGTCGTAATCCGTAGTCACGTCGCGCAATCGCGTTTGATGGCGGACGTCAATCTCGGCCGGCATGGTCTTGATTCCTTTCTGGTCGATTTCAAACGGCTTGCGCGCGGAGTAGAGCGAATCGCTGTCGTTGAAAAACGTCGCCGGACCGCTCGTCGATGAGGTCATCGCCGCCACTTCGCCCGTCACCTCAAATGCCATCCGCACCCGATTCGGATCCGGGATCAGGCGCAAGGCCACGTCGGTCGAGGTCCTGCTTTGCCCCCGCACCTCCAATCCCATTACCGTGTCGCTGACGGGCGCAATTTCCGTTTTTTGTGCGGGAACCAGGCGATTCAACAAGTCCTCGGTGAGCGACACCCGTATATTCGCGTTGCGATAGTGCGTTTCCACGCTCCGGGCAAGTTCGCTGCGCTGGGGATCGGACGATTGCGCCAGGCTCCGCAGATCCTCGCCCAATCGCTGCGCATCGCTGGGCAGCCGGGTTTGCTCGTAACGCTCGATGTCGCGCAACACGTCGGCCGATGTGAGCGGTTCGGCGGCCCAATGCCGTAATTCCGCGCAAAACTCCGCCATCGGCTCGCTGGCGATAAATTGCCGTTGCTTGGCCGACATGGGCGTTTGCGTCAAACGCGCCAACACCTGTTGGGTGACCTTCCGTTGTTGCTCGGTCTCGCTCTCGGTCGCCGATCGTTGCGATGACAATTCTTTCAACGCGTCGACCAGCAGATATTTCCTCCACTGCCGTCCCTCGGCCGACATCTTCGTAAGATTGTCAATTTCAGCCAGGCACATCGACATGTGCCGGGAATCGACCTTGGGCTTATCCGCTTCCACCAGCGACGATACGCCTAATCGCTCGACTTCGCGCCAAACCTCGAGCCTTCGTTCGATCGCGTATGACGCCTGGCGCAATTTTCGCGTAAGCGACAAGTCCGTAATGGAATCGGCTAAGCGCAGAGCTTCCAACCGCGAATCGGCCAGCCGGTCCAGGATGATCCCGGCTTCGTCCGAATCGCCTGCAATTGCCGGCCCTAATTCATGCACCAGGCGGCCGGTTTCGGCGGCCCAGTCGGACGATTCTTTCGCCTTGCCAAGTTCTTCCAACAATGTTATAAGCGCCGCCGGCTCAGTCCAGGTCATTGATTCTTTCCGGGCGGAATCAGATGGTTCCGGCTCGGCCGGCCCATGCAGTTTAAGCGGCTTAAAACCGGTGTTTGGATAATTCACGTCGAGTGGACCCGGCTTCATAATTTCCGCGGGCATATTCGTGGGCTTCGGCAAATGAGCGACCAATGTCGTCGATTCTTTTCTGTCCGATTCCTTTACCAATGGCGTTGGTTTGGCATCTACCGGAGATTGCTCGGCCGTGGACTGCGGCAATGGATTAGCCCCTGATGCCGCCGGAGACGTTTCAACTACTTTTTCCTCCGATCCTTTCTCTTTTTCCGCTGCCGATGTCTCAGAGGCGGACGACGTGGAAGGCATGGAAGGCTCGGATGATGTGTAAGGCTCGGATGATATTGAATCGATTCCTTCCTCAGAGGCAACGTCAGAATCCGAAACCTCGCTCAGTATCGCCACACAAGGCTTTACCATGACAGCCTCGGGAAGCGATCCTGATTCCAAGGGAAGCGGGTTGATGTCATCGACCGGTGGAAAAACATCGACCGTATAACTCGTATTGTCGATATTCCGGACTTTATCAATCGCCTGTTGCGATGTATCTGCCTGTTGCTGCGCATTACGCTCCCGAACAAGGGGCAAAATGGCATAAGTCGCAAGCAAACAAACTAATATGGCCAGACAAGGCCAACGTGAAACGCGTAGTTGCTGATCCATTACTCCCCCCGATCTTGTTTGCCCCTGAATTTCATAAAATCCGGTATCAATTAAGATCGGTCAGATACAAGGAGTGAATCCATCTGTAAAACAGAACTAGTTAATCCAGTTAAGGTTAGGTTGATTGGCAAATTGCGGTAATATGCAATGCAACATTACTCAATTAAGGCATATTTCACTGATTTGCTCATATTTTGATATTGGGAAAGATGCACAATATATTCATGCGACCAATATCGTGTCTTCGTGCTCATAACCCGGTGCACAGCAACATAGGATTTTTAAGAGGACTTTATCCGTATTGGTTATCTGGTGCAGGGAACCGGGGGGAATGGCAATGGCATCGCCAGGACCCACTAATTGCCTTTCTTTATCCACTTGCATGGATCCACGGCCTTCCAGGATGTAATAAATTTCCTCGGTTTTCAGATGCCTGTGCGGCGTTGTAGACCCGCCCGGCGCAATCCGGGCCTCGGCCAACGTCTGATTGCGGATCACGGAGTTGCGATGTGCTAAAAGTTCGCGAATTTCAGACCCGTCCTTGGTGATAAAGGCCGGCACGCTCTCAATGTTCTTCACATCCATTACCTATCTCCTATTACCTATCACCTATTACCTACTTTTCTATACACCCCGATAAACGCGGGCGGATAACTTCGCACATCCCAGGCCTGTGGATCCTTCAGCAAGGCATAGTCGAAGCGCTCGTCGGCCTCGACCACAAAAATACTTTTTACCGGCGCCGCCTGAATCAGTCCACCCAGCAATTCCAGCATTTCACCCGAGCGGGAAACGTAAAAATCGTACGGCGGCGAACAAAAAACAAGCCAACTTGCCTTTCCCAAATCCCCACGGCGTTTGTTCCAAATAAAAACATTGCCCGGCACGATCTCCGTCTGCGACTGAACACCCAAGGCCGAAACATTTTGCCGGATGATGTCGGCCGTGGGGTAGTGTTGTTCGATCAGGGTCGCCCTGGCTGCGCCGCGGCTAAGTGCTTCCAGGCCCAACGCCCCGGTGCCGGCGAATAGATCGATTGCGTGAGACCCTTCGATTTCATCCCCTATGAGATTGAACACCGCTTCGCGGAGCCGGTCTTTCATGGGCCGGGTTCGAATCTCCCCGCTATATAGCAGTTTGCGCCTCCGGAATCGGCCGCCGATGATTCGCAAACCAACCGTCTCGGCCCGCGGCTTGCCGGTTTGATTTCCCTTTTGACTGCTGTTTTTGCGAGCCGATTTACGGTTTTGTTTAGTCATTTATTTAATACCGTATTATGTACCGCGTTATTTAGCCCCCCGTGAATACACGGGGGGTTAACGTTGAAATACTGTTGAAATACTAATGCGTGTTCAAATTCAAATCCCCTGCCGCATTCACCATTGTCCGCCCTTTCTCCAAAACACTGGATATGGTACTCTATATTTTAGGCAACTAAAAGGTTCTATTTTCAAGGATATGACAATGCACAAGATCCACATCGTACTGTTTGCATTTATCTTTTTTTCAATGATGAATATCTGCATGACGGCAAAAGCCGCCCCGGCCGCGCCTAAACCCGGTCCAGCCAACGCCGAATTTCAAAAGGTTTTTGAGGAGTGGAAAACGCTCGTCGGCCAACTGGGCGCATTGCGAGCGAAAAATCGCACGGCTACAAACGAAGAACGCCCCGAGATCGAAAAACAATGGAATGAACTCCTTGAAAAAGGCAAAATACTGCAACCCAAATTCTTCCAGGCCGCCGAAAAAGCCTTTGCCGAGGCCCCCAACGCCGATAAAGACGTTACCGATGTTTTGCTGGGCATATACTATGACGAGGTAGGGCAGGATGATTTCGAAAATGCCGCCCGAGTCGGCAAACTCCTTATCGATAATCATTGCGGCACCGCCCAAATCGATAACGCTGCCGGCATCGCGGCCGTTTGCGTGGGCGATTTCAATGCGGCGGATAAATACCTTGGCATGGCCAAAAAAGAAGGCTATTACGACACAAAACAACCCAATGACCCCCTGGCCGGTCAGGGACAGCATTTTTTGACGGATCTCGATAAATTAAAAAAGTCCTGGAATAAAGAACAGCAGATCCGCCAGGCCGAAAACACCGACGACAATCTGCCCCGCGTTCTGATCAAAACCAATAA
The DNA here is from genome assembly GCA_049509395.1 of Thermoguttaceae bacterium. Taxonomy (GTDB): domain Bacteria; phylum Planctomycetota; class Planctomycetia; order Pirellulales; family Thermoguttaceae; genus JBEKIK01. The sequence goes on along the minus strand of JBEKZY010000069.1, from coordinate 1,722 downwards.
GGGCGACATCATAGTCGAGCTTTTCGAAAACGAAGCCCCAAACACGGTGGCTAATTTCATCTCGCTGGTGGACAAAAAGTTTTACAACGGCCTCACCTTCCATCGCGTCCTTCCGGCCTTTATGGCCCAGGGAGGGGATCCCCAGGGCGATGGAAGAGGCGGACCCGGCTATACAATTCCCGATGAATGCATCCGGCCCGATCATCGCTTGCACTTCCGCGGCAGCTTGAGCATGGCCAAGGAAGCTCGACCCGATACCGGCGGATCGCAGTTTTTCATCACCTTTATCCCCACCGACTTTCTCGACGGCAAACACACGGTTTTCGGCCGGGTGATAAAAGGCTTCGACGTCCTGGCAAAAATCCAACGCCGTGATCCTGATAAGTCAGACCAGCCCGATCCGGATAAAATCATCGAAGCCAAAGTCATCAGAAAACGCCCCCACGAATACACGGTGAAAAAGACCGGGGAGAAATAACTGGGGCAATCCGCCCCTTTGGTCATAAGGGCAAGCAATCCGTGTTGCAAAAAAGTTATCCTGCAATCAATATCCACTCGACAACGGTTAAAAATATCTCGTTTTTTGGATTAGAATCACGAAGGATTGCTGGACTTATGTGGATGACGTTCGGGGTGTGCAAGTGAAACTACTGGCCGCCCGCCTTGAAGCTCACGTTTTCTCGCGTCTTCGGCAATAGCGCGGAGTTTATAGCCGAACTTTGCGGCACGTTCGTCGCGAATTCGCCGTACCTCATCAACAATCGAATCTTCTCGCATAATCATTCTTCCATGACCTCTTTTTCCCGGGCCTTGGCCTGATCGGCGGCTTGCGTTTCGTACTGTTTGGTAAGATCTTGAATTTCCTCCTTGACCTGGTCGCGGTCGTCCTCGGAGAATTCCTTGTCTTTCTCGGCCTGGTCGGCCGATTTGTTGCCGTCGCGGCGGATGTTGCGGATGGCAACTTTGGCCTCCTCGGCAAGTTCCCGCACGCGAGACACCATCTTCCGCCTGACTTCGGTCGACAACTGCGGAACGTTCAGCCGGATTACCCGCCCGTCGTTTTGCGGCGTAAAGCCCAAGTCGCTGGCCTGAATCGCCTTTTCAATATCCTTTAACGTGCCCGGATCGTATGGGCGGATGACGATTTGATTCGGCTCCGGGGCGCCCACCGAGGCCACCTGTTTTATCGGCACCGGCGAGCCGTAGACCTCGACCCTCAGCGAATCGACCAGGCCCGGATTGGCCCGACCCGTGCGGATTCCCGCAAGGTCGTTTTTAAGCTTGCGGATGGCCTTTTCCATGCGCTCTTCCACGTCCAGCAGGATTTCCTCGGTGGTCATTGTTTTGCTCCTAATGAATCAACGTGCCGATTCTTCCGCCCAGGACGGTGTTTTCAATATTACCTTCCTTGCGAAAATTGAAGACAATTATCGGCATATTATATTCCATGCACTTTGTAACCGCTTCGTGATCCATGACCCGCAGGTTTTGCCGCCGCACCTCGTCGTAGCTCAATTCGCCGTATAGAACCGCATGCGGATTTTTTTCCGGATCGTCGGAAAACACACCGTCCACGCGGGTGGCTTTTAGCAGGATATCCGCGTCCAGTTCCAATGCCCGCTGAGCGGCGGCCGTATCGGTGGTCACAAACGGGCTGCCCGTGCCCCCGGCCAGGATCACGATGCGGCCTTTTTCCAAGTGCCTCCGCGCCCGGCGCCGGAT
>JBEKZY010000068.1:0-21420 GCA_049509395.1 Thermoguttaceae bacterium | reverse complement strand
CGCCTGTCCCCCCCTTCCCTAATCCCATGTTATGCTAGCAATGCTATGACAGCGTACTTAACCACTGAAATCAAAGTAAGTTACAAAAGTTCAAGTGCCATTCAGTGATGTCCCTTTTTCATGCCCTCCTAATTCTATTTCCACACTTGTCGCAAGTTAAATATGATCCTGGGTCAGGCAACTGAATAATTTGATTTTTACATATTGGGCAATAGTACGTGGTAATGCTACCAGGCATAATAGATATACCGCCCTGCACTAGTATGTTAATTCCTACAAAAATAGCATAGAAACCAAACAATCCAACGCATACACCTATTAGTAGTAGAGGAACCAACCAACTAACTCTGATATAGTCAAAAAGTAGAATGCATATTATCCCTATAATAAGGCAAGGTATGCCGACGATGAAAAAGCTTCTAGAGGTTCTTAACCGCCACTTTGTAATCATAATCCGTTCTCCGGCTGCCTTCCCGGCTGCCTTCCACACAGCGCCACAGTCTTTGCACCTCCTACGTTTTTGAAAGGAAACCGAGAAGCTTCGGTAGGCAATCACAACTCTTGAACTCCCGCACCTGGGACAGTTGCCGAACATTTTGAAGCCTCGAGGAGTTGAATGATCCGTGCCCACTATCCGGCGCGACCATCACACTGTAGCGGCGCGAGACACCATCACCCATTCTCCCAGAAGCCCGCAAGCATAGCAATCAGGCACACGCCGAAAAGGGCCGGTAATCTTGGCGTATTTGCCCCGCCCTCGCGGGAATTATCCCACCAAACTATCTATCTCAGTGGGGTTGACCCCAGCCGGTCAGAGCATGAAAAGGGAACATCACTGAATGGCACTTGGAAAAAGGGGGACAGGCGCGCTTATTGGAGAGATTACTGCTTTCCGGCAACCTTTCTTGGGCGATGAGGTGCTCGGAGGGTCGATTCCAAGCCGAGTATTTCAGCCGTCCGACGCACCCAATCCTCGCCTCCGTATGGCTGGCCGCGGGCCATGCAGCGGCGAATCGCGACCACCTCCACTTCTGTTTGCGGCTCGTTTACCAACTTGCGCCAACCTCGCGGATAGGGTACGGGCCAATCGCTGAGCAGTTTCTTCTGTTCCGGCGTGCCCGAGGATCGTCGCCATAGACTGCACCACTTCCAAGATTCGGCGCATTCGACCAATCCTGCCCGCAACGCGTTGCGCTCCACGTAACGCACAAGCTGATAAAAGTATTCTTCCTTTTCAACCGGAAACGACTTGTACCGGCTTTGGTAAACGTGACCATAACCCACTCGCCGGCGATGCAACTGCCAACGTCGCACATGTTTGGTGGTGAGTTGTTGCATGAACGCAGCCAAGTCTCCGTCATGCTCGGGCCAAAGCACGAAGTGCCAGTGGTTGGGCATGAGGCAATATGCGCAAATCCGCATCGGCCGCGATTCCATTATCTCCTCCAATAGACCTTCAAACGCGGCGTAGTCCTGCTCCTTGGAAAACAATTCCATCCGACCCACGCCTCGATTCAAAACGTGGAACAACATCCCTCCAGGAGCAAGTCGTGCGGCACGCGGCATCCCCAGAGACTATCACAATCGCGATTTCTTGTCAATAAGCGCGCCTGTCCCCCTTTCTCCCTCCGGAATAGTAGATAATTTCAACTGTTCGTCGTGAGGTCGGCATTTATATAGCTACTATGGGTGGTGAGAATGAATTTATTAGTTCGCAATAATAGGGGATAAAAGCAAAACACTATACTTATGGGTGGTTTCGGGCAATTTTTTTGGTTTTGGGCTTGGCGGCACGCTTTTTTTCCGCATCAGCCGCCTTGCGTGGTTTTGGAGGTTGGTTATATTAAGAGGTTCGCGTGCAAAGACTCGACCGGCTAGCGTAGCTCAATCGGTAGAGCAGTTGATTTGTAATCAACAGGTTGTGGGTTCAAGTCCCTCCGCTAGCTCGTATCGGAAACCCCTGTGAAAAATGCCTGAAAAAAGCGGTAGTTTTGGGCGTGAAGTTTATTGGCGCTGAATTGTATAAGGTCCGGGCGGTAAAACGATTTACTGGAAAATCGGTCGCCTGTTGCTGAAGCCTGAGGACATATGTTTTCTGAGGGTTGAACTGCAATTCAGAAAACGATAGAGAATCAAGCAAATTAAGGAGGGGGGTTTCCCGAGCGGTCAAAGGGGTCAGACTGTAAATCTGATGGCAATGCCTTCGAAGGTTCAAATCCTTCACCCCCCATTTCCACACCACTTAACCAGGATATTTTGACAAACAGAAATAATGTCGTGAACGTATGATAATTTTTTGGGAAGAATTGGCCTCGCGTTGATCGAGCTCGCGACATTGGATTTCTGAGGCTCCATAATTGCGGGTGTAGCTCAACGGTAGAGCCATAGCCTTCCAAGCTATTCACGAGGGTTCGACTCCCTTCACCGCGGAGCATGGTCTGCAAGCGCGTATGGGGCTGCCAAACACGAGATAGGCAGGGAAATGAAAAGAGGAGAAAAAACACCCGAGTGCGGGGATTTCACCGCAGCGGATAAAAAGGGGATCGAACAATCACGCGTGCTGCTGTAGCTCAGTCGGTAGAGCGCGTCCTTGGTAAGGACGAGGTCAAGGGTCCGAATCCCCTCAGCAGCTTTTTGTCGGCCGATGCAAGACCGTGCGGAGCGGAAAGCGCATCGACCGGGTTATTGTAATTAAACTACCCGCTTGATCCAACGCAGGGAGAAAGACAAAGACATGGCCAAGGAAGTATTTACACGCAGCAAGCCCCACGTCAATGTCGGCACCATTGGCCACATTGACCACGGCAAAACCACGTTGACCGGGGCCATTTTGGCCGTCCAAGCAGCCAAAGGCCTGGCCAAGACCAAGTCATACGCCGATATCGCCAAGGGCGGTACGGTCCGCGACGCCACCAAGACCGTGACCATCGCGGTCGCGCACGTGGAGTACGAAACCGAGAAGCGCCATTACGCCCATATCGACTGTCCGGGCCATGCCGACTTCATCAAGAACATGATCACCGGGGCCGCACAAATGGACGGGGCGATTTTAGTGGTGTCGGCGGCCGACGGTCCGATGCCGCAAACCCGCGAACACGTGCTCTTGGCCCGGCAGGTGAACGTGCCCGCCTTGGTCGTGTTTCTCAACAAGATCGACCTGGTCGACGATCCCGAGTTGCTCGAGCTGGTCGAACTGGAATTGCGGGAATTGTTGACACATCACGGATTTCCGGGCGACGAGATTCCCATTATTCGCGGGGATTCGCTCACGGCGTACAACAAGCCGGGCGATCCGGCCTCCATCAAGTGCATCGGCGAATTGATGGATGCCATCGACAGCTACATCCCGCAGCCGACCCGCGAGAAGGACAAGCCCTTCATGATGGCGGTGGAAGACGTGTTTTCGATCGAAGGCCGGGGAACGGTGGCAACCGGCCGTATCGAGCGCGGCACGATTAAGATTCAGGAAGAAGTCGAGATTGTCGGTTTCAGCCCAGAATCGCGGAAAACCGTATGCACGGGCGTGGAGATGTTCAACAAGACGATGGAGCAAGGCGAAGCCGGCGACAACGTCGGTCTTTTGCTTCGCGGCATCAAGCGCGAAGACATCGAGCGCGGCCAGGTGATTGCGAAGCCCGGCTCGATCACTCCGCACACGGAGTTCGAGGCGGAGGTATACGTGCTAGGCAAGGAAGAAGGCGGACGCCATACTCCGTTTTTCAGCGGGTACCGGCCCCAGTTTTATTTCCGCACCACCGACGTGACCGGCACGGCCAACCTGTTGGGCGGCGCCGAAATGTGCATGCCCGGCGACAACGTCAAACTCAAAGTCGATCTGATCTCCCCAATCGCCATGGACGCCAACGTGCGGTTCGCTATTCGTGAAGGCGGCCGAACGGTCGGATCCGGCGTAGTAACCAAAGTCATCAAATAGAAATCAACCGTTGGGGCAGCAGTTTAACTGCTGCCCCAACATAGAAGCCAGATTCACGGCCAACATCCCCAAAGACATGCAGGGGTGTAGCTCAATTGGTAGAGCACTGGTCTCCAAAACCAGCGGTTGGGAGTTCGATCCCCCCCGCCCCTGCCATTTGGAGACAAAAGGGTTCAGGGTTCAGGATACAGGGTTCAGTATTTGAATCTTGAAGTTCTCCCCTGAACCCCGAACCCTGAACCGAAAACACCGAACCCTGAAAACCGGGCCCTGATATGGGTGCAATTTTCCAAGAATTACTTAGCGTGGGCATTTACAAGCGGAGCCAAGGGCGAATCACCCGGCAGGTGACCTTCGCCGCGCTGGCCATAGCGATTTCCCTGGGCTTTTTCCGCCTTTACCAGACATTAGACGCCAGTATCGGCAACAAGGCTTTTGGTATTTCCTTTTGGCTGCCCGGCATATTGGGTCTTGTGGGCTTGTGGGTGTCGTACCGGGCGGTTAATTTGCCCGGTTTCGCCGACTTTTTAATCGCCGTAGAAGCCGAAATGAACAAGGTATCCTGGCCTACCCGCAGCGAACTGTTTCGAGCCTCGATGGTAGTGCTGATTTGCATCATTTTTCTGGCCATCGTACTTTACGGGTACGATATATTCTGGCGGATAATATTCCAATACGTGTTGCACATATTGTAGCAGCAGGAACGCATACGTGAGCGACGAGCCGAACAATCCGAATCCTGGGCCGCCCAACATATCGCAAGATATTGCGTATGCCGCTGGGCCGGATCCCGCCGAACTGGCGGCAGAGGCTGAAGGTATGCCCGTATCGCCCGAACCGGCGGCGCCGGCTGAGCCGCCGATGAATCCACCGCCCCCGCCGGCTGAAGTATCGCCCGCGCCAGCCGTAGCCGAGACAGCCCAAAGCGAGACGCCATCCGAGCCGGTCGAAACGCCGGTTCCTTCGGCTGAAGTTCCGAGTGCGGAAACTCGCGAAGCTGCGCCTGCCGTTGCGGAAACCGCTGCGCCGCCAACGCCGGCGCCAAAACCCCAGGAACCAAAGTCGGATAAAATGGAGTGGTATATCCTCAAGGTGCAAAGCAACCGCGAGGAATCCATCCGCGAAGGATTGCTCCGCCGCGTGGCCATTGCCGGGCTGGACCGCTTTTTCGGCGACGTGATCGTCCCCACCGAAAAGGTCACAGAATTCAAGGGCGGGAAAAAACGCGTTATTAAACGGAAGCTCTATCCGGGCTACCTGGTAGTACACATGGAAATCAACGACGACACCTGGTTTTTGGTGCGCGAGACCCCGGGCATCGGCGATTTTACGGGGGCGGCGGGCCGGCCTTCGGTCATGCTGCCCCACGAAGTGCAGCGCATCGTGGCCAAGGCCGAGGAAAAGAGCGAAAAGGCCCCGAAACTAAAAATCGGCTTCAGCGAGGGCGAACGGGTGAAAATCAAGGAAGGCACGTTCGAAAACTTTGAAGGCGAAGTGGAAAGCATCGACCAGACCAACGGACAAGTGACCGTAATGATCAACATCTTCGGCCGCAGCACCCCGGTTACATTGGAATATTGGCAAATCGAAACACTGTAAGTTTGAAAAGCCGCGGCGGGCACCAACCGAAGGTTGGCCGGTCGCGGATAAAAATATTTTTTGACAATGGTATAAAACATGGCCAAGCAACTAGTCGGAGAAGTGAAATTCCAGGTACCGGGCGGTCAGGCGACGCCGGCCCCGCCGGTGGGCACGTCGCTGGGGCGTTTCGGCATCAACCTGGGCCAATTTGTTCAGCAGTTCAACGAGCGGACGAAAGACGCCGGGGGCATGCCCATTCCCGTGGTGGTAAAAGTATACAACGACAGGACATTCGAGTTTATCACCAAGAGCCCGCCCGCGGCCGCACTTTTGAAAAAGGCGGCCGGGATCGCCAAGGGCTCGGGCGTGCCCAACAAGGAGAAAGTCGGCAAGGTGAGCATTGCCCAGGTCGATGAAATTTGCCGCACGAAAATGGCCGACTTGAACGCCCGGGATATCGAACACGCCCGCAACATCGTGCTGGGAACGGCGCGGAGCATGGGCCTGGAATTGGAGAAATAATAAGCCTGAACCGGGGTCCGCAGGCACTGGGTCACTAAAGTGACCAGCCCTCACCAGCCCTCACTAGACCGCAAGGCTAGTGACTTTAGTGACCCGGTTAGAGTATAGAAGTGGAGAGTTTAAAAAATGCCAAAAACCAAACAACCCAAACGCATGGCGGCGATGCTGGAAAAATCGCCGGGCAAGAGGGCCTTGCCCCTGAAAGACGCCGTGCAATTGTTAAAGACATACAACACTACGAAATTCGATCAGACCGTGGAAATCGTCATCCGCCTGGGGATCGATCCCAAACAGGCCGACCAGGCGGTGCGCGGATCGATCGTGCTTCCCAACGGCATCGGCAAGTCGCTAAAGGTGATTGTATTTGCCAAGGGCGACAAGGTCGACGAAGCCAAGGCGGCCGGCGCGGATGAAGTCGGCGGGCCGGAAATGGCCGAAAAAATCAAGGGCGGTTGGACCGATTTCGACGTGTGCATAGCCGCCCCGGACATGATGGGCGTGGTCGGACCTTTGGGCAAGGTCCTCGGTCCGCGCGGACTGATGCCCTCGCCGCGAGCCGGAACCGTATCGCCGGACGTGGGCAAAGTCGTCAAGGAATACAAAGCCGGCAAGGTCGAGTTCCGCAACGATGCGGGCGGAAACATCCATGCCATCGTGGGAAAGTTAAGTTTCGATGCCGATAAACTGGCCGAAAACGTGACTGCCTTTATCAATTTTGTCGTCAATATGAAACCGGCCGCAGTCAAGGGCCAATACGTAAAAACCATTGGCCTTAGCGCTACCATGAGCCCAGGCGTGCGAATTCAAGCGGCGTAAAGGAGGGCGGGCATTCCTGCTCGCCGTAGGATAAACAAAGTATGAGCAAGTACGTTAAGAATCTGATTACCGAAAACCTGCGCGAGCGTTTGAAAAACATCAACGACGCTCTCTTGGTTAACATGGTCGGACTATCGGCCAACGCCAACAACCGCTTGCGCGGCGAATTGGCCGGCAAAAACGTGAACGTAATCGTGGTAAAAAACAGTCTCGCCGTGCGGGCGACGGCAGGCACGCCGTTGGAGCCCATGTTCCATGAACTGACCGGGACCTCGGCCATTTGCTGGGGCGGCGAAGATATCGTGAGCCTGGCCAAGGAAATTGCCCGGCTGGTAAAAGACGAGAAAAACAAGCCCTTTGAGGCCCGCGGCGGCGTGATGGACGGCGAGCGCATCTCGGCCGACCAGGTGGCGCAAGTGGCCACGTGGCCCAGCCGTTTGGAACAGTTGTCGATGCTTTTGGGCCAAATCCTCAGCTCGGGCGCGAACCTTGCCAGCCAGTTGGAAAGCGCAGGCGCGGCCTTGGCCAGCCAGATCGAACAAAAGAGCGAGGGAGCGGAAGAAGAAAAGAGCGAAGAAGGAGGAGAGATTGCAAATTGAAAATTGCAAATTTAAGACATTTTTTTGGGGATTAAAAGTCATAGCAAACGTTTAACAGCGACAGGACACCGAGGGGAGCGGGGCAGGAAAAGAAAAGGAACTGGGCTTTAAAAGCCCTCACCCTAGCCCTCTCCCAGAGGGAGAGGGGACTTGGAATGCGATGTAAACTCCGGGTACGTTCCCGGAAAGAAAAATAATAACCAACTAGATAATAGTAACGTGTCGAGGCCGGTTGCCCGCAGCACCGTGTTCGCGACGCCAAGGTGAGAAAGGATCGAGATTGTCATGGCGACAGATACAGCAACCCGCCAGTTTTCCCCATTGACCCAGGAGTTGGGCGAAAAGATTGTGGAGTTAAACCTCAAACAAGCCAAGGAACTGAGCGACTATTTGTCCGAGGTCCACGGCATCAAGCCCGCGGCCGGCGGAGCGGTAATGATGGCGGCTCCCGCAGGGGGCGAAGGCGGACCGTCTAAACCCGCGGAAAAGACCGAATTCGACGTAATTTTGGAAGGATTCGGCGAGAAAAAGATCGGCGTGATCAAGGTCGTGCGCGCAGCAACTGCGCTGGGCCTGAAGGAAGCCAAGGATCTAGTCGAAGGCTTGCCCGCCAAAATCAAGGAAGGGATCTCGAAAGAAGATGCCGAGAAGCTGAAGAAGGAACTGGAAGAGGCCGGCGGCACCGTCTCGATCAAGTAAATGGGACGGATTTTTAAAAAGCGGGACGGATTTTTAAATCCGTCCTACTGAATTGGAGCAACGGAACTCTAATGTTTTTCGGTCCCTCCCTGCCCCAGGGAGGGTGGGCTTTGGCGCAATCGAAATCCGGCAGATTAGCGAGATGGTTGAACTTTGCCGTTTTGCCCTTATGTCAAACCCGATATACTCTGATTTTGTTCAGGGATTCGCGGTTAGCGCTTGGGGTCTGATGGAATTTTACCCTCCTTTTAGGGAGGATGAAAGGCATTGCATGACTTACAGCGCCAGGGATTATTCGCTTGATTTTAAGCATGGCAAATACGCGAGGAAAGGCACAAAACCCGCACTAGCCGGCCCCCCACGCCAACCAATACTTCCCAATAATTTGAACACCAACCCTGGTTCACGCGTAACAGGAAATTCCGAGGCGGAAAAGCGGCGAGTCCATACCCACCTATTTGGTTCTGATGCGGTCTTGTGTTTAGGCGCCCAAAATCCAGATTTTTCAAACATCGTGAGACGGCTTTTAAAACCGTCCCACGGCCACATGGCAAGACGGCTTTTAAGGCCGTCCAACAATCGCTTGGTAAGACGGCTTTTAAAGTCGTCCCGCGATCACTCGTGTTTTGGCTCACAAATCCTACATCTTTCAGGAGGGTGATATTCTATGGCGACCATGGCTCAACGACGTCTCCAACCCAAGGAAATCCGTCGCTTCGGCAGCCGCCGGGCCCCTCATTTCATTCCGGATCTGACGCAGATTCAAACCGTCAGTTACCAGGCATTCCTGCAACACGACGTTCCCTGGCAAAAGCGTAAAGATCAGGGGATCGAGGGCGTATTGCGGGAAATCTTTCCCACGGAAAGCTACGACAAGACGCTGCGCCTGGAATACATCCGCTACGAGTTGGGCAAACCCCGGTACGAGCCCGACGAATGCCGCCAGTTGCGCCTCACCTATGGCAGGCCATTTAAAGTCTGGCTCCGCCTGACCAAAGAGCAACCCATCGAGGAAGAAGTTTACCTGGGCGACATACCGATCATGCTGGGCGGGGGAGAATTCATCATCAATGGGGCCGAACGCGTGGTGGTAAACCAATTGCACCGCAGTCCCGGCGTGGACTTCGTGGCCGATATGGAAGCCACCGGCGAGCGCCGCATGCATTCCTGCCGCATTATTCCCGAACGCGGGAGTTGGATTGAACTGAACGTCACCCGCAAGGAAAGCCTGGCCGTGAGGATCGACCAGAGCGGCAAATTCTCCATCATGACCCTGATTCGGGCGATGGATCCGAAATACTCCAATGACGATAATCTGCTCAGGGCGTTTTACGATACGCATACCGAAAAGATCGTCGACGGGCGGAGCGTGATAAAAATCGAGGGCAAACTGGCCGTCGGCGACGTGGTGTATCCGCACGACAGCCCCAGGGCCGGCGAAATCCTGGTGGAGTGCGGCCAGAAAATCACGAAAAACGCCGCCGAACAGATCTGCACCTCGGGGTTGAGCAGCATCGAGGTCATGGAAGACCCCAAAAACCCCTTGCTCCTAAACGCCCTGACCGACGACGCCACGGCCAGCCACGAAGAAGCCCTGTTGCGGATCTACCAGCGTCTGCGGCCGGGGAATCCGCCGCAGTTGGAAAAGGCCAAGGCCCTGTTCCACGAAAAATTTTACGACACCAACCGCTACCGGCTGGGGCGGGTGGGCCGTTTTCGCATCAATCGCAAACTGGGGCTGAACATTCCCGAATCGGAAATGACTCTCCGCCCAGACGACCTCATCGCCGCCATCAAGTACATTATGAGACTCCGCAACGGCGATCCGGACGTGGAAATCGACGATATCGACCACCTGGGCAACCGCCGCCTGCGGACCATCGACGAGTTGGCCTGCGACGAGTTGCGCAAGGGTTTTTTGAAACTCCGCCGGACCGTGCAGGAGCGGATGAGCCTTAAAGACATCGCCGACATGACCCCCCGCACCCTGGTCAACCCCAAGAGCATATCGGCGGCCATCGAGTATTTTTTCGGGCGCGGCGAACTATCGCAGGTGGTCGATCAGACCAACCCCCTATCGATGCTCACCCACGAGCGGCGTCTTTCGGCCCTGGGTCCCGGCGGATTAAACCGCAAACGGGCCGGATTCGAGGTCCGCGACGTGCATATCTCGCACTACGGACGAATTTGCCCCATCGAAACGCCTGAAGGCACCAACATCGGGTTGATATCCAGCCTGGCCATCTATGCCGGCGTGGACGAATACGGCTTCCTGGTCACGCCCTATCAGAAAGTCCTCAAAGGGCAATTGACCGAGCAGATCGAATGGCTGCGAGCCGATCAGGAGCACGAGGCGATTCTGGCCCCGGCCGACGCGAAGATCGAAAACGGCCGCCTGGCCGGCGAGACTATAGTGGCCCGGCACCACGGCGACTTCCATCTCATACCGGTGGATCAGGTGCAGTACATCGACGTAGCGCCGTCGCAGATGGTGGGCGTATCGGCGGGCTTGATCCCATTCTTGGAACACGACGACGCCAACCGGGCCTTGATGGGTTCCAACATGCAGCGCCAAGCGGTGCCGCTTTTGATAACCGAGCCGCCCCTGGTGGCGACCGGGTTGGAAATCGAGGCCGCCCAAAATTCGAGCATGCTGGTCCGCGCCCTGCGCAAGGGCGTGGTCACAAAGGTCGACGCCGATCACATCGAAATCGGTCCCGACGTGTACAAGCTCCGCAAGTTCGTGGGCCTTAACGAACGCACCTGCCAGAATCAAAAACCCATCATCGCGGTGGGCGATAAAATTGAAAAAGGGCAGGTCATCGCCGACGGGGCGGGCACGTACAAGGGCGAACTGGCCCTGGGCCGTAACGCCCTGGTGGCCTTCATGGCCTGGGACGGATTCAACTTCGAGGACGCCATCATCATCAGCGAAGACCTTGTGGAAAACGACGTGTACACCTCGATCCACATCGAGGAATTCGACATCGAAATCCGCGAGACCAAGCTGGGCCGCGAAGAGTTCACCCGCGATATCCCCAACGTCAGCGAAAAACAACTTCGCAACCTGGATGAAAACGGCATAGTGCGCGTGGGCACATTCGTGCGGCCGGGCGACATTTTGGTGGGCAAGGTCTCGCCCAAGTCCAAGACCGAACTGACGCCGGAAGAGAAACTGCTGCACGCCATTTTCGGGCGGGCGGGCGAAGACGTGAAGAACGACTCGCTGGAAGTGCCCTCCGGCGTGGAAGGCATCGTCATATCCACGCAAAAATTTTCGCGGCGGATGAGCCTCAACGAGGATGAGCGCAAACAATTCGAAACCGACCTGAAAGAGGCGGAGTCGCAAGGCAACGCCCGCATCGCCGCCGCCTTCGGCGAATTGGTCGGGCAGATCGAGGAAATCCTCAAGAAAAAGCTCACCGACGAGGAAGGCAATCACCTTGTCGAAGGGCAGGAACACCGCTACGTGGCCGAGCAGGCCCACCAATTCAACATCGATTCGCTCGATATCCGCAGCCCGCAGCGCCGGGCCGAGGTGGAAAAAGTCCACAAGACCTACTGGCCGGCGGTGGAAGCGGCCATCGACGACCGCGATCGGCAACTGAATTCCATGAAACGCGGCGACGAACTGCGTAGCGGCGTGCTACAGATGGTCAAGGCATACATCGCCGCCAAGCGCGTGATTTCGGTGGGCGATAAAATGGCCGGACGGCACGGAAACAAGGGCGTGATCGCCAAAATCCTGCCCAAGGAAGACATGCCCTTCATGGCCGACGGCACGCCGGTACAAATCATGCTCAATCCCCTGGGCGTTCCCAGCCGTATGAACGTGGGCCAGATCCTTGAGACGCATCTTGGCTGGGCCGCCGCGGCGTTGGGCTTCCAGGCCGTCACGCCAATTTTCGACGGCGCGGATGAAACCGCCATCCGGAGTTGCCTCAACGAAGCCGGACTGCCCGTAACCGGCAAGGCTCAACTCTACGACGGCCGGACTGGCGAAAAATTCGAGCAGCAATCGACCGTAGGCCAAATATACATGATGAAATTGCACCACCTGGTGGACGACAAGGTCCACGCCCGATCGACCGGCCCGTATTCGCTGATTACCCAACAGCCCCTGGGCGGCAAGGCCCGCTTCGGCGGCCAACGCTTCGGCGAAATGGAAGTATGGGCCCTGGAGGCCTACGGGGCGGCCTATATCCTGCAGGAGCTCTTGACCGTCAAGAGCGACGACGTGGAAGGCCGCACGAAAATCTACGAAGCCATGGTCAAGGGCGAAAACACCCTCGAGGCCGGCACGCCCGCCAGCTTCGACGTGCTGACAAACGAAATCCGCGGCCTGGCGCTGAACATGCAATTGGAAAAGGCCCGGGTGTAAAACAAAACCGCTTGCGGTTTCGCGATAATTACCGCTCCGCTTCTCGCTCCCCTGCGGGTCGCGGCTAAACAAAAACCCGCTCCCCGACCAACCTTCGGTTGGTGCCCGGTCGCGGCTAAACTGAGAACTGAAAACCGATTACTGAAAACATAATCCTAAAACCAACAACCGATTACTACCTCCTACCCACAAGGAGAGTGCACAGTGAGTGTCGGCGAAACTACATACGACCGTATAAACGATTACGCCTCGGTGAAAATCAGCCTTGCCCGGCCGCACGATATCCGTAGCTGGTCCTTCGGCGAGGTGAAGAAACCGGAGACGATCAACTATCGCACCTACCGCCCTGAAAAGGACGGCCTGTTTTGCGAGCGGATTTTCGGACCGGAAAAGGACTGGGAATGTTCCTGCGGCAAGTACCGGGGAATGAAGTACAAAGGCATGATCTGCGACCGCTGCGGGGTGAAAATCACCCACAGCCGAGTGCGGCGCAAGCGGATGGGCCACATCGAGCTGGCCGCCCCGGTGGTGCACATCTGGTTTTTCAAGGCCATGCCCAGCCGGCTGGGCGCGCTGTTGAACATGAAAACTACGAGCCTGGAAAAAGTGATATATTTCCAGGATTACGTGGTGACCAAGTCGGTGGACACGCCGCTTAAGCCCCAGCAGCTTTTGACCGAAGAGGAATACCGCGCCGCCCGGGCCCAGTATCCGGAAGGATCGTTCGAGGCCGACATGGGCGCCGAGGCGGTTCGCAAACTATTGGTGGAGTTGGACCTGGTCAAGCTTTCCGTCGAGTTGCGCGCGGAACTGGTCGAAACCAATTCCAAGCAGAAGAAAAAGGACCTTATCAACCGGCTGAAAATCGTGGAGGCCATCCGCGACAGCGACAACCGCCCGGAATGGATGGTTCTGGACGTGATCCCCGTGATTCCGCCCGACCTCAGGCCGCTGGTGCTTTTGGATTCGGGCAATTTCGCCACCAGCGACTTGAACGACCTGTATCGGCGAATCATCAACCGCAACAACCGCCTGAAAAAGCTGGTCGATCTGAACGCGCCCGAGGTGATCATCCGCAACGAAAAGCGGATGCTGCAGCAATCGGTCGACGCCCTGTTCGACAACAACCGCTGCAAGCGGCCCGTGCTCGGATCGAGCAACCGCCCGCTTAAATCCTTGACCGACATGATCAAGGGCAAGCAGGGCCGCTTCCGCGAGAACCTATTGGGCAAGCGCGTGGACTATTCGGCCCGCAGCGTGATTGTGGTGGGCCCGTATCTGCGCTTGCACCAGTGCGGTCTGCCCAAGAAGATTGCTTTGGAGTTGTACCAGCCCTTCATTATCCGGCGGCTCAAGGAACTGGGCCACGCCGACACGATCAAAAGCGCGAAGAAGATGCTGGAGCGCAAGGACGAGGAAGTTTGGGACATTCTGGAGGAAGTGATCCAGAACCACCCCGTGCTTTTGAACCGGGCCCCTACCCTGCACCGCATGGGCATACAGGCCTTCGAGCCGGTGCTGGTCGAAGGCAACGCCATCAAGCTTCATCCGCTGGTGTGCAAGGGTTTCAACGCCGATTTCGACGGCGACCAGATGGCCGTGCATTTGCCGCTGTCGATCGAGGCCCAGGTCGAAGCGCACACCTTGTTGATGTCGATCCACAACATATTCAGCCCGGCCAACGGGGCGCCGATCATCAGTCCTTCGCAGGACGTGGTGATGGGCTGCTACTATATCACCTCCAGCCAGCCGGCCTGCAAAGGCGATGGCATGAGTTTTTCCTCGCCCGACGAGGTTCAATTGGCCTACGCCGAGGGCGTGGTCGATACCCACGCCGCCATTACCGTGCGTTTGCCCGCCGAACGCAAGGTCAAAGGCGACCGCGGAGTGAAGCCCAACAACAAGGTGCAGACCACCGTGGGCCGGGTGATGTTCAACTCCATGCTGCCTGTCGGCATGCCATTTTACAACACTCCGCTGCGTTCCAGCGACCTGGCCGGCGTGATTTCCGACTGCTATGAAATCCTCGGCCGGCGCAGGACAATCGATCTGTTGGACGAGATGAATCGCCTGGGATTCCGCCAAAGCACGTTAAGCGGTCTAAGTTTCGCGACCGACGACCTGATCACCCCGACCAGCAAGTCGAAGATCATCGGCAACGCCGAAAAGGAAGTATTCAAGAGCCTTAAGCTGTACCAGCGCGGCATCATCACCGAGGGCGAGCGCTACAACAAGGTCCTGGACGCCTGGACCCACGCCCGCGAACAAATCACCACCGAAATGATGGAGCAGTTGGAAAACGACCACCGCTATGAAAACTACGTGAATCCGATTTTTCTCATGGCCCACTCCGGCGCCCGCGGCGGCGTGGAGCAGATCCGCCAGTTGGCCGGCATGCGCGGTTTGATGGCCAAGCCGTCGGGCAAGATCATCGAAACGCCCATCAAGGCCAATTTCCGCGAGGGCCTAAGCGTGCTGGAATACTTCAGTTCCACCCACGGGGCCCGCAAGGGTCTGGCCGACACGGCGCTGAAGACGGCCGACTCGGGTTATCTCACCCGCAAATTGGCCGACGTGGCCCAAAACGTGGTGGTCACCATTCATGAATGCGGCACTACCCAAGGCATCACCAAAGGAGTGATCTACCGCGGCGAAAAGGTCGAGGTCAGCCTGGTGGACTCGATCCGCGGCCGGGTAAGCCGGATCAACATCGTCAATCCCATCACCGACGAAGTGATAGTCCGCGAAAACGACCTGATCACCACGGACGTGGCGCGGAAGATCGAGGCTTTAGGCTTGGAAAAGATCCAGGTCCGCAGCCCGATGACCTGCGACGCCTCCTTGGGCGTGTGCCAGAATTGCTACGGCATGGACCTGTCGACGGGGAGCCTGGTGGAGAAGGGCATGGCAGTGGGAATCATCGGGGCCCAGAGCATCGGCGAGCCGGGCACCCAGTTGACGATGCGGACCTTCCACATCGGCGGCACCGCCGCCCGCGCCGTGGAAGAAAGCGAAATCCGCGCTAAAAAGAGCGGCATCGTGCAGTTCACCCGCATGAAAGTCGTGCGCAACGACGAAGGCAAGCAGGTGGTTTTGACGCGCAACGGCGAGATCCTGATCCTCGATCCCAAGGGCCGCGAACTGGAAAAATACGAAGTTCCGGCCGGCGCATTTCTGTTTATCGAGGAGAACCATGAAGTCGAATCCGGCGCCTTGCTGTGCCAATGGGACCCGCACAGCATACCCATTCTCTCCGAAGTCAACGGCAAGGTCCGCTTCGAGGATATAATCGAAGGCGAAACCATGCGCCTGGAAAAAGATCCATCGGGCCACGTCCGCATGCTGGTCATGGAGCATAAGGGCGACCTGCATCCGCAAATCGTGCTGGAAGACGAGTCCGGCAAAATCCTGGACTTCTACTATCTGCCCGAAAAGGCACACGTCGAGGTGCAGGAAGGCAAAACGGTTTCGGCCGGAACGCTTTTGGCCAAGACGCCGCGCGAGGTGTCCGGCACCCAGGACATCACCGGCGGTCTGCCCCGGGTAACGGAAATTTTCGAGGCCCGCAAACCCAAGGACCCCGCGGTGATCGCCGAGATCGACGGCACTGTGGAAATCCTGGGCGAAAAACGCCGCGGCAAACGCACCATCGTGGTCAGGAGCGAAAGCGGCATCGAACGCGAACACCTGGTTTCCCACGGCAAGCACTTGCGCGTGCATACCGGTTCGTTTGTGCGGGCTGGGGAAGCCCTGGTCGACGGGCCGCTGGTGCCCCACGACATCCTCCGCATCTCCGGCGAAGAAGCCGTGCAGCAATACCTGGTCCGCGAAATCCAAAACGTGTACCGCAGCCAGCGCGTGGAAATCAACGACAAGCACATCGAGATCATCGTCTCCCAGATGCTCCGCAAACTCCGCGTGGAATCGGTGGGCGATACGGGTTTGCTGCCGGGCTCGGTAATGGACAAGTTCGAGTTCCGCGCGGTCAACCGGGAATTGTCCAAGTGCGTGAAAATCAGCGAAAAAGGCGACAGCAGCTTCGAGGTCGGGGCTCTTGTGCCCACAAACGAGTTCGAGCAGGCCAACACCCAACTCGAGGCCATCGGCGGCGAATTGGCAAAGGCCGCCAAACCCAAAATGGCCACCGCCAGCACGCAGCTCTTGGGCATCACCAAGGCGGCCGTGCAAAGTTCCAGCTTCATCTCGGCCGCCAGCTTCCAGGAAACCACCAAGGTCCTGACCGAAGCGGCGCTGGCCGGGAAGATCGACAATCTCGTGGGCCTGAAGGAAAACGTAATCCTCGGCCACCTGATTCCAGCCGGCACCGGTTTCCGCACCTATCAGGACGGCGAAGTCCGCATCCGGCCGCAGGCCCTGGAAGGATTGGTCCCCGAAAAAGAGGACGTTCTGGCCCGCCACTTCCCCTTGCTCGACGGCGGCGCACAGGAGGAAGGCGGCGAGGAACAGAAAAGCGAACTCGATGGCGATGGCCCAGTGCCCCTGCCCGACGATATCATCGACGAAGAGGAGCAACCAACCAAGTCGGCCATCAGCCCCTTGGACGCCTTCTTTATCGACGATGACATCGCTGATGAGGAGTAGTTTTCTATGAAGAAACGGGATAATCAGATACCGGCATTCAAGAACGAGGATGAGGAACGAAAATTTTGGGCGTCTCATTCACCCCTCGATTATTTTAATTCTAATAACATCAAAAGAGGTTCATTTCCGAGCTTAAAGCCATCTTTAAAATCGATTTCCATCCGAATACCGTCGGATATGCTGGCGGAATTGAAAACCCTGGCAAATAAAATAGACGTTCCCTATCAAAGTCTGGCAAAGATTTACTTGGCCAGGCAAATTGCCCTTGAACGCAGAGCCCCGAATCAGCCTCCCAGCCCGGGGAAAAAAGACCGCCGCAAGGCGCATGTCCAAGCGTGATATTGGGTTAGTGCCGCTCGGTTGTTGCTTGATAATGGCCTAAACAACCCCCCATTGACAATAAACTATAATCCGGCAAAATAAAGGGTTCTCATAAAATGAGAACCGTTAATCGCAATAATTCGAGAAAGACACGATGCCCACAATCAACCAGTTAGTCCGCAAACGACGGCGCCAGCCGCGCAAGTTCAGCAAGGCCCCGGTATTGGACAAGTGTCCGCAAAAACGGGGGGTGTGCTTGCAGGTCAAGACAATGACCCCCAAGAAGCCCAACTCGGCCTTGCGTAAAATCACCCGCGTAAGGCTTTCCAACGGCAAGGAAGTCACCGTTTACATCCCCGGCGAAGGGCACACCTTGCAGGAGCACTCCATCGTGCTGGTGCGCGGCGGACGTGTTCGCGACTTGCCCGGAGTGCGCTACCAGGTGGTTCGCGGGTCGCTGGATACCCTAGGCGTCGAAGGCCGTAAACAATCGCGCAGCCGTTACGGAGCGAAAAAATCATAACTGGGGATTAGGGGATGGAGATTAGGGATTAGCATTATTTCGAAACTTTTTATTCCAATCCTCAAACCCTTTAGCCTATTACCTATCACCTACTACCTATAACCTAAATACCATGGGCCGTCTCACCGCCAGTAAAAAAATGCTCGCTCCCGATCCCAAGCACGGGTCGGTGCTTGCCGGAAAGTTCGTCAACTCCATGATGTGGAGCGGCAAAAAGAGCGTGGCATTGAATGTTTTCTACGACGCTTTGGATGAAATCGCCGAAAAGGTCAAAGACGCCGAGCCCATCGACGTTTTCACCCAGGCCGTGGAAAACGTAAAACCCAATATCGAGGTCCGATCGAAGCGCGTGGGCGGTGCTTCGTATCAGGTCCCCATGCAGGTGAACAAGAATCGGCAACTTTCGCTGGCCATCCGCTGGATCCTGCAATCGTGCCGGGAGAAAAAAGGGCGCCCCATGCACGAAAAACTGGCCGCCGAGCTTTTAGCGGCCTACAACCGCGAAGGGGCCGCCATGACCAAACGCGAAAACGTGCACCGCATGGCCGAGGCCAACAAGGCCTTTGCCCACTTCGCCTGGTAACAATACACCCTATCCCCAGCCGCGCCGGCGGCCCCCCTTGCCGGCGCGGCGTTTTTTTGCGCTAAAAGGGGACTACAAATTGGAGATTAAATGTGTAAAGAGGGAAAATGGGAAAGGGGAAAAATGGGAAAAACAAAAATCGAATAATATTTTTATTCCGTAATTATAAATCAGGATATTTTCCCTTTTCTCCCTTTCCCCTTTTTCCTTCTCTTACACATCGTTGGAATTCCTATGAGCGACCTCCACAACCTCCGCAACATCGGCGTTATCGCCCACATCGATGCCGGCAAAACGACCGTCACCGAGCGGATGCTGTTCTATAGCGATTTCAGTCACCGCGTGGGCGAGGTCGATAAGGGCACCACCGTCACCGATTACGATCCCGAGGAGCAGGAACGGGGCATAACGATCAACTCCGCCTGCGTAAGGTTCGATTGGGAGGTGAAAACCATCAAGTCCGGCGACGTCGCCAGCTCCAAGATTCAAATCAATCTGATCGACACGCCCGGCCACGTCGATTTCACGGCCGAGGTGGAGCGGAGCCTGCGGGTCCTGGACGGCGGCGTGGTGGTTTTCAGTGCCCGGGAAGGCGTGGAGGCCCAGAGCGAGACCGTGTGGCGCCAGGCCGACAAGTATCGCGTGCCCAGGCTGGCGTTCATCAACAAGATGGATCGGGAAGGGGCCGATTTTTTCGGCACGCTGGAGGAAATCCGCACACGGCTGGATTGCAAACCCATCCCGCTGAATCTGCCCATCGGCGCAGGCCCGCCGCACGTGAAAGAGGCATTTCGCGGGATAATCGATCTGATATCGATGCAATCGCTGGCCTTTTCCGACGATCGCAAGGAAGCGGTGATCACGGCTGGCGAAATACCCCATGAACTCCGCGACGAGGCCGAACTGTGGCGTTCGCAGATGCTTGACCAGCTTTCGCTTTACAGCGACGAACTGACCGAGTTGATGCTGGCGGGCGCGCCAGTGCCGGACGCGCTATTGCACAAGGTGATCCGCAACGCCACGCTGCACGGCATGATCGTGCCGGTGTTTTGCGGCTCGGCCCTGGACGGCATCGGCGTGCAGCCGGTACTGGACGGCGTGGCCGCGTATTTGCCCAGCCCGGCCGACGTTCCGCCGGTGGAAGGCGTCAACCCAAAAAATAAAGATGCGAAAATTGTCCGCAAGCCCGACCCGGTCGAACCGTTCTGCGGCCTGGTTTTCAAGATCCAAGCCGACCGCCACGGCGATTTGCATTATCTCCGCGTTTATTCCGGCCGATTGAAGGCAAACTCCCGCGTGCTGAATCCGGGCAAGGACAAAAAAGAAAACATCCCGCAATTGTGGCGAATTCAGGCCGACCGCCGCTCGCAGGTCGATGAGATTTCGGCCGGCGACATCATCGGCATAATCGGGCTGCGGCACTCGGTTACCGGCGACACCCTATGCGACCCGCATGAGCCGATCATTCTGGAATCGATCGCCTTTCCCGAGACCGTCATTTCCATGGCCATCGAGCCGGAAACGTCCACTGAACGCAAAAAACTGGCCGACGTGCTGGACATGATGAAGCGGCAGGATCCAACATTCCGCGCCCGCGAAAACGAAGAGACCGGGCAAACTCTCATCTCCGGCATGGGCGAGTTGCACCTGGAAGTAATCAAGCATCGCCTGCTGCGCGACTTCAAACTGGACGTACGCGTGCACAAGCCCCGGGTCAGCTACCGCGAAACTATCGAGAAGGCCGTCGAGGTGGCCGGCCAGTGCCACCGCAACGTGGGCGGGCAGATGCTCTCGGCCAAGGTCCAGATCCGCATGGAACCGTTTCCCAAGGGCCAAAAACCGGTAACCGTGGTGGCGGCCCCGGGCGTGGAGTTGCCACAGCAATATCTCACGGCTTTGGTCGAAGTCCTAAGCGAACAAGGCGAAGGCGGCGGACTTTTGGGATTCCCGCTCATGCACGTGAAAATCACCGTGCTTGCGGGCGAAGTGCACGAAACCGAATCGAACGAACTGGCGTTCCGCTATGCCGCCGCCGCCGCCTTTATGAACGGACTCCGCCAGGCCGGCATCGTGCTTCTGGAACCGATAATGCGTCTGGAAGTGACCACGCCCGAGGAAAATCTGGGCGAAATCATGGGCGACCTGCAGCAGCGCCGCGCGACCATCGTCCGCACCCACGTCCGCGGCAAAAACACGGTAATCGACGCCCACGCGCCCCTGGCCAATCTTTTCGGCTACTCATCGGCCATGCGCGGCCTGAGCCAAGGCCGGGCGACCTGCACCATCGAGCCGCATTCCTATGGCCCGGCGCCGGCAGAGGTTTTGCAAAGTTTTTTGTAAAAGATTAAATTATAAATTGTGACCACATATATCACAAATAATAAAATGTAGGCTTTATTGATTTATTACCAATTACCCCTCTTTTGATTATTAGGCTGACGTGCCGGAGACGAGCATGTTTGTAGGGACAATATTTATAGCCGTACAATTCCCAGATCCATGGCCACCTATTTCGCCTTTCATATTCCTAAAGAAATCTTCGGAATCCGGAACCTTATTGGTAACAGCAGATACAGCAGGTCGACTCACAGTTCAAACTATATCAACATCTGATGGTACCACGTCGATGAAATTTCAACCAATTAAGATTGAAGGCGGGAGTATGGCTATAGTTGCGTTTATTTGGTCACCATCAGAATTGGGATTAATGATAAATGATCAAGATCTCATGGCTGATCCAAATGGAACAATGCCACCAGTGGCATTCTCAGGATGTAGAATCCCTACATTGAAGCTTTTATATCCGAACTTATCACCAAGACCGGACTTGGAACAAGAAGAAATCTTTTTTCTTGATAC
>JBEKZY010000067.1:0-19009 GCA_049509395.1 Thermoguttaceae bacterium | reverse complement strand
GCTCGATATAAAGCACTCGCGAAAATGGCACGGTCCGCGTGCCCATCGAGGCGTCCTCGGGATTGTTGACCGCCTCCATCTGTTCGACTTGATCCTCGGGATAGTTGTCGATGACCAGTTTAAGCGGATGCAAAACGGCCATCACTCGCGGGGCCCGCTTGTTAAGGTCTTCGCGCAGGCAATGCTCCAAAAGCGCGATATCGTTGATGCCCTCGATCTTGGCCACGCCTATCCGCTTGCAAAAATCGCGAATCGCCTCGGGCGAATACCCCCGGCGCCTGAGCCCGCAGATGGTGGGCATCCGCGGATCGTCCCATCCGCTTACCTGGCCGTCTTTTACCAGTTCCAATAGCCTCCGCTTGCTCATCACCGTGTAGGTTAGGTTCAGCCGGGCGAACTCGATCTGTTGCGGGGCGTAAATGCCCAATTCTTTTACGTACCAGTCGTATAAGGGCCGGTGGTTTTCGAATTCCAGCGTGCAGATCGAATGCGTGATGCGCTCCATCGAGTCCGATTCGCCGTGGGTGAAATCGTACATGGGGTATATGCACCACTTGTCGCCGCTGCGATGGTGCGTGGCGTGCAGAATGCGGTACATCACCGGGTCGCGCATGTTTAGGTTTGGCGAGGCCATGTCGATCTTCGCCCGCAGGGTCCGCGATCCGTCGGGAAATTCGCCGGCCCGCATCCGCTCGAAAAGTTCGAGGTTCTCCGCGATCGACCGGTCGCGATACGGGCTGTTTTTGCCGGGCGTGGTCAAGGTGCCGCGAGTCTCGCGCATCTGGTCGGCGTTAAGATCGCAAACGTATGCCTTGCCGGCCATGATAAGCTGGATCGCCCACTCGTATAGCTGATCGAAATAGTCCGAGGCGTAGAACAACCGATCGCCCCAATCGAAGCCCAGCCAGCGTACGTCCTCCATGATCGAATCGACGTACTCCACGTCCTCCTTGCAGGGATTCGTGTCGTCGAAGCGCAGGTTGCACAGCCCGCCATAGTCCTGAGCGATGCCGAAGTTCAGGCAGATCGACTTGGCGTGCCCGATGTGCAGATATCCGTTGGGCTCGGGCGGAAACCGCGTATGCACCCGCCCGTTGTATTTGCCGGTGCGGAGGTCCTCGTTGATTATTTCGCGGATGAAGTCCGTTGCCGCAGGAATGCTGTTGGTGCTCATGTTATAAAGTTCCTTATCGTACTCCATTTAGATGATTGCTAGTATAAACTCAATCCGTTAGCACTATTAGTAGTACCGACATTATCAGTTTGATTTTGATTCCGATGTAGCCAATGATCTTTATTCAGCCGCAAACACGGCTGTTCCATCCGAGTTTGCTAGTCGTTTGGCCGTGGGAAGGTTCATTGTGCAATGTAGGATGCAATAGTTAGGGCCATTTATGGCACTTTTCCTACGCAAGCGGTAGTAGGCTCGACGGCTAAACTGGCCGACTAGTCCGCATCCTTATACCCAGTATGGGCCATGAATCGGCCAGTTTTCCCCCTCGATAGATGTGGTTTCATTTAATTCTTACGAGGCCCTATTGAAATACTTGACATTACCATTTTTTATGGTAAATTCAATACTTCTGGTTTATTACTTAAACTTATGTAGGCAGCGTTATACATACCTATGGCCCAGTGCTCGCAGTGCAAGGCATCGCCTTGTCGCGGGCCATTCTTGGGCGAGGCGTTTTCTCTAGTACGTTATCCGCAGCGGATAGCGGACTGGTCTTCACGGAAGTCCTTGATTTTCCTGCGAAAACAACAAAGAACGACATGTATGAGCTAATTGGCAGGTCAAAATGGGCAGAACAAATCCGACGTTCGATTGAACGGGTGGCAGGATATCGCTGTAATGTTTTAATCGAGGGACCCAGCGGGACAGGTAAGGAACTGATTGCCTCTTCTATCCACCAATTAAGCGGCCGCGTCAAGGAGCCTTTCGTGGCTGTCGATTGCACGTCGATTCCCGCCACGTTATTTCCCAGCCAGCTTTTCGGGCATGTCAAAGGGGCCTTTTCAGGCGCCGAGCACGATACACTCGGCTGTTTCCGGGCGGCCGACGGCGGCACCATTTTCCTCGATGAAATCGGCGAGATTAGCCTGGAACTGCAATGCCAATTGCTTCGCGTCATCCAACAGCGAGCGGTCGTTCCCGTGGGCAGCCATAAAAGCATACCCGTCGACATTCGCCTGCTTGCGGCCACTAACCTTCAATTGGAAAAAGAGGTCCAAGCCGGCCGATTTCGGCTCGATTTGTTCTATCGGCTCAATGTGGTGAAACTGGCCACCACGGCCCTTAACGAGCGCATCGAGGACATCTCGCCTTTGTGCGAGCACTTTCTCAATTGTTTTTGCATCGAAAACGGGCTGCCTCGCAAGCAGTTGTCGCAGTCGGCCGTCGGCTATTTAGAATTGTGCCAATGGCCCGGCAACGTGAGGCAATTACAAAATGTCCTGGAACGGGCGGTGGTTTTTAGCGAAGAGGACGAAATAACCGACCGGCATCTGATGGATCTGGTCGAGCCCCAGGAAAGGCGGTCTCTTTCGGATGCGCAAAACGACGACGAATGCCCTGTTCGGTCCACGCTTCCTTTAGCACTTGACTTCGTCGGGCCGCAAAAACCGCCTTGCTGTCACTGCGGCGATTCTTGGCCCAAACTCGAGGAGTGCGAACGCCGAATAATCCGCGAAACCCTGGAGAAAACCCGTTACAACCAGAGCGCCGCGGCAAGGTTGTTGGGGGTTGACCGCCGTTTGCTCCTGAGAAAGATCGAAAAACTCGGCATTCTGCTGCCATTTTCTCGCAGCCGCGCCGCCTGAAAGGCCGTTGCGCGCCGCATATCTGAGCGACATGCTATTATGGCTCACCGCGATGCAACCAATTTGGTATAGCGCCGAACCATTTTGGTATAAGTCTTTTGTTTTCGCTTTTTCCGCCGTTCTTGGCGGTTAATTTTCACAAGCCGTGTTGTGAGCGGAAGTTGCATCCGGCAATATGCCGCGTTTTCGTAATTGGCATCGCGGTTGCTTAATGGAAAAACAATCTTTCGGAAATGTACAACACAAAAAAAGAAAGGGGGCCAACAATCGCGGCCGACCAACCGACCATGTTTTGCATGGTGCCCGTTGGTGCCCGCCGCGGCCTAACAATCGAGGAGGAATTTTAGAAATGGATTCTATTTTGACTAACCCGGATGACTGCGGCGCGATAACGGTGGCCGTGGTCGATCGGCGCCCGGACGACTACGCCGATTTGCGCCGTGCCACTCGAGGAGCCGATATCCGTTGGGAATTTGCCAGCAACGGACAGCAAGCCCTGCGATTGGCGCGCACTCAACCGGTCGACGTGTGGATGGTGAATGACTTTTTGCCCGATATGTCGGGACTGGAGGTGTGCGCTTTGCTGAAAAACTTCCTGGTCCAGGCGGTGATCTACGTGGTGACCGACAATTATGACCAGGCGATCGAACGAGAGGCCCGCATCTGCGGCGCAGCGCTGTTCGAATGCAAGCCCTTCAAACCGGATTTGATCAGCCAATTGTCCCTTCAAAACCGGAAACACATAAACGGGCGGCGGACGTTAAACTTGCAAACCCGGGCGCGGCCGCCTACTAAAACCAAAGCATGAGGCCGAAAAATACAACATTTTCCACCTTTATCTCAAACATGGGAGGCAGCGAAACATGAACTTACAAGTGATAGTGATGAAAAAGTGGGCGTTTGCGAAATGAGTGCGGTCGGGCAGTGTCCGACAAAAGTATTCGAGTTTTAGAGTGTTTTTTATATAGATCAGTTTTATCAAACGTTTTAACAATGTTATTTAACAACATTATAAGGATCTAAAAAATGAGTAGCAACACCTTTGGCATTCTTGCCGGACATTCCCCGATAAAATTGCATCGTCCCAAAGAACATTTTTCAGCACGGCCTCAATTCACCGGCAACTCTGTTGATAACCATAGCAATCCGAATTTCGGAAAGACGATGGCCGGAAGCCCCCGCTCGAAGCATAAGAAGAATATTCCCATAAGTTCCGTATGGGTCAACAAAATCGGCGATCAAGTTGTGGGCATTGCCCGGCTGGTTCAAGTCGGAACGCATTCGGCCGAAATCGTTCTTTTCCGCATCGATCCGGAGTGGTCCCATACGAAGATTGCCTTGAACCTTATTCGTTCGATCGAAAGTTTTTGCCAACAGCATGGGCAACTGGATGTTGTTATGCGACTGCATAACACTCCCCCCTGGATACTGGCGCTGATGAATCAACACGGATTTCGTACAGGTCCCGGGGAAGCCGTTCATGGAGTGGCGGCGTGAATACCGGGGAAACAATGAGTTCCAAATCGGGGTCAAAACCCCATAACGTATAGGCGGCGATTAACCGAGTTCGGAAAGGAAATTCAAAACCATCTTTCCACGGATTGGAGTGGCTCTTACAAGTTCAATCAACATTAACATTACGAAAAGGAGGCAGCGAAACATGAACTTACAAGTGATAGCGATGAAAAAGTGGGTGTTTGCGAAATGAGTGCGGTCAGGCAATGCCTGATAAAAAAGTGTTTGTGAGTTTTAACGTGTGTTTTGTGTTTAACAATATTTTTCAACATTAACGGCGGAACATTTCCGCCATCCTAAAAGGAGAAACAAAAATGAAAACTATAGTAAAAAAAAGCTTAGTGTGTTTTATCGGTATTGTGGCAATTGCGATTTTTGCTTTTGCGGTAAACGCTTCAGCAGATTATATCGAAACGTTCAGCAACGACAACGCAAATTGGTTGGAAGTTCGAACAGACGGTGCTGGAAATCAATCATCCACTGGGGCAACTTGGAACGGTTCGGACGGGAATCTTCCCGGTTGCATTAGCGGTGTTTTGAGCAGCAGTAGCTCCAACCTGCTTTATGGATTTCAACCAACGGTTCTAACTCCATATGGCGACTTGACTGGTATGACTATGACCGCCGACTTCAAAACCGACGGCTCGGTTACCGGGCCAGAAGGAGCCAAAGTGCGTTTCTATGTCGGCGGTTGGAGCGGCGGGTCCAACTATTACGTCTCTAACGACACTTATAGTTGGGATCCTAACGGGGATACAAGTTGGACGACTCATCAAGTTGCGCTAGATGCAGCGAACTTTGAAGTATGGCCCAACCAGAATGCCGGCAGCGAAACTTTTGCACAGATCATCGCCGCTCCCGATGACATTGGATTAGTCTTTGCAGACGGCTTTACTAATAATGCCAATCTGGGCTTTACCGGGAGCGGCACCATTTCCGTCGATAACTTCGGGACGGTGGTGCCCGAGCCGGGCACGCTGACTCTGTTAAGTCTGGCCGGTTTGGCCATGATATGGATTCGCCGCCGAAAATCAAGTGGATAACAAATATATCTTCGTACCGGCGGAGCGCGCCGAGACATTGCGTGCTCCGCCAAGTGTGAAATGCAAGAACAATTTTTTTTCAACCCAATAGCGAGGTAGCGAAAATAAATGATAAACGAAAAAGTTTTTCAATGATCGTGAAAATAAATGCGTGTTTACGAAATGAGTGCGGTCGGGCCGTGCCTGACAAAAGAGTGTGAGATTTAACGTGTTTTATGTGTATTTCAGTTTTTCAAATATTTTTAACAAGTTTTTTAACAACAACAACATTAACGGCGGAATCTTTCCGCCATCCAAAAAGGAGAAACAAAAATGAAAACTTCAGTAGTAATTTTGATGAGTGTGATTTTGCTGACTATGGGCTTGGTATTTTGCCTCGGTGGTGTGGCCTCGGCGTCGCAGCAGTGGTACGACATCACATTTACGGGCGCCGATATATGGACGTACTCGGCGGACAATGCAGCAGAGGCCCGCACGGATCAGGCTGCGCCAAGGCGCTATCGGGACTGGACGCAGGACAACGAGGTGCGCAGTACGACTTATGGCGTGAACGACCAAGGGGCGGCTGCTGTTGATTTCAACACGTGGGCGCCGAGTTCTGGTTTCGCCTTCGATGAAATCAACCTCTGGGGTGCGGGAGGCGCGGCAGCGGCCGCGTGGGGCGAGACGATGTTCTCTGTAGGTAACTCCGATCCGGGCGCTGAGGGGGTCAGTTCCTGGAAGTTGATCCAGTCGCCCGCGACCTGGACATCCGGGATTGTGAAGGGAAATGACCCCTGGTCCGCTGATGCAACGCATGCTTTCCCGGTTTGGCGATCCTCCGGCACTAGCGATGCACTGGGCATTGCGAACATGAATGATCCTTCGTTTGTGTACGAGTTTCAAGTGCTGGTTGATCCGTCTGTGCTCGACAATGGGAAGTTGCGGGTGTTTTTCGGCGGATACAGCGACGACTTGCAGATGACGGGACCCGATAATTACGAAGTCTCCGGCGTGATGACTTTAACCGCAACCGCCGTTCCCGAGCCGGGCACGCTGGTGCTGTTAAGTCTGGCCGGATTGTCCGGTTTGGCGACGATGTGGATTCGCCGCCGGCACTCCAGTGGATAAATATCAATGAAAAACAAGCGGTGCGCACCTAAATGTGGTGCGCACCGCCCAAACAAACAAGAAAACAACGGGGGGCAAAGCCCCATAACATATAGGCGGCGTTTAACTGAGTTCGGAAAGGAAATGCAGAACTATTTGTTCACGGATTGGAATGGCCCTTACAAATTCAATCTACATTAACATTACGAAAAGGAGGCAGCGAAATTATGAACTGGCAAACGCCGAAACAAACAATTCGTTCGGTGATATAGATAAAAAAGTTTGCGTGTTTACGAAATGAGTGCGGTCGGGCAGTGCCTGACAAAAGAGTATGAGTTTTAGAGTGTTTTTTATGTGTATTTCAGTTTTTCAAACATTTTTAACAAAGTTTTTTAACAACAACATTAACGGCGGAACATTTCCGCCATCCAAAAAGGAGAAACAAAAATGAAAAATTTAGTAACAAAAATGACATTTGTGGCAGCCTGTGCAATAGTGGCCGTAGCTCTCAATGCGGTTATCGCCGGCGCGGCATATATCCAGGGTTTTGAAGGCTCCGGTCCTTTTAACTTTTATAATGATCCGGGCAGTTCGGCAGGCATATCGACCACTGTAGCCTATAGTGGAAGTCAATCCGCCGAATTCACGCTTGATAATGAGCCTTTTGCTTATACGCGCTGGAAGTCGGAAGACCTCAGCTCGTACGGATTAACGCTTAATAATGTCATCGCTTCGGACTGGGTCATGCGCACAGATGGGCGTTCCGATCTGTCGCCTTACCTGATCTTCAGTGTCGCAACCCCCAACGATCCTAATCCCGACGACACAATGATCATCCAGTTCAGCATGACTTCCATAGCGGACAATACGTGGACCCAGAACACTATTGACCGCAACAGCACCACGTTCCATGTGGTCGGCGACCGCACGGGATTGACCCCCGGCACTTTCGATGCGTCGGGCACGCAAGGCACTCTGGATCAACTGGCGGCCACTACCTATTCGGGTTCGACGACCTGGGGAGACTTGCCGGTCACGTACGTCCGCATCAGTGTTGGTGAATGGGACGCCTCGCAGACATGGCACGGCTACGCCGACGACTTAACTGTCGTTCCCGAGCCGGGCACGCTGACGCTGCTGGGCCTGGCCGGATTGTCCGGTTTGGCCATGATGTGGATTCGTCGCCGGCGATCCAATGGATAACAAATATATCACATACCGGCGGAGCGCGCCGAGACATTGCGTGCTCCGCCATGTGTGTTAACCCAATAACAATAATTTTACAACCCAATTGCGAGGCAGCGAAAATAAAATAACAAACGAAAAAGATTTTCAATGATCGTGATAATAAATGCATGTTTGCGAATAGAGTGCGGTCGGGCCGTGCCTGACAAAAGCGTGTGAGTTTTAACGTGTTTTTTGTGTATTTCAGTTTTTCAAATATTTTAACAACAACATTAACGGCGGAACATTTCCGCCATCCAAAAAGGAGAAACAAAAATGAAATCTTCAGTAAAAACGATCAGTTTTAAAATGCTTATAGTGTTCAGTGTGGTGGCCGTTCTGCTGGCAGTTTCCTCAATCCAAGCGGACACGTTCAAGTTCATGGACATCAATTTTGACGGCGACACGATCGGTTCGGCACCGTCCACAGGCCCCGCGCCCAACCCGCTGACAGCAGGCGCGCCGATTACCACGGTGCAAGCCATAGGCGGCTACAATACTAGCCCCTTGCCGGACTGGGACCCCGGGTACCAGAGTCCGCCCACACCTGACTGCGGCACATTGGTGGTCGGCAATGTTTCCGGGATGAGCAATGCCGCAGTTCTCACCACGAATTCCAGCAATGGCGAATTGGGGGCTCTTTGGATGGATACTGGCTTTTCGATGACTTCTACTCAAGTGACCCTGAAGTTCGAGCTGAATGTTCTAGCCGCGCCGGCCAGGGCTACCGCACAGCCGAAGTATCTGAATGACACCAGCGATCAGGCCGGCATTTTGTTCGGAATAAACACCTTTACTGATGCAGGTAGGGCCTTCTGTTTCGCCGCCGCACCGACCAGCGACACCGGCGGTGTATTCGCGCTCCGCAGCGCTGACAATACGCGGCTGATCACCTTTGGCAACTACGTCGAAGGCCAAACCTACAATCTGACTCTTTCGGCCGACTATACCACGGGAATGGTAGATGCGTACGTTGACGGTGCGCTGGCCATCAGCGGCGACCAATTCTGGTCTAGCGGCGTTTCCACGCCGACCACGACCAGCGAGTTCTTCATGCACCTCAACGGAGAGAGCGGCTATGCCAACCAGATCGCCATCGACAACATCCAGGCATTCAACACAGCCGTACCCGAGCCGGGCACGCTGACGCTGCTGGGCCTGGCCGGATTATTCGGTTTGGCAACGGTATGGATTCGTCGCCGGCGATTAAACGGATAACAAATATACCACATACCGGCGGAGCGCGCCCAGACAAAGCGCGCTCCGCCCATATAAAAAATCGGTGGTAAAGATCCCATAACACTTAGACGACTATTATCCGAGTTTGGATAGGAACCTCGAAATATTTTTCATTGAAATTTGTTTCTCCAATTGCCCTGCCGGGTCGTTCTCGGCAGGGTTTTTCATGCGCAGGTAGCCGCAAGGAACGGCCAAGACAAAATACCAGGGAACTGAGCGCCATTTTAAATGTTCCCGGCTCTGGTGCAATCCTAATAGGTCAAGCCTGTTCCAGTGTACGGTCGATTCTGGCCAGGCAAGAGGCTTTGCCGAGGATTGCCAAGGTGTCGAACATTCCCAGACCGGTCGACTTTCCCGTGACTGCCACACGCACCGCGTGAATGATCTGGCCTATCTTTATTTGCTGTCCGGCCACAAAATCGTGCATAAGTTTTTCCAGAGTAGGCACATCGAACGATTCCGCAGCCGCCAGGCGGTCTTTGAATTTCTTAAGCAACAAAGCGCCATCAGCTTTGCGAATGTGCTTGTCGAAGGATTTTTCGTCGTAGGGAATCTTTTCGTCCGGCAGGAAGAACTCGTCGAATTGTAGAATATCTCCGGCAACCTTCAGCCGATCCCCGGCCGCGGCGACGACCGATTGTACCTTGCTAGTGACAATTTTGTCAATTGTCGGCGATATCAATCTAGCACGTTCTAAAAACGGCATCGCCAGAGCGACCTTTTTTTCCAACGGCAACGCCTGAAAGTGCCGCTCCTGGAAAGACATTAGTTTTTTAGGATCGAAACTGGCCGGGGCCTTGTTGACCCGCTCCAGGGAAAAATTCTTGATCAACTCCTCGCGGCTGAAATTCTCCGATTTATCGTCCAGCGACCAGCCCAATAACGCCAGATAATTGATGATCGCATCGGGAAGGTAGCCCACGGTCTTGTAGAAATCGACGATCACCGGGTTAAACGAATCGGCGTCGGTCGGATGCCCGATGGCCTCGGCGATTTTTCGCCCGTGATGGACCAGTTCCGCGAAATCGCGGTTTTTCAAATACTTGTCCAGCTTTCGCTTGCTCAACTTATTCCTGCTGCCCGGCTCGGCCACGAAGGGCAGATGGGCGTACTGCGGCATCGGATAACCGAGCGCCTGGATCATGAAGACCTGGCGCGGGGTGTTGGAAAGGTGCTCCTCGGCCCGGATCACGTGCGTAATCTGAAAATCGTCGTCATCAACCACATTTGCCAAGTGATATAAACAGGTGCCGTCCGCGCGTTGGATGACGTGATCCTGTTCGCAGGCCCAATCGAATTCCACCCGTCCGCGGACCAGGTCGTCCAGCGCCAGCTTGCCTTCGCGGGGCATTTTCAGGCGGACCACGCACTGGCGGCCTTGAGCCTCGAATCGGGCCTGGTCGGCGCGCGTTTCGGCCATGAATTGCCGGCTGTAGACAAAGGCCCGTTTTTCGGCCAAGGCAAGGTCGCGCTCGGCATGAAGTTCTTCCGGCGTGGCGTAATCGCGGTAGGCATGACCGCCGGCCAGCAGTTTCTCAACCGCGGCTTGATACCGGTCGGCCCGCTTCGATTGATAATAAGGCTCATGAGGTCCGCCAATGTCCGGGCCTTCGTCCCAGTCGATGCCCAACCATCGCAGCCCGTCCAAGATGGGGGCCAAGGCCTGCTCGACGTTCCGCTCCTGGTCGGTGTCGTCGATCCGCAGGATAAACTGCCCGCCATGCTGCCGCGCGTATAACCAGCAAAAAAGTGCCGTGCGAACGCCGCCAATGTGAAGATATCCAGTTGGGCTGGGTGCGAATCTTGTACGTGTCATGTTTTGGGGAATTGGTAGTAATAAGGGATAGGTAATAGTGGGACAGGGGGCAGCTTATTTTCTCTGTCGGGAACAATTTTTAAAAAATGATCCCAATACTATATACCATCCACCATATACCATCTACCACCTACCATGTTCGGTTCACGAGCGGGCAATAAATTGCCCACCCCTGATTGAGCACTGTTTGTTGGTAGTTCTTAGTCTTAGCGGCGTTGGCGTTCCAGGCGTTCGCGTAAGAGCCTGTCGCGCAGGGCTTTTTTCTCTTGCTTTGTGAGCTTGCGAGTCACCGGCGCCGGCGGAACGGGTGATTTAGAAAAGATGGGCTGGGGGGTGCTTGGACTGGCCGAAACAGGCGTTGAGTTGCGGCGCTGCACCGGCTGTGGGGTGCCAACCGATGAATCCACCCGCGTCCACTGCTTGCCTGGGGCCCCAGAGGATTCTTCCATATTATCCTTTTCAGAGTCTCCATGCGATTTCGATTCCCGGCGGGGCAAAAGACCTTCGGCATCGAGTATAACATACCGGGCGTTTAGGGCCATCGACATCAGCAGCATCAAATGGCCGAACATCGCGCAACCGGCCTTGATCATCACCGTCCTAACTGCATCGCCGATTGACACCAAACCGAGTTCCATGCTCGCGGCAACCAGATAACCGGCCGCGGCCAATGTAAAAGCCGTTATCGCAAGCCGGCAGGGCCGCATGTCCAATACCAAGCGCGATCCCAATGCCCCCAAGACCAAAACATAGGGGATGATCCACCACAGGGTTCCATCGCCCCAAATATGGGTTTTCGTCAGGTGAATCATAATCTGT
Organism: Thermoguttaceae bacterium; assembly: GCA_049509395.1. GTDB lineage: Bacteria > Planctomycetota > Planctomycetia > Pirellulales > Thermoguttaceae > JBEKIK01. The sequence continues at coordinate 7,444 of JBEKZY010000067.1, read as the reverse complement.
CTGAAGCTTTCGTCGAGATCGGCGGCAACGTCGGTGGCCGCAAAAAAACTGCCCAAAGCGGCCCACAGCCAAATCCGATACCGTCCGTGGTAATCGTCGGTCCTGTGCCGGCGAATGGTATACGTCAACACGGCCGCCGCGGATGCCGCCATTAACAGCAGACTCGCAAACCAACTGCCCAGGCATCCTGTCCGGGTCAGATCGAATGCGGCGAATTGCCCGCCGGCGATGGCAGCCGAAAGCTCGCACTGCCAACCATGCAAAACTTCCAGGCCGGAAATAATCGCCAGCCCGGCGGCCAACCATAAAGCTAGTATTGTCAATCGCCGCGGAACAAGATCGATCATGCGCAATTGTTCGTCCAAGAACGAGGCGTCTGGGTAATGATCCGATCGATTTGCCACAGTGGGATTGCCGGATGAATTCGAGGAAACGGACAGGGAATCCCCGTTATAAATCTCTTCGGACAGCAATCGCCGCCGGCGGCCGCCACTTCGAAATTGGCTGGAAGCGTGCAAAGACACTGTTCTATTAAACCTGAATTTTTTCCGCGAAGTTGATTGGGGACACTGTAATTGAATGAAATCGTGGAATATCAAAGCAAAATAATCCCACGTATCTTTTCATCGACAGTTGGATACCAGCGAATGTATCAAATGCTGTGCCAACCGCCCGGATGACGCAAAATACGCATATATGCTAATATTCGCAATTTATTTATTGCTCGGCGACCACCTGGTTTTGCAAGATGCCGAGTTTTTCGATTTCCACCTCGACCATGTCGCCCGGTTTGAGGAATACCGGCGGTTTACGGGCGAAACCTACGCCCGGCGGAGTGCCGCTGAAAATCAGATCTCCGGGCGCCAGCGTGCAGATATCCGAAACGTAAGATACCAGATAGTCGATTGCGAAGATCAACTGAGCCGTGCTCGATTTTTGCATCACCTGGCCGTTTAAGCGGAGTTGGATTTTAAGATTCCCCGGCTGGGGAATTTCATCGGCGGTGAAGATAGCCGGACCGATAGGCGCGAATGTGTCGAACGATTTGCCCAAAAGCCATTGTCCGCCGGGCTTGCGTATTTGCCAGTCCCGGGCGGAGACGTCGTTGCCGCAGCAATACCCGCCCACGTGCTCCATTGCCTCCTGCCTGGGAATATGCCTGCCGCCGCGCCCGATTACGGCGACCAATTCGGCCTCGAAATCGACTTCCTGACTGATACGGGGCAGCACGATCGGCTGCCGATGGCCGCAAACTGCCGAAGAAAATTTGCAAAACAATATCGGTTCGGGCGGAGATTTTGCGCCGGTTTCCTTGGCGTGATCGGCATAATTCAGTCCCACGCAAATGATTTTTTCCGGTTGCGGGACCGGGGGCGCCGGCCGGAATCCTTCGGGTGGAATCGGCTTGCCCGAGGCCAAGGCCGCTTGTGCCCGGCCGATGCCGTCGGGTCCTTGGGCCAACAATGCTTTAATGCAGGCCGGCACATTGGGATCGGCTTGGTTCAGATCGATGAATTCATTATCGCGCATGCCGGCCACGCGCGGACCATGGGGACCGTAGTAAGTAATCAATCGCATGATAAATATGAGGGATTGGGGATTGGGGTTTATGAATCAGGGATTTGACAATATTGATTTCTTTTATGCAAGAGCGGCCAAAGGGGACAGTTCCATTTTCGCCGACCATGCAAGCATAGTGCCCGCGAAAATCGGGAAAGTCCCCGGATTCCGGCTATGTATCGCCGTTTTTGCCGACTTTTCCAAGTGGCCATGAACTAATTTTGCAGCAGTGTTGCACTTATTAAACATGCGTCTGCCAAGGGGGCTGTCAAGGCGCGATTTCTCGCTCGATTAGACTGCCGAATTTTGACCTAACTCCTGTTGTGACCTAGGTTTTATAGATACAGGGAATTCGGCAGCCATGACAAACAAACCAGATTCTGAAACGCAGGTCAACGGCAACTCGGCGTTGGACGTTATCGCTGCGCCGAACCAGGCTGAGGCCGCCGGCAAGGTTGAACAATGGTTGACCGACCTGAACGGTCTATTGCGCGAGCTGGAAATTATTTCGGCGTCAAATTATACTTTGCCGCCGGTCTTGAGCGAGCCGGCCGACAATGAACTGATCCAGGTGCGGCTGGGGATCGCCAGCAGCCTGTTCGCCGCATTGCAATGTAAACACGCCGCCACGGCCGGACACTCCTTGCGCGTGGCTCTGACATGTTCTGCCTGGGCAGTGGAGATGGGCTTGGAACAGACGCGCCGCGACGCCATTGAAATTGCCGCGTTGTTGCACGATCTGGGTGTGATCGGCGCGCCGGACCAAATCCTCCTGAAACCCGGCATCCTCGAGGAAGACGAGATGGCCTTGATGTTGCGCGCCCGAAAGAACAGTCTTGAAATCCTCAGGCATTGCTGCATTTCGGAAGAGGTATTGGCGATCGTGGGAAATGTGTCGGCCTGGTACGACGGCAGCCGGAAGAGTTTTTCGCGCCGCGGCGCCGACATACCCTATGGCGCACGGATGATCGCCATTGTCGAGGCCTTCGATGCCATGACCACGGATCACGTCTATCGCCCTGCCCGTTCGCAGGAAAGCGCCATGAGCGAACTATTCGAGTGCGCGGGCAGGCAATTCGATCCCGAACTGGTCCGGCACTTTGCCGAGTTTTACCGCGATGACCATTCGGCCTTGCATCAAAGAGCGGCCCAGCGCTGGCTTCACGCGCTCGATCCCGCATTGGTGAATTCGCACTGGTCGTTGAACACCGTGCCTTCTCCGCTTTGCGGCGTAAAGGCCGAATCTTTATTTGAGGCGAAATTGCTGGAAAATATGTGCGATGCGGTGATCTTCATCGACGTCGCGGGGCGGGTTACGCTTTGGAATCGAGGCGCCGAACGGCTGACCGGAATTGCCGCGGACAGCGTTTGCGGGCAAATTTGGCATCCGGCCTTGCTCAGTATGAGCGACGAAAAGGGTGAATCGATCGGCGATGCGGATTGCCCGGTGAATACCGTGCTTAAGTCGGGAGTGCATTTGTTAAGGCGATTGACGATTGTCGCCCGCATGGGCCGGCCCGTGGCCGTCGACACGCACGTGATCCCCGTTGCCGGCGACGATGGAATCATAACCGGCGGCATACTTATGTTCCATGACGCCTCCTCCGAAACCACCTTGGAACGGCGGTGCATGAATTTGTACGATAAAGCCACCAATGATCCCATGACACAAGTGGCCAATCGGGCGGAATTCGACCGCGTGCACGAGATGTTCGTCGAAGTCCATCTACAAAGGCAGATCCCTTGCAGTTTGATTATTTGCGACCTGGATCGATTCAAGCAGGTCAACGACACGTTCGGACACCAGGCGGGCGACGAGGCCATCAAATGCCTGGCCGCGTTGTTGAAGAGTTCTTGCCGGCCCGGCGATTTGGTGGCCCGCTACGGCGGCGAAGAGTTCGTCGTCCTATGCACCGATTGCGATAATGCCACCGCGGCCCGCCGCACCGAGCAAATCCGCATGAACTTATGCCACATGCCTCGACTCAAAATGGGAAGCCGCCAGGTTACGGCCAGTTTCGGCGTTACCGAAATTCAGCCGGGCGATACGCCCGAAACCATGCTCCGCAGGGCCGATCGGGCATTATTGCTGGCTAAAGCCAAAGGCAGGAATTGCGTCGTGCAACTGGGCGCGGGCTCGAGTGTAAAACAGCAGCCGGGCAAAACAAAGTCCCAGCGGCGCCAAGCGGATTCAAAAGAAAAATTGCTGGAAAAAAAACTTGTCACCGCCGTGCCCATTAAAATGGCCGTGGAAAAGCTCCGCGGCTTCGTGGCCGACCATGACGCCAAAATTACTTCCGTCGACGGCAATCACATTTGCCTGGAAATCGAAGAACAACGTTTCAATCGTCTGCGCCGCATGGCAGACCGCCCCGCCGTGTTCATGATCGATTTGCTGATCGAGGAAGAACGCTCGCGAAAAAACAACAATGACGTTCATGAATCCGCCCGCGTGCGAACGAGAATCCGCGTGGTAGTCATGCCGCAAATAACTCGCAACCGGCGCCGCAAAGACATCCTCCGCAGGGCCAACGAACTGCTCATCAGCCTTTCCGCTTATTTGATGGCCAGCGAAGAAGATGCGCCTTCGTCCGAAAGAGTATGGGTCCGCGTCGGACGCTTGCTTGTGCCCTGGTTTGTAAGAAAATGAGGCAATTATGGCACGTATCGGATCCGCCCTGACAGGAATTGAACGCCGTCTGCTCAACAGCCTGGCTTTGGCCAATGCCCAGGTCACTTTGAGCAGTTTTCGCATGGCCACGGGCCATAAAATCAACGCCCCAAGCGACGATCCTTCGGCCTTTGTCATGCTTAGCGGACTGCAATCGCAACTCAGCAGCGTGACGGCGACTCTCTCGAACGCGACTGCCGCCGGGAGCATGATTTCGCAAACCCAAACGGCCCTGGGCGGCATTCAAACCCAACTCAACGCCATCCGCACCGAACTCTTAAAAGACGTAAATCATACGCTTACCGACGACCAGAGGGCCCAGTCGCAGGCCATAATCGACGCCGCCATCGACCAAATCAATACCCTGGCCGGCACGAGCATCAACGGCAAAACTCTTCTGGACGGAGCGGCCGATTACACGTATTCCGGCCGCAACAACGCCCAGGTCGCCGATGTCGTAGTACGCGGCGCGGCCGCATCGGGCACTACGATCTCCGGAACCGTTTCCGCCACGGCCACTCAAGCGATGCTCACATATACAGGCGATTCATCCAGCCAAATTGTCGTATCACAAGATACTACCTTTACACTTACCGGCACGCGCGGAAGCCAGGTAATTACAGTTCACAACGGCGAAGCCCTCAGTGACCTCGCCACTGCGGTGAATGACAACAGCTACAATACCGGCGTCACTGCCGAAGTCCATCCCGATCATACGCTCACCATTACCAGCGTCGATTACGGTTCCAGCGCCAAGGTTAGTGTTGCGGTTACCGCCGGCGATCAAACTTTCTCATTTTCCGGCGGCGATGGATATGGAAATTCCACGGGCACAAATGCCTCGGCGGTCATCAACGGAATAAGCATTGCCTCCGACTCCGGCAACGTGAGCGGCAACCGCTTTACCGTCAACAGTAACGGCTCGACGTTTGAAATCGAGTTCAAACCCGGCTTTACCGGCGGGTTTGATCCCATTACCGTTACAGGCAATAATCTATCCTTCGCCATGTCGCAGAGCGTCGGCGATAAATCATCCTTGACGATTCCCGCCGTGGCTTCCGCAAACTTTAGCGGACCAAGCGGAGCACTCGACGATCTTTATTCCGGCGGCTCGCTAGCCGGATTGGGCGACAACACCTCGCAAGCCATCCGGGTGGTCGATGAATCCCTAGGAAAATTAAGCCGCGTCCAAGGGGCCGTCGACGGCTTTTACAATGCCGCCGTTAGCTCCTCATCCGGCCTGCTTAGCGATATGCAAACCAAGCTGGGAGATTATATCGATTCCATAAACAAAGTCGATGACGTCGAAGAAACCCAGAATCAAGACTACTATCAAGCCTTGGCCGATAACGCCCTGTCCGGCCTGACCATCGTCAATCAACAGCGGCAAAGCATCGTCAACATTCTCCAAGACATTGCCGGACTAAAGCAAACCTGAGCATCGCCCAAATATCGGGTCTAACACGCGTTCTAATTTAATTCAGCGCGGCCATTATCTATAACCGAGCGTGTTTTCGCGTAGCGTAAACACGCGGTTAAGCGCTGTTTGAAGTTGAAATTGGTCTAAAACCCCAATTTTATCGCTTTCCGATCCGGGAAATCTCAACTTGTCCGGCTGATGTCCGGCGCTATAATAATCGTGAGTAAAAAAAGGGGAACCCAATGGCCAATGTGCTTCATATCATCGCCAGTCCCCGGGTTGAGTCCTATTCAGCGCGGGTGGCCAAGGCGTTTTTAGATTCGTACCGGCAAGTCCGGCCTGAAGACCGCGTAGAGGTGTTGGACCTGTACAAGGCCGAAATTCCTCCCTTTACCGCCCCGCAAGCCAAGGCCAAGTACGCGGTAATGGCCGGCCAGACCCCCAAAAGCGAGGCCGAGGCCGCCTGGCAGGCCGTCATCAAAACCATCAATCACTTCAAGGGCTTCGACAAGTACGTATCGTCCAGCCCGATGTGGAACTTCAACATCCCTTATCGATTGAAGCAGTACATCGACGTGATCGTTCAGCCCTCGCTGACGGTTTCTTACTCGCCCGAAAAAGGCTACACCGGACTGGTCTCCGGCAAGCCGCTGATGCTCATTCTGTCCCGCGGAGGCACATACCAAGCAGGCAATCCCTGCGAGACCTACGATTTTCAGGAGTCTTACCTGCGATGCATTTTCGGATTCATCGGCTTTACGGACATTCGGGCAATCCGCATCCAGGGCACGTTGCAGAACAAGCCCGAGCAGGTCGAGGCCGACACCCGCAAGGCCCTTGCCGAAGCCTCGGCCACGGCCCAGGAATTCGCCGGCGAATTAGATATACACGCCTGAACATCAGGAAATCCCGCTTACAAGCAATCGTAAAGGCTCTGTCCAAGGCTGCAACTATTTTTGTTGCTGCGGTGTAACGCGGCGATATAAGTAAATGGCCTCCAACCGGCGGTCGAAGTCATTATTTGTGCGGAAGTTCCGCAATATAATTTCAGGCCGCGTTCGATCGTCCCAGTATGCGTCGAAGACTTTGACGAGTTGATAATACAATCCTCGGCTCTTCAGGGAATAGATAATTCCGTCCACTCCTTCCCTAAAAGGGCCGAATGCGATGAAATAGTCGGCTGGAATCCGATAGGCGAAATGGATCGGCGGCAGGGCCGCGAATTGTTTCTGAGGCGGATAGTTCAACTGCCAGGCATATACCGGCTGCGGCGCATGATACATGAGCGGATACCCCATGACATCCGGCACTACCCAGATGCTTTCCCCTTTGTGAACGTTGTCTTCGATCCACTTCACGGCAACGTCTATTGAAGTAACCTGGGGGATAAAAAGTTCTCGAATGAATTCGGCGGGCCGGCAACTCCACTCCTCCGGCGAAAAAGGATGATTCAATACGTTCGATCCAAAGACAATTAAGGCCAATAACAAGGCGAGCGGCCACTTATGCTTCGCTAAAGGCACGATAACCAGGGCCGACAAACCGATGAACAACGGGATCAAGGGCACAAGGTAGCGAACATTTGCCAGGTATGTAATCGACACGTGCTGCGGAGAAAAAATTACGACTGTGAGAATATAACAAATGCCGGCAATAATACCCCGCAAAAGCCAAATGTTTCGTTTCCAGATATACACCGGCAGTGCGGCCAGCATTACCACGCCGATGTAGAATTCGCTTGCGTTAAGATCCCGTAAGTTCCACCATAAAAGCAGAAGTTTGTCGAGGAAAAT
>JBEKZY010000066.1:0-19062 GCA_049509395.1 Thermoguttaceae bacterium | reverse complement strand
CTGGGCTTCGCGCCCGGTCACTTGCAGCGTGCCTGCCACGCGCGGGACTGAATGACCGTATGAATTTATCACATTGCTCGCGTACCGATTCGGGCCGAACGTCCGGGCCGTATACACTTCGCTGCCGGGATCCAAAAGCGGAGTTCCGCCGCCCAGCGCCACAACGAACGATCCCACGTCGTTGTGATTGTGGTTCTCGGCATTGTGCCCGCCTTTTAGCGCCGCACCCATGGCATGCACGCTGCCGGGTTTAGGCCGGCAAATTAGAATGCCCGCATCCGAAAACCAATCCCAAAGAGGCTGAGCCGGTTTGGTCTCCTCTCCCTTTGGGAGAGGGGCAAGGGGTGAGGGGGCGGGGGGAGATATAACATTCTGGAACTCAAAAATGCCCAACTTGAACAAGCGGACCCTGGACCTCAGATCCGATTCCGTACTTGATTTTTCAGATTCTTTCCAGCCCAACTTGAAGCGGCGGTCCAAGAAGTCCATTAATACCGGGTCAGGTTTTACACCCACGGGCGAATCGGAAAAGGCCGGATATACGCCGGGCAGAATTTCCATCCGCCGCGCGTATAAAGCGATGGGTCTGATCCGCTTGGGAGCCAGCAAATCGACTTTCCCGCCGGTCGCCTGCTTTATGGTTTCCGCCAGCATTACAAAATGTCCGAAACCGTAGTTCCAATATCCCACGCCTTCGGAGCAATACCCGTCGGGCGTGAATCCCTCGATGAAATACTGGACGTATTTTTCGGCCGAGGCGGCAAAAAACGCCCTGCGCTGCGGCGATTCGATCGATGTCAACGCCGCGCCCGTCACCCCGGCCAGGCACACCGAGTTCCAATTCATCTTGGCCGTAAGCCACCACATGGGCGGCTTGCCGGTAGTGATCAGACTGGTAAACGGCCCGAATGTCCGCCGCTGGAGCTCATCGGCAATTAGTTTTCTGATATTCGGGCTCAGTTTATCGCCCAGCCAATAGGCCGTGGTGGCCAGGTTCCAGGAATTGCAGGACGAATTCAGATCGATTTCGATTACTTCGCCCTTGAAATTCCGCAGGCTGCCGTCGTGGGCGGGAAGGACCCAGGTTTTTTCGCCGCAAATCGAGGCGATCACCTCTTCGATGCCCGGCAAAAACCGCCCGCGATTTTCAAAGCACTCGGCCAGCGCCAGCACGCTCGCCCGGTCTTGCCTGTTGAAGATCACTTCCTGGCAGCGGTCGCGATTGCCGGTGCGCGAATAATCCAGGTACAAGTCGTCTGTCAATTCCGGCAAGGGGGTTTTGAGCATCTTCTCCGCTTCCTTGACGGTCTTTTCCCCGCCAAATTGTTTCGCCAGCGCCTCCCACGTCTCTCGATCCGCGACCGGCGCCCCAACTCCGCGTGGCGTCTTGGGCAACATTTTTTCATAAGCCTGCACCCGCGCCTCATCCGGCGGGCTGACTTCCTGGGCACAAACAGATAAGGCGGCGAATATGTTCACAAACAGAATAACGCATATAGCATGTTTGATTTTCATCAACGTGGCTCCTGGATTTTCGTTAATTATGGGTGACTGTAAATAAATGTTCATTGAAAATCAAAAAACTAATGTTACACGCAATAGCCGGCGGCTAACAGCCACCGGTGCGACTTCGCTTATATTCCGGCGGTCGTTGATCGCCGGCTATTGGCATAACTAATCTGAGTATCATTAAACTCACTGCCCGCGGTTCACTATTAAATACTGATCCCAAAATGCTTCATCACAATGCCGAATACGTCGGTATCAGCCACCGGCGGGCCGGGAAACATGATCGGCTCGGAGGCCAAAATCACGCTCCGCCGCGACCGATCCACCGCCGGGGCGCCGTGCGATCCCTTGACCAGCGACGCATCGAGCGGAATGCCTTTCGCGGCCGGATCGAAAAAAAGCTCCATCGGATCATAACCCGGCTTGCGATGGATGTCTACTGTTCGTGCGAATCGCGGGGCACGGTCGTCCGAAAGCCACCAATAATACGCCTGCCAACTATCGGGCGTGGATATCAGAATCACATCGCCGCTGCGTGGGTGATCCAGTGCATAGCGGCTCCGCTGGGCGCCGACAAGCACCTCGGCAATGCCTTGCCGGCCTTGAAACAGTTTTGCCGCTTGCTCGGCGGTTTCTTCGCCGCCGTCGTTCACATAAATATGCGCCAACTGGTGATCGACCATGGCGAATGCCCGGCTGGCGGCAAAATCCAGATGTTCGCCGTCCTCATGCTCGCGCACGGTCAGGAGTCCCGCCTCGCGGAGCACGCGGTTGGGAAAAGTCACGTGATTCACTTTGTTTATCACGTACTCGCCGGCCGCAATCCAAAGCAATTCCTCGTCGTAGGCTTCGCTGAGATCGTTTTCGAGTTTGCCGATAACCGCGTCGAGTTCTTCAATTGCCGCGTCTGCAGCCGCGCTTTCCGGCCCGTTGCGCTGGGCCGCGTAATCCAAATGCGGCAGATAAATATAAAAGAACTTTGGCTGCCATTGCCGGGCGGCAAACGCGGCCGAAGCGGCGATCCACTCGCTCGATTTTATATTCGCTCCAGGCCCCCAAAAATGTTGCAGGGGAAAATCGTCCAAGGCCTTGCGCAATTGCCCGTAAAGTTCCAGCGGACGCGTGTAACACAAAAGCGACTCCGATCCGTCAGGATTGTGGATCGGGGCGGGCGTGCACACGTAATCCGCCTCGCAGCCCTTGGCGTGCATCGCAAACCACACGGCCGTGGTCAGGGTGTCTTCGTGGTGCGTGAGCAAATCCCAAATCTGCGGCCGGTCGATGCACTCGTTCGGCGTGGTCCACATCTCCACCTGCCGCCTGTCGCGCCAATAAAAGCCGTTGGCCACCACCCCGTGCACATTGGGCAGCCGGCCCGTGGTCATATTCGCCTGCACCGGGCAAGTAAGGCAAGGGAAACTCGGCGCAAATTCGGCGATCTCGCCCCCAGACATGAGTTGCCGTAATTTCGGCATGATCGCCACGTCTTTTTCCCGCAATCCGGGAATCGATAAAAGTATGAGTGATTTGGGCATTTTTGTAGTGGGCAGTGGACAGCGGGGGTGTGTAGTATTTCGTTTAGCCGCGACCGGGCACCATGCGGAGCATGGTCGGGGAGCGCTAAATGGGGTAATATGTTTTTAATTTCATTGTCGTTTAGCTCCGGCACTTGTGCCGGGAGAGGTCTATTAATTATCAAAACTGCCAGGCGGTTCTCCCCCTGAAATCGTAAGTGCAGCTTTTAAAAGTTTTGGATCAATATCATCTTTGACAGTACGCACCGCTCCATCGCAGAATAACATATTGACTTTCCCAGCATGCATGCTGCGAAAGCTTGGGCGGGTTTTGTCATTAATTTGATAACTCATCTCATCCGTTTTTAAATCGTGCGGTTCCATCCAATGGATGCCCGATTGTGACATTTCGCCCAACATGATTGTATGGGCTGTTCCATCAGTTATGTCGGATAACTTCCGTTTATTTGGACCATTGGAAATTGCTTCAGGTCCAATAGGCATTACAATACTGGTGTCATTTTTTCCTGCCTTAATATCATCAGGACAGAGGTATAATACGTTCCCATATTCATCTGACTTTCTCGCGGCCAGCATTTGATTACTCGGGCTGTTCCAAGATTCATCAAAACGATAATGATTCATATCTTCTCCTAGCATTGTTAAAATCAACACTCGCCAACTATGGGCGGGCTGCCCTTGATCATTCAAAAGGTAGGCAGGCGGGAAATTGCCATTTACATCACGATAATTATGAAATGCCATACCATATTGTTTAAACATGTTATTACACCATGCGAATCTTGCCGCTTCGCGGGCTGCCACAACAGATTGCCAAAAAAAGGTCAAGCAACCACCGGTTACACTTATCCATACAACCCAATGAGCTAACGTTCTCCAAACAAAAAATGATTTATTGTCAGGATTTCTTTCCCAAAACGTTTTACGCAAAAGAATAATGAACCAAACCAGAAAGAAGGAGTGAATCAATAAAATAATGATAATGGCCAAATAATTTTCAGGCATCTTGGCACCTCATAATTTCTTTTACCTCGATCTACAGGCATGAGGCCGGCGAAACCGCAAGCGCTTTCATTTGCTTATTCATCCCTCATCCGTATTTCAACTACTTGCGCTGCGATAGCTCCAAAGCGCCAACTTGAAAATCAATCGGGCAACGCCAAGGCTGACAAAGGTGATCAGTATGGTGAAAATCGGCAGCAGCCAATCCTGGAAACTCTGCGGACTTAACGAACGGATGAGCAATCGGGCAGGAACGTTCACCACCACCAGAATGGGAACGATAAACGTGAATGCCCGGCGCAGCGGTGTGCCCCAGCGGCCTTGATATATCTCCATCGGGTACCGCGAAAACATGGTAACCGAAAACCAGAAATCCAAAAGCGTCAGGTTTCGCCCCAGCCACACGCTGGTGGCGGCCATGGCAACCATCAGGCTGTAGTAGATCGCTACTCCGCAAACGATATATACAGGATAAAGCGCCATTTCCCATGGTTGCGGCACGTAGCCCATCTTCAAGAGCGAATAGCCCAGCAAACATAGCCCCAGGAAGAAATTGCCTATTGCCGACCAATCCGTCTTTGTCAGCGACACCAGAAACTGCGTGTCGATGGGCTTTAACAAGGCAAAATCGAGCGCCCCGGTGCGGATCAGCTCGCTCAGTTCATCCATGTTCATCATGAAAAACATTTCCACGATGCTGTTCACCAGAAGCGACGTGGCGATGAATATGAAAAACGGATACTGCGTCCAGCCCGTGCCGACTCCGATTTCGGGCGTGAAACGAAAAATCAGTATGTAAAAGACCAAATTCATCAGCATCCAAGCCATCCAAGTGAGCAGGTCGATAATGAAATTCGCGCGAAAAGTCATGTCGCGGACAAGCGAGTTCCGGGCAAGCGTCAGAAACACACGGAGGTACGATTTCATGTGCAAGTTCACAGTTTTCAGTCTTCAGTTTTCAGTTTTAAATTCCGTGCTCTTCATTCTTCATTCTTCATTCTGCATTTTGCATTCATCCCTTTTTTACCCTCCGTATCCGCTATATCGCTTAGTGCCGTAGAAAAAGGTCAGGCGGCTGACGGCGATGAAAAGCAGGACCCAAAATAATTGCACGCATAAACCGATTATCAGTGCCGCGCCTTGGATTTTACCTAGGAAAACGGTCGCGGGGAAATATGCCAGATATGGAAATGGAGTTAACTTTATCACTGTCCCTAAAACGCCCGGCAGCATGTCCAGCGGAAACATGTGCCCGGAAAAAAAGAAACTAAACAGCATGTAAACGAAAAGCAGGGAACTGACTTCCAGGAACCAGAACCCGATCATGCCCAGGGCGGACTCGAGGAAAAATCCCAAGAGGAACGACATTATCAACGAGGCGAAAAACGCCAGCAACGTAATTGCGTCGGGCCAGCCGGGGAAAAATCCCCGGCACAGGAAAAACACGAGGGCAAAAGGAGCGACCGCAACTCCGTAGTACACTAGTTTGTGTCCCATGCGGTAAAGCAGCAAAAATCCCAGCATGTCGATGGGTTGGATGAGATATTTTTTCACAACTCCGGTGCGAATGTCCCGGGCGATGCCGGTGGCCAATCCGGGCATGCTGGAAAAGGCCCGCCCGATCATCACCAACAGGTAATATGCGACCATGTCGTGATACGAATAGCCCACGATCTGATTGTTTCCGCTGCGGGACGCTTCCACTGCCTCGAAAATCGCCTTCCAGAGAAATATCTGCGTAACGATGGGCGCGAACCGCATCAGCGTGCCCAGGGCGAAATCCCCCCGATAAACCAGCCGCTCCTCCAGGCTGATGCGGAGAACGATCCACCAGGTTTTAATCCGGCTAAACATTGTTGGCCTGCGAAAAAACTTCCGCTATCACCTCTTCCAGCGGCGGATCTTCCACGCTCACGTCCGCCACCGAGTATGCGGCAAGAATGTTGCCCAGCACGTCCGGCACCTTTGTTCGGTCGACTCGCAGCTTGATCTTCGGCGGCTCGACGGAAAGCACTTCTCCATATCGCTCGAACCCGCCGGGCATTTCGCCGTTGGCAAGTTCCAAAGAAATTACCTTGTGACTGCTGAACCGGTCGACGATGCCGCTAAGCGATCCGTCGTAGATGATTCTTCCCAGGGCGATGATTACCACCCTGCGACACAGCGCGGCAACGTCTTTCATGTAGTGACTGGTCAGTAAAATGGTAACCTTGCGGCGCTGTTGATAATCGCGCAAGAAAACCTGGATGGTGTGCTGGGCCACCACGTCCAGGCCGATGGTCGGCTCGTCGAGGAACAGCACCTCGGGCGAGTGCAAAAGCGCGGCGATCAGCTCCATTTTCATCCGCTCGCCAAGCGACAGTTCGCGGACCGGCTGAGAGAGCAATTTTCCCACGCCCAACATTTCGCTCAGATCGCTTAGGGTACGCTCGAAGTTCTCCAGATCGATACGGTAAATGTGCTGGTGCAGGCGGAAGGACTCGGCCGCGGGCAGGTCCCACCAGAGTTGATTTTTCTGACCCATGACCAGGGCAAAACGCCGGCGGTAGGCGTTTTCACGGCGCCAAGGGACAAAGCCCAGTACCCGGGCAGTCCCGGCAGTGGGATTTATAACGCCCGATAGCAGTTTTAGCGTAGTGGTTTTGCCTGCCCCGTTTGGTCCCAGGAAAGCCACGAACTCGCCTTGCTCGACCGATAGATCGATGTCTCGCACCGCCTCGACAAGGCGATACTCCCGGCGGAAGAGTCCGCTGACGGCGGACGCCAGGCCTTCTTTTTTCTGATATATCCGGTAGGACTTCGCCAGTGCCTTTATCTCGATTGTAGCCATTGTTCAGTCATTATAGTCGCCTACCGAAGTGGGGGGAAGAAGGTGATATATTCTGGATGTTGAGTGTTGGATGTTGAATTCTTAGGTATAAACAGCTAGCGGATATGCAATATGCCCGCTGCCATCAGTCTTTCTTTCCCCCGCCTTTTTGAGTATAATCCCCCGCGAATCCAAGCTTATTGTTCTTATAGTTTGCTCTTACAGGAGGATTTGCCACGGCTGGAATGAGAATTGGAATCGGACACGATACGCATCGCCTGCGGCCGGGCGGACCGCTCCGCTTGGGCGGGGTAGATATTCCCCACGACCGGGAACTGGTCGGGTTCAGCGACGCTGACGTGCTCCTGCACGCCATTACCGACGCGCTGTTGGGCGCGGCCGCACTGGGCGATATCGGACAAATGTTTCCCGACACCGATCCTACGAACCGCGGCCGGAATTCGGCCGAGATGCTCCGCGCGGCCCTGAATGCCGTGGCCGCCGTGGGCTGGAGAATCTCCAATCTCGATTGCATCGTATTCACTCACCGTCCAAAACTACTGCCCCACAAGCAAACCATCCGCGAACGCCTGGCCGAAATCCTCGGCGTGGATCCGGAACGCATCGGCCTGCAAGCCAAATCCGGCGATCTTGTCGGACCGGTCGGCCGCGAAGAAGCCATTGAAGCACAGTGCGTAGTGCTGTTGGAACCGATCGCCGAAGAATAGTAATTGTAAATTGGAAATTGCAAAATGCAAATTGCAAAATGAACAAAAATTCATTCCCATAATGTTCAAGAGAAATTATTATGCGAATATTTCATGCATGGTGGTATTTACCAAGTTTCCTTGTTGGTATTCTTTTTGTAGGGTCCGCTATTTTATGTGCAATGCCAAACGAAAATGTTAGCTTAATTATCAGACTTATATCTTCTGGATTATTACTGCTCATTGCTTTATTGTTCTTTTGGATGTCCCTAGCGCTCGGCGCCTACAAACAGAAAGCTCGTGAATTGAAGTGGAAAATGAAAGAGAAATTACCGTAATAACCATCATTCTAAACTGAAAACTGAAAACTAATTACTGAAGACTTTATCATGCTTCGCGTTTACAACACACTCAGCAAAACCAAAGAACCTTTTGAACCAGTCACTCCCGGCAAGGTGGGAATCTATTTATGCGGACCAACCGTTTACAAGCCCAGCCACATCGGACACATGGTTGGGCCGGTGATCTTCGATGCCATAAAACGATACCTGGTCTACTCGGGCTATAAAGTCACGTGGATCGTAAATATCACCGACGTGGACGATAAACTCATTAACGAATCCAATGCCCGGGGCGTGCCCATGTCGCAATTGGCCGCCGAAATGACGGCCGACTATATGAACAATATCCAGGCCTTGGGCGTCGACACCATCGATCAATTCCCCCGCTGCACCGCGAGCATGGTCGATATCATCAAGTTTACCCAGGGGCTGATTGATAAGAGGTTCGCATACGAGGCCCAGGGCGACGTGTATTTTGAAGTGAGCAAAGACCCTGAATACGGCAAGTTAAGCCATCGCCGCATCGAGGCCATGCAAGGCGACGGCGGCGGATCGGCAGATCGCAAACGGGCAAGCGCCGATTTCGCCCTGTGGAAATCGGCAAAACCCGGCGAGCCATCCTGGGACAGCCCTTGGGGACCGGGACGGCCTGGCTGGCACATCGAATGCTCGGCCATGAGCCGCGGCCTACTGGGCGAAACATTTGATATCCACGGCGGCGGACTGGACCTTGTCTTTCCGCATCATGAGAACGAAATCGCCCAAAGCGAATCCTGCCACGGCAAACCCATGGCCAAGTATTGGATGCACAACGGACTGATGCAGGCCTCTGACGAGGTTGGCAAGCTGGGCGGACGCCAGACCCGGGCAACCGAAGGCGATTTCGCCTCGCAAGACGCCGGTAAAATCAGCAAGTCACGTGGTTCCGAACCCTTCAGAGAACTCTTAAAGCAATTCTCGCCCGAGACGATCCGCTTCTTCCTCTTATCGACCCATTACCGCCGTCCTATTGACTACAGCCAGTCGCGGCTGCGCGAGGTCGAGACCGGCATGGACGCCTTTTACCGCTTCTTTAAGCGATTCGAACGCGTTACCGGCGAAAGTTTTTATGATCTGGCCGCCCCGGCAGCCCGCGCGGCAGGCGAATTCAATCCCGGATTGGAGCCGATTTTACAGGCCGCGTCCGAACATCGCAACAATTTTCTTGAATCCATGGACGACGATTTCAATACCGGCGGCGGAATTGCCACGCTGTTCGATCTCGTCCGAGCGCTGAATAAATTCGTCGATGATGAAAAACTCGAAGAACCAGGCAAAAACGACCCTGGCCGGTCGAAAGTTCTTAAACAAGGGGCCATTGTTTTACGCGAATTGGCCGGCACGCTGGGCCTGTTCCGCAAACCGGCCGAGGAAAAAACATCTGGCGACAACGCCGTGCTGGGCAAACTGATGAATTTATTCATTGATATGCGCAATGAAGCCCGCAAGAAAAAAGACTTCGCCACCGCCGACCGCATCCGCAACGGACTCACAGCCATCGGCATCACGCTCGAAGATCGCCCCGGCGGAACGGAATGGAACATGAAATGAAGGATGAGGGATGAAGGATGAAGGATGAAGATTAAAGATGAAATTATCTATTGGGTATTAACAATATGTTGCGTAACGAGTGTATTATTATCTATTGTGGGCATGTTTTTCCCGGCATTTCCTCCTGCTTCGCATGCCTATCGCATTTGTTACGAGAACCTTATTGTTCCATCCGGCGTTGTTCTTGTTGTATCGTCATGGGTGTTGAGCATTTATTTCACAATAAAGGGATATATTCGTAAGAATAATGATGTAGCTATAGGGTTCTTGTTCTTGTCGATTCTTATGTCCGGTGTTTTCGTGGCTATGGCGTTTGGTTTCATTATGTCTTCGGCACAGATTTGCTACCCATTTTAATGCAAAAAGAAATCACTCCCCTCCGCATTCTCGGCATTGATCCGGGCCTGAACATCACCGGCTACGGCGTGCTGGAGTGTGGGTGTGCCTCTGGCTCTGCCAGTGCCGGCTTGCGGATCTGCGAGGCGGGCGTGGTGCGGGGAAAAAGCAGACGGTCGCTTACGGATCGGCTGGTGGAAATCCACACCGGCGTGGCCGACGTAATCGACTCGCTAAAGCCCGGCGTGATGGCCTTGGAGGAATTGTATTCGCATTACAACCGTCCTCGCACTGCGATCCTCATGGGCCATGCCCGGGGCGTTATCTGCCTGGCAGCGGCCGAGGCTGGCATTCCGGTCGTTCATTATTCCGCCACGCAGATAAAAAAAATCCTCACTGGGGCAGGCCGGGCGTCGAAATCGCAAGTGCAGCGGGCCATCCAGCGCGAACTTGCCTTACCCCAAGTGCCCGACCCGCCCGACGTAGCCGACGCACTTGCTGTGGCGTTGTGCCATTACTATCTTAAAGACAAGCTTAAAGCGTTAAAAAAATAATTGGTTTACAGTTTTGCATTTTTTATTCCCTTTTTTCCCCCTTTCCCTTTTTTCCTCTTTACACTTTTAACAAGAGCCATCACTTGATCACAAAAATCACCGGCCAACTGATTGCACTGCACGATGATGTCCTCACGCTCCGCATCGGCGCGTTCGAGTACGAGATATTAATTCCCGAGTTCGCCCGCCGCCGCCTGCAGAGCGAAATCGATCGGGAAATCAGCCTGCATACGATCGAGTATCTTGAAGGCAATCCCATGCAAGGCCGGATGACGCCCCGGCTGATCGGCTTTTTAACCGAGATCGAACGCGAATTTTTCGAACTGTTTTGCTCGGTGGACGGCGTGGGCGTAAAAAAAGCCCTGCGCTCGATGGTCCGGCCTGTTAAAGAGGTGGCCACTGCCATCGAGGAGCAAGACACGAAATCGCTCTCCTCTTTGCCAGGCATCGGTGCAGCAATGTCCGAACGAATCATCGCCAAATTGCGGCGCAAGGTACCCAAATTCGCGCTGATGGTCGGCGTTGATGAACGCCGCGAGGCCGAGGTCGAGCCTGACGTGATATCAGAAACTTACGACGTGCTCCGCACCCTGGGCCACAGCGAAAGCGAGGCCAGAAAGCTCATCGACGCCGCGTTGGCCGCGAAAAAGAAATACAAGGACGTGCAAAGCCTGATCGAGGCGATTTATCTGCAGAGCAAAGATTGATAGGAAACAGAATGATTCATCATGGTATTAATTATCATCATACGTACCTACAATTAAGTCCCGGATGCATGAAAATCATTTGACCGGATTACGGCAATCTGGTTGACGACTCTTTCGGGGTGTTTTTTCTCTTGCTCGCGAAGATATTGGCAGTATTTATGGAGGTCGTGTCCGAATCGTTCGCTAATTATCATGGCCCGCTCGTGCACTTCTTGGACAATAGGGCTTTCGTATGTCATGTTTCGTCCTCTAATAATGTAATAATACATTAATTCAAAAGCCGCAACAAGTTCTACGTTTCCAGCAGTTCAATTGTATTAGTCCTTTCCGCCACCGTGAGAATGCCTATTATGTGCCTATTTGCCGGCTTCGAAATTTTTGGTAGAATCAAAGAGTCGATATGGACTTATGTATATTTGTATATTATGATGTTTGAAGTGAGGTAGGATGCCATGCTAGATTTTGCCCTAGAACTTCAACATAGATATGAGAACAGCACTGCCATCGACCATAGAAGGCAGAAGGCGCAAGTTTTCACTCCTATAGAGATTGCCCGCTTCATGGCAAATCTTTTCTCTAAAATCCCAAGTGAATATCATTTGTTGGACCCTGGGGCGGGAATTGGTATTCTTACCGCTGCATTTTGTGAAAGATTAATAAAACTTTCTTCACCCCGCCGCCTTATCACTCACCTTTTTGAGTATGATTCTCGATTGATATCTCTTTTGAAAAAAAACCTCGACAACTGTAAACAAGTGCTCAAAGGAGTGGGGCATTCCTTTGAATATGTCATACACGAGGAAGACTTCGTCCTGGCTGCTTCATCGGGTTTAGATGGGCAATATACCTTTGAAGATGCCATGTTCGATATCCAGTTCAATGGCGTTGTTATGAATCCTCCTTATTTCAAAGTTCGAAAAGACTCAACTCATGCGAGATTGATGGATAAAATTGTGCATGGTCAGCCGAATATATACGCATTCTTTATGGCCTTGGCTGCCCGATTGCTAAAAGAAAATGGCGAGATTGTAGCGATTACTCCGCGTAGTTTTTGCAATGGATTATACTTTCGAAGTTTTAGAAAATGGTATTTTAATCGTGTAGTTCTCGATCATATACATATTTTTGAGTCCCGAACGGATGCCTTTAAACACTCGAGTGTTTTGCAGGAAAGCATTATTACAAAAGTTCATAAGTCAAGTTGTAAATCGCCGCGTATAGCGGTTACAAAAAGCTTTGGCGGTGATCTTGATAAAGCCAGAGAACGGACGGTTGTAGCATTGAAAGATATCGTTGATAATTCTCGGGGAGACTATATAATTCGAATCCCTGAAACATCAAACGACCGCGAAATAATTAATTTAGTCGAATCATTCTCAACTAGGTTCACGGATCTTGGCTTATGTATATCAACCGGTCCAGTAGTATTGTTCCGTACAAAAGAATTTCTATTGTATGACAACTCTGATAAGCCTTCAGTTCCCCTCCTACAACCACATAATATTAAACCATTCGAAACAACCTGGCCTATAAGCAAAAATGGAAAACCTATCGCGTTTAAATTATGCAACGATTCAATACGTCTGCTGCTGTCCGTAAAGAACTTTGTTCTACTCAAACGATTTAGTGCAAAGGAAGAGAGGCGGCGATTGACCGCGGGCTGTTTTGTTCAATATCAATTACCTTTTTCCCACATCGGCATCGAAAATCATTTAAATTATATCTATCATATCGAACGAGATTTATCAGAAGACGAGATTTTTGGCATTGCCGCTCTATTTAATTCAAGTTTATTTGATCGATATTTCCGCACTATTAGCGGTAATACACAAGTCAACGCGACTGAAATTCGAACGATGTATTTTCCTGACTTAATGACACTCCGTAAAATTGGATCACACGTCAAATACAAAAAACATGAAATAGAAACCATAATATTTAATCATCTTGGCGTAGGTGCTTCAGTACGGGAATGCCTTGTAGGAAATTGATATGGGTAAAAAAGAAGACGCTTTGGAAATTCTAAGATTTCTAGGACTTCCTGTTGCCCAACAAAATGAACGCTCTGCGTTAACTTTGTTGGCTTTGGCAGGTTTGGGGCCGAGCGGCGCTTGGTCCAATACAAAAAAGCCTAGATTACGTATTTGGGACATTATGCGTTTTATGCGTGATAAATACGGAAAAGATTATGCGGCAAACTCGCGTGAAACGATACGACGCCAAACCATACATCAATTTGAGCAAGCACGACTAATTGATCGAAATCCCGACGACCCCCTTCGCCCGACAAACAGCGGTAATAATTGTTACGCCCTCACTGATGATGCATGTAAAGTACTTAAAACATATGGAAGTCCAAAATTCCATAAGGCTGTTGATCTCTTTATTGAAAAATATGGACAGTTGGCAAAATCATACGATAAACAGAGAGATTTGTTGCTAGTTGAATTGAAATTACCTGATAATTTTGTGATTAGATTATCTCCCGGCACACATAATGCCCTACAGGTGGCTGTAATTAAAGATTTCGGTCCAAGGTTTGCATCGGGCGCAAAACTCCTCTTTATTGGAGATACAGCTCACAAGCATGTTATATGCGAAACCGAAACTCTCGCCGAATTACGAATAAATATTACTGAGCATAACAAACTACCTGACATTATTTTGTACGATGAAAAAAGGAAGTGGCTATTCCTGATTGAAGCCGTAACATCACATGGACCTGTAAATCCAAAACGGCACTCAGAGATCGAGACCATGTTATCCGATTGTAAAGCAGAACGAATCTATGTTACCGCTTTCATAAAAAAAGCCGATTTTCGCAGATTTGCAGGAGACATTGCTTGGGAAACGGAAGTCTGGATTGCTGAAAGTCCCGATCACATGATACATTTCAACGGTCCAAAGTTTCTAGGTCCATATAAGTCCAAATAAAGTTTAATAAAGAAATTATTTTATGTCCCGTGAACCAATATTGAAAAATCCGATTGAGCAAAAAGACGAAGACCGTGCTCTGCGACCCAAGCGGATGCGGGAGATGGTCGGGCAGCGGGAAGTGTATGCGCGGATCGAAATCGCCGTGGACGCGGCATCCAAACGCGGGGAGCCGCTGGGGCACATACTTTTCGACGGTCCGCCGGGCTTGGGCAAAACAACTTTCGCCACCTGCATTCCCCGCGAGTTGGGCGTAAACATCCAAATCGCCAGCGGGGCAACGCTTGCCGCGCCAAAGGACTTGATCCCCTATCTTACCAATGCCGAAGAGCGATCGGTGTTGTTCATCGACGAAATCCATCGCCTGCCCAAGGCGGTCGAGGAATTCCTTTATCCGGCCATGGAGGATTTTCGCATCGATTTGACGCTAGGGGAAGGTGTTAACGCCAGAACGCTCAATATGCCGCTTAAACCGTTCACGATGATTGGGGCCACAACGCGGACCGGCCTGTTGTCGGCCCCGCTTCGCGACCGCTTTCACATGCGCGAGCATCTGGATTTTTATTCCGTGGAAGAACTGGCTGAGATCGTGCGCCGCAACGCCAAAAAACTACGGGTTGAGATAGTCGACGCCGCGGCGGAAGAAATCGCCGCTCGCAGCCGCGGGACGCCACGGGTAGCCAACAACCGCTTGCGCTGGGTCCGCGATTTCGCCCAGAGCAAAGCCGACGGCCGGATCAGTCTTGCCGTCGCCCGCGACGCATTGCAAATGCAAGGCATCGACACCATGGGATTGGATCCCCAAGACCGCAAGTATTTAGAGACCATCGCCCGGGTCTTCGTGGGCGGGCCCGTGGGCGTGGAGGCGGTGGCACATACCATGAATCTCCCGCCCGACACGCTCATCGACGAAGTCGAACCGTATCTATTGCGCTCCGAGTTGGTGATCCGCACGCCTCGCGGGCGCAAACTTACACAACTAGCTTGCGATCATCTCGGGCTCGCACCCCTGCCTGATGCAAAAGCGGCTCAAGATAATGATCAAAAACATCTTTTCGAGTAACATTGCTATCAACGCTAGCAATCTTTACTAAAGTTTGAATATTTCTGGATGGCCAAGTGTTAGGGCAAAAATTATCTGTACGATTTTGACATGTGATCCAGGCATCTCGCCCATGTATCTCCGGCGCCTATGAGACGCCCGCACCACTTTAAAGTTTTTTTCATTGGGGGGTTGTCAGCCTTAAAAAGCTCCATATTATTAACAGTGGAGCTATGTTGAGAATCTTCTCTTTTGCCGTCGTACTCAATATGGAAAAGGAGGAATAGGATGCTTGCTATTTCGCCCGGTTGGGAGTTGTATGTCGAGCGCGGCCCGGATTGGCTCATTGTGAAAATCCAGAGCATGGATGCAAGCGGAGAAAATCCTCCTTTGGCCGAGTTGATTTGGGGCTTGATGCAGCAACACTTAACCCATCGCCTGGTCCTTGAACTGGATCAGGTTCCGGTGCTAAACAGTTTCCTGCTGGAGCAACTGAGACAATTGTACCGGAAAATTTACGAGCACGACGGAGTGATGCGGCTCTGCGGTCTTTCGGCCTACAACCGGCGAGTGCTGCATGCCTGCCGCCTGGACGAAAGTTTCCAGCCGTATCACGATCGCCAAGAGGCGGTTTTGGGATACTCGCCCCCGAGCCAGCCCAGATAAGTTCTTTTTTCGGCGTTGGGTGTTATCCGGTTTTTACAGCGGGCCTGCTCTATCAAATACAAAAGTGTCCATTAGGCCCAGGCAACTTCCAATTCATTGGTTATTTCGGCCACGCCCTCGACATGACGCAACGCCTCTTGGGCCATTTGTTTTTGGAAGTAAGTGCCAACCACGCCTCGCAAGGTGACTCGACCTTGTTGCGTCTCAAATCTTAAGTTGCGGTGTGTAAGATATGGGCTTCGCTCCAGAGCAGTAAGGACTCGATCGTCCAAAGGCATCATGTCGATCATGATCGGTTCCAGCAACTTTGATTACACTAAAGGTGGGTTATATATAGTATTTTTGTATGTCGAGGGGCTAATATTAACTTTGTCAATCCATCGACAATTCGTATTCTTTTCGTAAAGCCCAATAGTAAAAAGAGATATGTGGTTTTGCGGATCAAGGTGGGATTGTGTTGTTTCTATTGAGTATGCCTCTGGAGGATTACATCAGTAAAAGTGTTGTTTCCAGGATAATTTGATCGGGAATTTCCGGTTCTTCCCTTTTTTGCCTCTTTGTTGAAACCGTAGCTTAAAAATTGCGATAATGGGGAAAAGAAGCAAAAAAAATTAAAAAAAAGAGGCGGGCAATTGTTCGCCCGCCTCTTTGTGGTTTGCCGTTTTTGCTCGTAATAATGCCTTTTTTTACCCTCCCAGCCATGCAGGGACTTCACCGGCCGGCGGCAGTTTTACAATCCAGGCGTTTGCAACCTCTTGCAGCGCCAAGACTTCCGCCAACGCTTCGGCCGGGGGCGGGGAATCCAAACTTAGAATGCCCACAGCCTCGCCACCCGGTTTCTCGCTTGCCCGACCCACCGACATCTGGGCAATATTGATCCGATGGGCCCCAAAAATGTTCCCCACCTTGCCTATCACCCCGGGCATGTCCCTGTGCATTAAAATCAACAATACCCCGTCCAGATAGCTTTCCAGGCGGCAGGCGCCCTTTTGCACCAACCGCGGCATGTTTTTCCCGAATAACGTGCCCGAGGCAACCGAGGTCTTTTGCTCCGACTCCACCTGGGCAGTGATCACCGAGCTGAAGTCGCCGATATCGGTGTTCCGCTCCTCGATGACTTCAATGCCTCGTTCCCGTAACAACACTTCGGCATTGACGATGTTCACGCCCGATTCCATGGCGTGTTCCATCAGTCCGGCCGCGAATGCCGCCGTCAAGAGGCGGGTATCTTTACGGGCGACTTCGCCTTTGTAGCTTAAGCGGCAGGTGTTCGGCGGGTTGTGGTCTACTTGCGAGAGGAGCAATCCTAATCGCCAGGCCACGTTCAAGTATCCCTTCAACTCGGTCAATGTCTTGGGATCCAGCGTGGACATGTTGACCGACTGCTTGATGGCCCCGGTGGAGAAAAAGTCGATGAGCAATTCGGCGGCCTCGACGGCCACGTTGGTTTGGGCCTCTTCGGTGCTTGCGCCCAGGTGCGGCGTGCATAGGACGCCGGGCATTCCGAACAACGGGCTTTTCGTACAGGGTTCTTCCGGATACACGTCCAAGGCAACGCCCGCGACTTGTCCGCTCTTGAGGCCCTCGACCAGGGCCGCTTCGTCGAAAATTCCGCCCCGGGCGCAGTTTATCAGCCTCGCCCCTTTCTTCATCATGGCGATTTCCTTGTGGCTGATGAGATTTTTGGTTTCGTTGTTCAGCGGCGTATGAACCGTCAAATAATCCACCGAGGGGAGCATCTCCCTTGCCGATTGCACTGTTTCGACGCCCAACTCTTTTGCCCTGGCGGCGGGCAGGAAGGGATCGTAACCGAGAATCCGCATTTCCAAGGCTCGGGCGCGAATGGCCACTGCCTGACCGATCCGGCCCAACCCGATGATGCCCAGGGTTTTACCGGCCAATTGCGTGCCCATGAATTTCTTCCGATCCCATCGCCCTTCGACAAGAGATTGATAGGCCGGAGCGATGTTCCGCGACATGCCGAACATCAAAGCCAATGTTTGTTCCGCGGTGGAGATTGTATTGCCGCCTGGCGTGTTCATTACCACGATGCCGTGCCGCGTGGCTGCTTTAACGTCGATGTTGTCTACGCCCACGCCGGCCCTGGCGATGGCCCTCAGCCGGGTGTTGCCTTCCATGGCCTCGGCCGTGATTTTCACCCCGCTGCGGCAAATAGCCCCGTCGAATTCCATGAGCGTTTTGCGGAGTTCCTCGCCCTTTAGTCCGGTTTTTACAACCACTTCCAAATTGCCGGCCGATTCCAACAATTTCAACCCGTCTTGCGAAAGGTCGTCCAAAACAATGATCCGTGCCATGATTTTTCCTTGCTATAAGGTTAATAAAAGATTAACGTGTTTACAAATTTTATCAGGTATAAATACCAGCCAAACGTCATCTGAATATGATATTTCCAAGACCCCGCCGGATTATCCGAGGTTCGCAATTTAACAACTAACCTTGCCATCTAAAACAAAATTATTCAATAGCTTAACAATTATGCGCCGCTAGAAAAGTGCTGAAACAAATTTCGGAGATTTGTGGCTAACGGTTAATAAACGGCGCTAAACCCTGAATCCTGAACACTTGTCACTGCCCACCGCCCACTGCCCACTTTTACCCTTCCCTGCCCCATGGCAGGTTTGCCCAAATTCTCTCTGTGAGACTTTGCGGTAAAGAAGGCACCTGGGCCAAGTGACGGCATGCCATCCGGGCGAGTGCCCCTGTTTTACGCACCGAACAAATAAACTCGGCGGCCCCGGCCTCGTGCAGGAGCCACTTATAAGGCGCCAGATCGCGATCGGCCACGATGGCAAAACGAAACAGTGGGAACTCCGCTTGCCAATTCCTGGTAAAATCCAGGATTTCTTCAATTTTCTTTTCGCTAAGTTCCAAAACTACAAATGAAGCCGGCGATTCCACCAGAACAGATCCGCAATCCTCCGGACTCCTGGTCTCCCAAACGCGAAGGCCGGCCCCGGCCAGTTCGCCCCGCAAGGCCAGTGCCCAGCGTCCGGTTCGCTCACACACCACAAGTCGGCCGGGCTTTGCTTCGTAGAGCATTTTTAGTGTACAGTGGGCGGTGGTCAGCGCGAAATCGCAAGTGGTTTTTATAAAGTTATCAGTTTTCAACAATCAGTTTTTCACGTCCGCGCTCTAGTCCCTAGTCCCTAGTCCCTCGCTCCTATTTCCCAATACACGCCGTCCAGCCACGTACGCCACATCTCGTACTTCGGATTATTGAGTTTCAATGCAAGCAAGGGATTGCGCTTGGGGCGAGCGGGGTGGCGGACCAGTTTCATCCGGGCTTCGTGCGGGGTGCGCCCGCCTTTC
>JBEKZY010000065.1:0-19080 GCA_049509395.1 Thermoguttaceae bacterium | reverse complement strand
CATGCTGGCAAATGACCTTGATCAAACTTATTATCTTTCCGTAAATTTGCCCAATAGGATTTTACTCTGGCACTTTTAATTTTGCTTTCCTCGTGGGCCCGTTGGAGAGTACAGATTACAGGGAATAGCATATTATTGTTGTCAATGTTGTCGGCAGTAATTTCCATTTCGGGAGATAAGGTCTGGATTGTAATTCCATAATTTATTAACTCGTTAAAATGTTGTAGAGATTGACGGGGAGGCAAGCGAGAAAATCTATCTAAATTCTCAATGACTAAAATTGCGTTTTTCTCGATAGGAGAATTTTCTTTTTTTACCAATGCGATAAATTTTCCTAAATCTCCCGATTTGATATTTTTTCCTCGAAAACTACTCATTTTTAAGTCACGCAGTTTCAATGGTGACAATGTATGTTCGGGATGACGTTGCATCCATTGGGTTAGCAATTCCTCTTGTCTACGGATTGAGTCATTCCCTTCTTGACCCGCCGAAGAAAATCTGCAATATGGATAACACATTGCCATGAGCGTTTTTCCTTATATAAGAGAATCTGTGTAAACGAATACACAGATTATACTCGATACGCAAAAGGTTATAAATAGCCTAAACATAATAGCACTATCGCCCGAACAGTTGCCAACCCGAAGATCAAATAATCTCATTCGATGTAAAGCCGCGACGGGCACCAACCGCAGGTTGGTCGGTCGCGGTTATGGAAAAACGTCTTTGCCTATCTATTCACGCGACCGCTGGTCGCGGCTTTGCACGCTGCCGTTTTATCCTCTGATTCTTCTCACAAACTCTGAACAGCCTTCATTCTGGCTAATATAGGCAATCTGCATATTATATAAAGTATAAAAAATTCGCGTTATGATTGCCGGTCGCAAAGAAGTGTCAAAGTTTATTGATTGGGCTGCCGATATCAAGTTTGCCGATTTCTCCGTCTGGGGTCACGCGCAGACTTGCGCCGCCTTCGACGGAGACGGCCAGGGGGGAAACATGGAAAGTTTATATTTATGTCTCCTGTTGGTTTGGCAGTTAAACCGCCAAATCAAAGAGATAAGCAAACCGAACAGGAATGCGAACCATGAGTCGGCAGTACCCCCTACTTATCGCTGCGATTGCGGCTTGCTTTATCATATTGGCAGGCTGTCAGCCGCAGCAGCCTTTCTATTTCCACGAAGATCCGGAGCTTACCCACTATAAGGGGGTAGCCACCGAAATCGAATATCCAGACGTGGATTCCTGCACACTTGGCGATGTACAAGGGGCTATTCGGCCGTTTTCGCTGCAAAACAACCAGCCCACGGCGGTTTGGGACCTGAAACTCGAGGATGCCATCCGGAATGCACTTACTAATAACAAGATAATGCGGACCATCGGCGGGCAAGTTCAAGGGCCGCCGGACTTTATTACACGCGCAGGGGAGACTCCCTCGATTTACGATCCGGCCATTGCCGAGAGTAATCCGCGCAGCGGCGTGGAAGCAGCCCTTTCGGCCTTCGACACGCAGTTCAGCTTAAGCTCGGTTTGGGACAAGACCGACACCCCTTCGATCACATTTTTTCCCGGAGCACCCCCCATCGTCATGGAGTCGATGCAAGACACCAACTCGTTCCAGGCCCAGTTGCAAAAGACAAACGCCACGGG
This sequence comes from Thermoguttaceae bacterium, assembly GCA_049509395.1. Lineage (GTDB taxonomy): Bacteria > Planctomycetota > Planctomycetia > Pirellulales > Thermoguttaceae > JBEKIK01. Next base: position 17,430 of record JBEKZY010000065.1, on the reverse strand, counting down.
TGGAACATTTTCCTTGCGTAATATCACTAGTTACTCCAAACAAGACGTATATTACGAGTATTTTGGGCCGCAAGCTTCACCGATTCCCGCCAATTGGACCACCAATTTCCAAGCCGAAATGCGACAGCCTTTGTTGCGCGGGGCGGGCGTGCAATTCAATCGCATCGCAGGTCCGGGCGCACAGCCGGGCCTGTACAACGGCGTAATGCTGGCACGCATCAACACAGATATTGCCCTGGCAGATTTCGAGGCCTCGGTCCGCAACCTTGTTGCCGACGTGGAAACGACTTATTGGGAATTGTATTTCAACTATCGCTCGCTCGATGCGGTTGTCGCCGGTCGCGAGAGCGCACTTGTGACCTGGCGCAGGGTTTACGAATTATCGAAACATGGGGCCAAGGGCGGCGAAGCCGCCACCGAAGCCCAAGCCCGCGAAAATTACTTCCTATTCCGCACCTCCGTGGAAACGGCCCTTAGCGCCTTGTACGACACCGAGGCCAAACTGCGATACTTGATGGGATTGGCGGCCACGGATGGCCGGCTGATTCGACCCATCGACGAGCCCACAACGGCCAAGGTATCGTTCGACTGGGGCGACGCCCAATGCGAGGCCCTTGCCCGCAGCGTGGAACTCCGCCAGCAAAAATGGGTGGTCAAACGCCGCGAGTTGGAATTGATCGCATCGAAAAATTTCCTACTGCCCCAGCTCGATGCCGTGGGCAAGTATACCTGGACCGGTTTCGGCAACAAATTGATTCAATCTTCCGGCGGCACGGGAGACATATTCAGCACGGATCCCCTGCCGAATGCCTTCCAATCGTTGACCGACGGAAATCTCCAATCGTGGGAATTGGGTTTCCAGTTCTCCATGCCCATAGGTTTCCGCCGCGAGATGGCCGGGGTGCGCAACGCCGATTTGCAGTTAGCCAAGGAGCGGGCGAAATTGCAAGAGGCCGAATTGGAACTCTCGCATCAATTGTCTTTTGCCATCCGCGACATGGAGGACGCCGAGCGCCTAAGCGAGACCAATTTCAACCGCCGCATAGCCGCCCAGCGGCAGGTCGAGGCCGTGGCCGCGGCCTACGAAACCGGCACAATTACCTTTGACGTGCTGCTTTCTTCGCAGCAACGCCTGGCCCAGGCCGAAAGCGACTACTACCGTTCGGTGATTAATTACAATAAAGCCATAATGCAGGTTCACTACCGCAAGGGTTCGCTTTTAGAGTACAATGGCGTATATTTGGCCGAAGGCCCATGGCCGGGCAAGGCGTACTTTGACGCCCGGCGCAGGGCCCGGGCCCGCGATGCCTCGACTTACATGGACTACGGATTTACGCAGCCGAAGGTTATCAGCCGCGGGCCGTACGAACAACAGGCCGAGGGCTCGTCCGGAATATCCGGCAACAACGAGCAAGACGCCAACACCAAACCGAGCGATCGGTCGCGGCCGGAACTGGTGCCCACGCCAGACCCGCAACCGGCCGGTCCCGGCTTGCAACCAACCCCCGCCATGCCTGAAGAACCCAAGCCTCAGCCCGAGGCCGGGGCGGCGGACAAGGCGGCGGTGAAAAAATCGACTACGGTACAGTTAGCGCCGGAAACCGCGGTTGCCGCGTCCGGCTGGAAAAAAACGTCCAAGATTACCCCCAAGCCGGAAGTACAACAGGCCGGCTTCCAGGAAGTTTCGGCCGGGCCGGCGGGCAATTCCGCCCAAAATAACGATATCAATAGTTCACGGATTAACTGGCCGGACACTGCGAGTCCCTCGGCTTATGAATCTAGCACGAATCCACCGACTGCTGAATCTAATCAGTCTGCTTCAGGCTGGAAAAGGATATCACGTTGAGGGATTGGCGCAGGAATGCGGCGTCAGCCGACGAACAATCTTTCGCGACCTGGACCTGTTGCGCTCCTCGGGCGTACCGCTGCGGTACGACGAGGATCAGCAGCAGTACCACATAGCAGGCAACAATTACCTGCCGCCCACGAATTTTACGCCTGAAGAGGCCCTGGCCTTGATCGTGCTGTGTCACGAGATGGGGGACCGTGCGGGTCTGCCGTTTCTGAACCCCGCCCGCGCCGCGGCCGTAAAACTGGAAAGCGCCCTGCCCGGCCGGCTCCGCGATCAACTCCGGGAAGTGATAGGCGCCCTGAGGATTCAGCCCTTGCCCAAGAATCCCTTGGAGGGCATGCGCCCCGTATACGATCAACTGATCGAGGCAGTGACCAAACGGCGCAGCGTGCGCCTGCGATACCGCAGCCTGAACGAAGGCGAGGAAATCCGCACAAAGCTCAACCCCTACCAATTGTTTTTCAGCCGCCGGAGCTGGTACGTGGCCGGCCGGTCGTCGCTGCACCGGGCGACGCGGACCTTCAACCTCGGCCGGATCGCCGAAATCGAACTCTTGGACGACCGCTACAAAATTCCGCGAGGATTTTCCATCGAACGATTCCTGCGCAACGCCTGGCATCTGATTCCCGAACCCGGTCCCGATTGGGACGTGACGGTCCGATTCAGCAAAATGGTGGCGCAAAACGTGGCCGAAGTCACTTGGCACAAAACGCAACAATCGACCTTCAATAAAGACGGAACGCTCGATTTCCAAGTCACCGTTTCCGGTTTGAACGAAATTTCCTGGTGGATCCTGGGCTATGGCGACCAGGCCGAAGTGCTAAAACCGCCCGAACTCCGCAGCCTCATCGCCCAACGAGTCGAACGGATGGCAACGATGTACCAGGATTATTCATAAGTCAGATACTTTACGGATGTCTAAACATAATAATTCTTCCAAGAAACACTCCCCTCAAGCCCAGTTGGGAACTTCTATCCCATCTGCTTTACGCCTCCGTGTGTCGGCTGGAATAGCGATAATCGTCGGGGCCGTTTTAATTATATATCTGCCCTCTATAAGTGGTGGATTCATCCTTGATGACGATTGCTATTTGACAACTAGCCCCATCGTCAAAGCCTCCGACGGCCTTTATCGGTTTTGGTGCACAACCGACTCAACCGATTACTGGCCGGTGACCAACACCACGTTTTGGATCGAGTGGCGGATATGGGGAATGAATCCCGCCGGCTACCACATTACCAATTTAATCTTGCACATCGTATCAGCATTGCTGATTTGGCTTATCTTACGGAAATTGTCCATTCCCGGGGCTTTTTGGGCAGCCATGATCTTCACTGTGCATCCGGTGAACGTGGAGTCGGTGGCCTGGATCGCGCAGCGGAAAAATCTAATTGCGATGTTGTTCTTTCTGTTGACGATTCTGTGTTATCTGAAGGCGGAGATGCACTCGCCGCCACAAGACCGCCTCTACCGTCCCCAGGCAAGCCGTTGGTATTGGCTCAGCCTGGCGGCGTTCGTCTTGGCAATGCTTGGCAAGGGATCGGTGGCAATCCTGCCGGTGCTGCTTTTATTGATCGTTTGGTGGCTGCGTCCTATAACGAGGTGGGATCTGGTGCGAATCGCGCCATTTTTCGTGACTGCCCTGACGCTGACGGGTGTAAATGTGTGGTTCCAAACGCACAGTACGGAAGTAGCGCTCAGGAATGCCGGTTTTTTAGAGCATATGTTGGGCGCCGGCGGCGTAGTGTGGTTCTACCTGGATAAGGCGCTTTTCCCGGTTGACTTGACATTTGTTTATTCACAATGGCACATCGAGGCTGATAATCCGCTTTGGTGGCTGCCACTGTTGGCCGCGCTGATCGTTACGTCAGTGCTGTGGCGGTATCGGAAGGGCTGGAGTCGGCCGTTCTTGTTTGCCTGGGGATTTTTCTGCATAGCACTGATCCCGGTAATGGGGTTTGTGGACGTGGGCTTCATGCAACATTCGCTAGTGGCCGACCATTATCAACACATTGCACTTATCGCTGTAATTGCACTGGCGGCGGCACTTTGGAGTAGGTGGTATCGGAAGGCGCAAGGAGCGGTGCGCTGGGCGGTTATGATCCTCCCCATTGTGGCGGCGGGAGCACTCGCATTTCAGACGTGGGCGCAAAGCGGGCTTTATTGTGACAAAATCACACTGTACCAGGTAACGCTGGAAAAAAATCCAAACTTTTGGATGGGCCACTACAACCTTGGCAACGCATTGGCCGATGTAGGCCGATTGCCGGAGGCAATTGAACATTACAAGCAAGCCCTGCAACTCAATCCCAACTATTGCAAGGCCCACAACAACTTGGGCGTAACATTAGTCCAAGCAGGTCAGTATCAGGAGGCAATCGAACATTACCGGCAGTCCATTAAGCTGAATCCCGATTACCCCGATGCCTACTATAACCTGGGCATCATACTGGACAAAACAGGGCATACTCGAGAGGCAATTCAATATTACGAACAAGCCTTACGGTTGAAACCTAACGACTTCGAGGTCTACAATAATCTAGGCAAAATATTTTTGGATATTGGCCGACTGCCAGAGGCAATCGAATATTGCGAGCAAGCCCTGCGGCTCAATTCCGATTATCCAACAGCCCACTACAATATGGGTAAAGCATTGGTCAAAACAGATCGTACTCCAGAGGCGGTTGAACATTTTCAGCAAGCCTTGCGGTTGAAGCCGGACTTTACCGATGTCTATTTCGATTTGGCATCGGCCTATGCAAATATGCATCATTCTTCTGATGCCATGGGCGCAGCCCAGAAGGCATTGGAACTTGCCCGGTCTCAGGGGCAGACGACGCAGGCCGAGGAAATTGAAGCTTGGTTGAATACATACCGTGCCCGCATTTCAGGTTTTCCGAACGAATCGCTTCCTTCCAAATCCGCTCACCCGCCACCTTAACCATCCGAGATTCCCGATATCCTTTGTTTACTCTTAGATATGCCAACTTAGCGGCGGGGTAGCAAATCAGGTAATGTATCGTTTAAAATTAAAGATTGGTTTAAAAAATACTTTACAACGCAAGGTTCAATATGCCGGGACTGTTTTTTTCCATCGACGGCGGCGACGGCGTCGGCAAATCGACGCAAAGCGAAATGTTTTGCCAATGGTTGCGCGGGCAGGGCCGCGAGGTGGTCGCCTGCCGCGATCCGGGCAGCACGCCATTGGGCAATGCCGTGCGCGAAATACTGCTCAACCGGCACGATCTGGAAATCCACCGCCGCAGCGAAATGCTCCTTTATATGGCCGCCCGGGCGCAAATGGTCGAGGAAATAATTCGCCCCGCGCTCGAACAAGGCAAGATCGTCGTTAGCGACCGTTACCTGCTGGCCAACGTGGTCTATCAGGGCTACGGCGGCGGACTGGACGTGGAAACGCTTTGGCAGGTCGGCCGGGTGTCTACCGGCGGGTTGTTGCCCGATTTGACCATTGTCCTGGACCTGCCTGCAAAAACGGCTGCCGGACGCATCAACCGGCAACTCGACCGCATGGAACAACAAGGGGCCGCGTTCCACGCCCGGGTTCGCGAGGGTTTTTTGACCGAAGCCGGCCGCCGCCCGGGGATCGTGGTAATAAACGCCGCCGCTTCGATAGACGAAGTGCAAAACGCCATCCGCCAAGCCGCCGAAAAATTGTTGGTAAGTTGTATGTAGTAGATGGTAGATGGTAATGCCGGAGTGATGAGATCATATTATGCCCCGTTACGTCATCCTACAGCATGAAACCGCCGGCGGGGTGCATTTCGATTTCATGCTCGAGGTGGGCGGCGCGCTAAAAACGTGGTCGATCTCGCAACCGCCCTTGCAGGGTGATGAAATTAACGCCGAGCCTTTGCCCGATCATCGTCTCGCTTATCTCGATTACGAAGGTCCGATCTCGGGCGACCGCGGTTCGGTCACCCGCTGGGATCGCGGTACGTACGAGGTGGAATGCCAATCCGAATCGGAATTGATATTGCGGATAAGCGGCGAAAAACTTATGGGACGGGTGTCATTGCGCCATGCATCCGCCCCACAAAATCTCTGGCAATTGTGCTATATGTGAAGTCGATAGTGTGGCAGGCGTGAAGGATGCAAATCACAGCGGGAAAGCAAGGTGCGTTTCATGCACCATACTTCGCTATTTTTTCCGCTCGGTGGCGCCGGACACAAAAATATCGCCTTTGCCCAGGCGGATGACTTCGATCTTCACCGCCAAATCCTCCTCATTATCGGGCGGAGGCGTGGATAGCAAGGCCACCGGATCGCCGCCGCTTTGACGCCACTCGATCCGCCACTCGGAGCGCCGCGCCGCATCGGAGATGCCGTCGAGCACTTTTCCCAAGGGCATGGGCACCAGGCCCGCCCGGACCCGCACGATTCGCAATGCCAGCACGTTTTCCTCGGGCACGTACGGCTCGACGGTCAAAGTCAAGACCGTGGAAACAATTCCCCCTTCATAACGGCAGGCCAGTACAATACCGTCCGAGTCGATTGCCACACGGGGATCGCTAAACAGCGGAGGCAATGCCCCGTGATGATTTTTTACGAAATCCATCGCCAGCCAGCCATTGATCTGTTCGGCCGTAAAACGCGTGTGCCACTTGCCGGATTTTCTCAAATCGCTAACCAAGGCAGCCGTCCGTTGAAGCATTTGATCGCTGCCTAGTTCCTGGATTTCGGGTTCGACCGCCAAGGCATCGCGATAGAACTTGGGTACGTATCGCAAGGCAAGAAACATACCAATTAAGCCCGCGATCAATACCGCCGGAATGCCAAAGCCGATCCAAAGAGTAATCCGAAGTTTTCGGGACATGGAATTAGGGGATTACGAACCTCAACAGTGCATAGTTCTTTTTGCCGGACCGTAGTACGATTACCGACTCTCCGGCCAGGTGGGCGGCAGTGAGTTGGGTCTCGATTCCTCCGATGCGGCGGTTGTTCACGTAAGCGCCGCCCTGGGTGACGATACGCCGGGCGTCGCCTTTCGATTTGGCCAGTCCGGCCTCGCACAGGGCGTCGATAATCGACAGGCCCGGCCCTGAAAGCCGAGCGCGGGGAAGTTCCTTGCTGGGCACGTCGGCGAAAATCCCGGCCAATTGGGCGTCGCTAAGCTGACTGATTTCCGCGCCGAAGAACACATCGGTGGCACGTTGTGCTATTTCCAAGCCTTCGGGCCCGTGGACCAGGCGGGTAAGTTCCGCCGCCAATCGCCGCTGGGCCGCACGCAGGCCCGGATTGGCCTGATGCTCGTTCAAAATCAATTCGATTTCAGGCTGATCCAAATCGGTGAAGAATTGCAGGCATTTGCCCACATCGGCGTCGTCCAGGTTGATCCAGTATTGATAGAACTGGTAGGGGCTGGTTTTGTCGGCCGCCAGCCACAGGGCTCCCGACTCGGTCTTGCCCATCTTCGTGCCGTCGCTTTTAGTCAGAAGCGGGCAAGTCATGCCATATAGTTGCACGCCGCGCAAGCGCCGGGCCAGATCGATGCCGGCGGTGATATTTCCCCACTGGTCGCTCCCGCCCGCCTGCAACTCGCAGCCGAAATTGTCGAAAAGATATACGAAATCGTAGGCCTGCAACAACATGTAGCTGAACTCGGTGTAACTCAATCCGGCGTCGGTCCTTTCCAGCCGGGCGCGTACCGATTCTTTAGTGAGCATGACATTAACGGGAAAATGCTTGCCGATGTCGCGAAGGAATTCCAGAAAACCGAATATTGCCATCCAATCGTAATTATTCACGAGCACGGCCGAATTCGTTCCGCAATCGAAATCCAGGAACCGCCGGAGTTGCGCCTCCATGCCGGCGATATTTGCCCGAAGCGTTTCGAGCGAGAGCAGGTTTCGCTCCTCGCTTTTGCCGCTGGGATCGCCGATCATGCCCGTGGCCCCGCCCACCAGCGCGATGGGCTTGTGCCCGGCCTGCTGAAATCGCCGCAAAATCATGAGAGCCATCAAGTGGCCCACATGCAAACTGTCGGCCGTGGGATCGAAACCGGCATAAACCGTCCGCGACTTCTCCTGCAAAAACCGCTGGAGATTAATATCGTCTGTAGTTTGATTGACCAAACCGCGCCAAGATAATTCTTTAAAAATGTCGGACATGAATGGTGGATGGGGGTTAGTGGATCATGGTAAATAAAAAAAAGTTTCACCGCCATTTATCGTCGTCGGCAAAGGGGTTCATGCAGCCGAGGATTTTTGGTTTGGGCAATGCCCGCAAGGCTTGCTCGGCTAAACGCAAATCTTCGCGCGTGGTGATTTTCAGATTGACCGGCGAGCCAGGCACTACTGTTACTTTGTGCCCGATCCGTTCGACCAATTGCGCGTCGTCGGTGGCTTGCAGCCCTTGCCGCTTGGCGTAAGCCTCGAGGATCAACTCGCGGCGGAATACTTGCGGGGTTTGCGCCTCCCAAAACCCGGCGCGGGCGACGGTCTCTTCGATCTCGTGATTGGCCCCCACGCGTTTCAGCGTTCCGGCCACTGGGATGGCGAATATGGCCGCGCCGCTATGTTCGGCGGCGGAAAAAATCTGATCGATCCACTCATTGCAGATGCAGGGCCGGGCGGCATCGTGAATGCAGACGAAACCGGCCTGGGGTTTGACCCGGGCCAGGGCGGCCTGGACCGAATCGGCCCGCTCCTTGCCGCCGTCGACTACGTCGATGCCGAGAATGGCGATATTTGCGCCGAACTTGGAGATAAAATCCTCTCGATCTTCCGGAGAAATTACCAAAATGGTTTGCACTACGTCGTCCCGCCCCAAAAATCGCTCGGCCGAATGCAGCCACACGGCCTTGTTGGCCATGGGCATGAAGGGTTTTTTGTAGTTTTTATCCTTGAATCGGCTGCTGTGCCCGGCGGCAGGTAGAATTACGGCGAATTTGGCCACGATGGGATCCCCTCTGGAAGGAGAAATTGGTCGGAAAAAGATTATTGTCCGGTTTTGGCGGGCGTAGTCAAGGTGAAAAGTTAATCGAGTGGCACTGGCATCTTGCCAGTGCTGAAGTCCACACGGGCAAGATGCCTGTGCCGCCCAATAGTCAAGGTTAATAAAACCGTCGGCCTTGGGCGGCCAGTTCCGTGAGCAGCCGGGTAGGTTGCCAGCGAGGGCCGATCCGCTCCAGCGGGCGAAGCATTTCCAGCAGCGCCGCCGGTTTGATCGTATCGGCCCACCACAGCAGACCGCCGCGCCGGGCCGGAAAACCCAGCCCGAAGATAACAGCCAAGTCGATGTCCCGCGGATCGCGCAGTGTGCCACTGGCATCTTGCCAGTGCTCGCATTCTTCACGGGCAGGATGCCCGTGCCACGCGCTGCTTTCTTCCAGAATCCGCGCGGCCTCTAAAATCATGGGCAAGAGCAATCTGAGAATGATGTTTTCGGCCGAGTGTTGATGGGAAGTTTTTACCCAGCGGGCGACGATTTCTATGGTAGCCGGATCGGGCTTGGCGGGTTTCGCCGACGAGGACGGATCGGCGTATGAGAAAAATCCCGCCCCCGACTTTTGTCCCAACCTTCCCAACTTGATCAGCGCGACCAAAAGCGGCGAAATGGGTATCCGGTCGGGAAAGACCGCCGCCATGCACCAGCCGGATTGGAGAATGGTATCCAAGCCGATTTCATCCATCAGGCGGAACGGCCCCTTGGCCATGCCGAACTCGAGCGCGGCGTTTTCGATCATCTCGATCGAAGCCCCTTCCATGAGCAATTCCAGGGCCTCGGCCAGATACGGCAAAAGCAATCGGTTGACCAAAAACCCGGGACTATCGGCCACGACGACTGGCAACTTGTCGATGGCTTTGGCATGAGCGGCCAGTGTGGCAATGGTTTCGTCGCCCGTTTTCGCCCCGCGGACGATTTCCACAAGCGGGCGCTCGCGGACCGGATGACAAAAATGCAGTCCGCAAAACCGCTCGGGCGAAGGCATGCTCTCGGCCAGTTTTCCTATGGGAATCGTCGAGGTGTTTGAAGTCACAATTGTCTCGGAGGCGAGTAATTCATGCAAACGGCCGAATAGCTCCCGCTTGGCAGGCAGCGATTCAAGAATGGATTCTATTATCAGATCGCATTTTGCGACTTCGGCCAGTTCGGCCGTGGGACAGAGCAGCCGGTCGACCGATGTGCGGGCGTCTCCGCTCTCGCCGCCCGCGGCAAGTTCGACCGAGGTGCGCTGGGCAATCATGGCCAATGCGGCCGGATTGTTGTCGAAGATAGTGACCGGCAGATTGCGTTTGATGTGCGTCGCAGCGATCTCGGCGCCCATAGTCCCGGCCCCGATAATTCCCACCGACCGAATCGGCCGCGCGTCGGCCGATTTGCCGGCCAAACCGGCGTCTTGCCGTTTCCAAGCCACCATCGCCCGCACATTTTCCAACGCCCGGGCATTTAGCGTAGTCATATTCGGCAAGTTATCGAAGGAAAACATGGTTGAAAGTCCTTGGTGATTACATAACAAGTCCCCTCTCCCTTTGGGAGAGGGCTAGGGTGAGGGCATTAAGAAAATTGGGTGCCATGTCCACGCTTGCGTGGACATGCCTGTATTGTCTGCTATAAGTAAAACTACTATGGTTCCGTTTCCAGCCATACTAATATTCCAGGCATGGGATTTTTTGATCCGGTCCACCCGCCACCTAACATCTTTTGACCAATACGATACCTTAGTAATACAATTGGTCCATCAAGCTTTCGCGTTTCAGCGCCATTTATTCCAATGTAGATATATTCAAAGCCAATTGGTTTCTGTAGCATCTCTTTCATAACGGAATCAGGAATAGGAACCGAAGACGTACTCTCTGCGTAAGAAGATCCGTCCTCCCCATAATTATTTGGCCGAAATGTTAAGTAAAGGGACCAATTATTGTCTTTATTTTGTCTTAGCGCAACATTGAGTATTGTCTCACCTGTCTCACCGATGCTATCATGTGCAGACTGACTTGATATACCTTCAGCCGGCACATTACCATACGCCACTTTCCAAGAATATTTGTGTCCTTTGGGCAAGTATATTCGCCATCGCCACGTCATATGCTCATACGTTTCGATTGCAACCGCTTGAAAAATCTTTTCATCGTCGATCACCATGTAACCTGCCCCTTTGCGAACAGCTTTCAACTCCTTCTCAGCCTTTGACATTCGCCAATACATGAGAACGCTCGTTAGTATTAGTGCGACGAATAAAAAGAATAGAAGCAGCGTACTAAGCGAAAATTGTAAGCGCCAGCGAAGCGGTCGGTCGCCGCCGCTTATATTTGCATGTTCGGTTGAATCGTCGGGTGTCATTGATTCAGGCATTTTCATGAATCCCGAGTAGGTGATACCAATAATTTAGCCGACTCGGCATGCCCACGCAAGCGTGGGCATGGCAGCCAGCAAACGGCTAAAACCTTACCGATTTGTTCAATTTGCATTTTGCATTTTGCAATTTTCAATTTGCAATTTTTGCCGCTTCGCCGGCCCTCACCCTAACCCTCTCCCAAAGGGAGAGGGGACTCATTGTGCCGATTGCCGCTCGTGCCAGTGTTTCCAGCGGAGGATTTGTTCGGTGCTGGTCGCCGGGGCCTGGCCGGGGGTTTGGGCCACGTCTTCGCCCACGACCTTGGGCAGGCTGCTAAGCGCCGCCCGGGCGACAGTTTGGGTGTCGTTCAGCAGGTGAATCAAGGTTGCGGTGAAAGCCGTGTCGGGGAAATCGCCCATGGCCTGGGCGGTTCTTGCCCGGACTGCCGGATCGCGGCTGTAGGCCAGGCGTTCCAGGGCCGGCTTGCCCGACTGATCGCCTAAGCGCGTCAAGGCTAAGGCGGCTTCCAGTTGGATGTCTTCGTTCATCGAGCCCAACAGGTTGCGCAGCGGCTTTGTGTCGCTCATATTTCCAGTTGCCGCCAATGCCCGGGCCGCGGCGCAAATTACGGCGTGATCTTTGTCTTCCAACGCGGGAATTAATACGGGCACGTGCGCCGGATCGGGGTGTGCGGCCAGATGCTCGCACGCCCGGCGCCGGACCTCGGCCGAAACATTCCCTATGGCCGTGTAAGCCAGGTCGATGGCCGGTTGCGAAGGGTCGTCGGATATGGCCTGCATCGCGCTCTGCCAGACCAATGCGTCCTGCTCCTTGGCGACGAGTTGCGACAATCGCGCGATTGCCAGCCGGCCCGGCGGTTGTTTGCCCGATAGTTCCGCCAACTCCTCGGCGGCGCGGCGGCGCTCGGCTAAATCGGCCGACGCCAATTGATCCAAGGCGGCATAAACGTGGCCGTATTTCGACAGCACATCGCGATAGATTTCCTCGGGCAGAAGCTGTTTGCGATCGAAGTGCAACTGCTCCAGGGCATCGACCAAGGCGGGACCGTAATCGGCCAGGGCTTTTAGATTCATTTCGCGAAGCAATCGTTCCACCTCGGCAACCTGCTCGGGCGAGGCTTTTTTAAGGGGGAGACCAAAGGGGACAGTCCCATTTTCGCCGACCATGCCTTCGGCACGGTGCCCGCGAAAATCGGGACAGTCCCCCAGGGCCGTGCTGAATTGGCCGCGGAAGGCTTGATTTAATTTGTTCAGCACTTCGGCCCTGCGTTCCGGCGGGCCTTCGAGGGGAAATTCCTTGGCTGCCGGCCATTTGACGATCAATTCCTCGGCGGCCGTTTTGCGGGTGATAAAGGCCGGCTTGGACATGGCCGCAAGCAGTATCGGTCCGGATCGCTCCAGCGGCCACGCCTCGATCGCACGGACTGCCGCCAATTGCACCTCGGAACTGCCGTCGTCCAACAGGCGCTGGGCGGCGGACTCCGCCTTTTGATCGGGAAACAAGGCCAGGGCATCGGCCGCTTTGCGGCGCACGCGCCAGGACTGGTCGGCGGCGGCATCGATGACCGGCCCCTCAACCTTGGCTGCGGCCAGAGCGGAAACCGCTTGGGCACGGACCGCATCGTTGGGATCTTTCAGCATTTTTTGCAGTGTTGCCAAGGCTTCGGTAGTGCCCAAGATACCCAGGCTTGCAATGGCGGATTGACGAACCCGCGCGTCGCCGTCTGTAAGACCCGAGGAAAGATAATCGGCGGCTTGCGGATGCCGGCGCGAGGCGATGGCCTCCAAGGCGGCGGCTCGAATGCGCCAGTCGCCGTCGGTCCGCAGATCGACGGCTTCGATGGGCAAGGTTTTTTCCGGCGATGCCGCGTAGGCCTTCAAGGCCTCCAGCCTTACGTCCGCGGCCGGACTTCGCAGGGCCTCGATGAAGGCCGAATTACCGGCCGGGTCCACATGCCGCGCCGATCCCCGGATCAACTCGGCGTGCAATTCTGAAATATACGGGGCTTTTACCTCTTTTCCAAACCGGCCGTATTGGTCGAGCAGGTCTTTCAGCGAATCGACCGCCTGGGATTCTTTCAGATTGGCCAATGCCTCGACCGCCGCGCATCGAGCGGGCAGGGGGAGTTCCGGCGATCGCACGGCGTCGATCAACCGTTCCCGACCTGCGCCATCGCCTGCCCGGGCCAAGACTAAAGCTGAATTTACGGCCACGATCGGATCGGCGTCGCTCAATAAGGCGCGAAAATCAGGCTGCCGGTTAGATGGCCGGGCAAGTATGTCCTCCAGTTTCGGATAATGCCAGTGGAATTCGGCCCCGGAATCCACGGTCCGGATCCATACGCTGCGTGTGCGGCCTTTGGGATCTTTATCGGCGATACGGGCCAATACCGCGCGATCGCCTGCGGACAAGGTTGATGCGCCCGATTCAGCGGGCGCCTGGGAAGATGCGGCATTTTTGCTTCCCGCCTTGGCATCGACCGCTGCAAGGGCTGAATCGTGCAAAGTCGCGCCGGCAAAATCGCGGCAGCCCGCGATCCCCAGGACCGCCGGCAGGACCAACATCAAAATCGCACATTCGGCAAATCGCTTGAATTGTAGCGGCACGATAGGCAAATCCTTTTGCCTGATTTTGCAGGATAAGAACAGGTTACTTTGCCAGCCAGTCTTTCAATTTAGTCTGGCAATCTTCCACGGCTTTTTTCAATTCTTCATTGTATTTTTGCTTTTCGTCGTCACTCATTTTGCTGATATCTTTATCCAGAGTTTTAAGCAGACCGTCGAAAATGGCCTTGAGGTTGTTAAGTTGGGCCTGATCTTTGGCAAGCGGCGTAATCCCTTTAAAGGTCCTTCCATTAAACGTCGTTCCATCGCCGGTTAAACCAAACATCGCCGATGCCAGGCGGGCTTTCATGCGTTTCTGGCGATCAGCCGCCGGCGTTCCTTTAGTCTTGAGTTCCACATCGCAGGCATCCAGCATCAATTGCGCCAGGGATTTTGCCAGGGCGACCGGGTCTAAACCGCTCGCTCCGTCGTATTTCAATTTTCCCAGGGCATCGGCGGCGGATAGGCGGAGAAAAAATGGCGCCTTCGCGTCGCCTGCATAAGCGGATAGCAATTTGGGCACCTGATTGTTCGTACCTAAATTTCCCAACAGACCAAGAATGTCGACGGCCTGCTTGCACATCCATGCCTGACCGAGATCGGCCGCGTTGGCGCCGGTGACGAGTTTCAGCATTGCGCTAAAAACTGGTTGAACTTGCGGATCGTTCACTCCCATCGTTACGTGGCGATTGACGCCGACAAGCGCCGCGATCTTGACGGGCACGATCTGCTTGGCATCGTTTACCGTTTCCAAAAGAACCGGCATGGCATCAGCCAATGGAATATTCTGAGCAGCCTGAATGCTATCGACGGAATTTAAATCGCCGATTGTCAGCATGGCATTAATACGAACAGATGGGTGATACTTTTCGCTTTTAGCGATCTTGCCCATGTAATCCAGAACCAATTTATTAAGGTAATCGTGCACCTCGCCGCTTTTGGCTCGAGAGAGATTACTAAAAAGTTCCTTGTGATAGTCCCTCAGTTTGTTAAGGGTGTTTAGCTGGGTCCAACGAGGAAGGGCATAAGTGTTATAGTAAGTATCAAAATCGGTTTTCTGCTGGTTGTCGGCAAACTTGCCCGAGTTGAGCGTTGGGCCGATATCTCTTATTTTATTTTGTTGGTTTTGATCGACGTGATCTTCTCCATAAATACCCGCGGCAACTCCCGCCCCGGCCGGATTTTCGTCCGCATTGCCGCCTTGGGCGAAAATGCGGCTGGACATTACTCCGCCCAAAAGAAGTATTGCTGATAGAAAAACAGCCCGGCGTACATGATGGCTGTGCGGAAAAGGGGGGTGCTTTGAACCCATATTGAGTATTCGGGGTGTTATTGCCAATCAGTATGAGAATATAGAGGTCCTATATAGGCTACCAACGATCAAGGAGTTCTGTCAAGTTGGGCTGGGTAAAAGGGGAAAATCAGCTATTCCGGGTGAAGCCGGCTGGGGGCACCCGCATTTCGACCAATTTGAGCTTGTATAACGTTGTCAGAACTAATATTAAGATCGACAATGAGATAATGACTTTACTATATTCTGCCCGCTGCTTTTTGGACCATGAGACGGGCCATCATCCGGAGTGTGCCGATCGCATCCGATCGATTCCGGATCGATTGGAAAAGGCCGGACTGTTGGCCAAATTCAAACGGCCCGCATTCAAACCGGTTTCGCGGCAGCGTCTGGCCAGGGTTCATTCGCCCGGATATATCGACGAGATTCGGGCATATGCCAAGTCGGGCGGGGGCCATATCGAATCCGATACCATTGTCAGTCCGGCCAGTTTCGAGGTGGCCCTGTTGGCCGCGGGCTGCGTTTGCGACGCCGCGGAACGGATCGTCCGCGGCGAGGACTCGCAGGCAATGTGTTTGCTGCGTCCGCCCGGCCATCACGCCATGCCCGGCCACGCCATGGGCTTTTGCATATTCAACAATATAGCCGTTGCCGCACGAGCGGCCGTGGACAGCTTGGGACTGGGCCGGGTATTGATCGTCGATTGGGACGTTCACCACGGCAACGGAACGCAGGCGACTTTTTGGGAAGACCCGCAGGTGGGTTTTCTTTCCATCCACCGCTGGCCTTTTTATCCGGGCACGGGCGACGAGGACGAGACCGGCGGGGGTGCGGGGCTGGGCACGACGTTGAATTTGCCGGTCCAATACGGCACGTCGCGAAAAGATTATTTGACCCGCTTCTGCGACAACCTCGATCGGTTCGCCGCCCAAATCAAGCCCGATCTGGTGCTCATAAGCGCCGGTTTCGACACTCATAGCGCGGATCCGATCGGCAACCTGGGCCTGGAAACCGAGGATTTCATCCCGCTTACAAACGCCGTGCTCGACGTTGCCGCCGCGTATGCCAACGGCCGGGTAATTAGCGTGCTGGAAGGCGGCTACAATCCCGACGCCCTGGCCGATTGCATCACAGTGCATTTGGAGGAGATGCTGAAACGGGCGAAGACGTAGGGTTGAAATTCTGTGCCATTTAAAGTATAATTAGTATTGGCCTCACGAAAGTTGTTAAAATTTCATCGAGCACACAAAAAAACTAGAGCGGGAACCGATAATATGACAACAGAAGCCCAAAACCTTATTCGGTCTTTCGACTCGTTGCAAGAACCAGATAAGATAGAAGTGGCTGCGGAGATCATACGCCGTAGCGTGGCTCTTGATATGCCACCCTTGTCTGATGATCAACTTACCGCTATAGCCGATGAACTTTTTTTAGAAATGGACAAAGAAGAGAGCAAGGATGCCTAATCCTAAACGAGGCGAAGTTTGGTTGGTTGATTTAGGAATGGTCGCCAAGGTACGTCCCTGTCTCATTCTCAGTGTTTTGTATGGCGACAACGATCGCGCACTTGTTACGGTAGTCCCGCATTCAACCAAAAGCCGTAATTCTGATTTTGAAGTGAGACTAGATCTCAAATTCTTACGTCCTGGCGTCTTTGTTACACAGAATTTGACCTCTATCCCAGTAACCAAGCTTTTAAGGAAATTGGGCGATATGCCACAAAACGATATTCGACTGGTGGAAGACTCAGTTCGTGCGTGGCTGGGCCTATAATCGATTGATTTATTGCCCCGAGATAAGCGGGCCGACTAATCAAGGGACATCAAGATGAAATCATCCGTTTCCAGAAAAAACACTTCTCACGTTGAAGTTCAAGATATTTCCAAAAATGGCATTTGGATATTTGTAAACGAACAGGAATACTTTTTACCATACAAAGAATATCCCTGGTTTAAAGATGCAAAAGTCTCCGAGATTCAAAATATTAGAATATCCCATGGATCACACCTGCATTGGCCTGATTTGGATGTGGATCTAGAATTGGAAATCCTTCAACATCCAGAAAAGTATCCTTTAATCTATCATTAATGCTTACTAACAAGGAACCGGGATATGGCTATTGATGATATTCCGCCATTAACCGACGAACAACTCGATGCTATTGCAGAAATGGCCTTCTTGGAACTTGACCAAGAAGAAAGTAATGATACCACAGATACATCGAATTGAAGTAAGCTGGAGTCTATTCACCGATCAGATTTTATTTAAAAAACTGAATCGACAAAGGATATTTCCAGAGTTCGCCGTTTTTGGCTTTGATGCCGCCGACGATTGGAAATATTATACAAAGAGCGGTTAGCACTA
>JBEKZY010000064.1:0-19232 GCA_049509395.1 Thermoguttaceae bacterium | reverse complement strand
TTTTTAGAGCAAAGTACGGAGTACGGAGTAAAGTAACGAATCGCGCAAGTGGTTATGCTTGTTCAATTTGCAATTTGCAATTTGCATTTTTCAATTTGCAATAATCCGAACTTTCTATTCCTGCAATATTTTTTTCATAACCCCCTTTACAAATAAAAACGCCTTGCTACAGTAATATAGTTACATTCGTTCCATCGGTGCGTTGGTGGTCGGTTTGCTTCCGCTGGAAGCGCCGACAAACAGGGAACTCCGGTGCAAAACCGGGACGGCCCCGCCGCTGTGACCGAGCGTAAGAAGGACGGCCTTATCTATTTGGCCATTGTCCTGCCGTAATAAGTAGGCGGCACACGCCGTGTGCCGCAATCCCGCACTTTCCGCGTGCGGGCTGCAATCAGGCAGGATGAGAAGGCCAGGCCGGACTCAGGCTCGGGAGTCAGAAGACCTACCAACGCGGGTAATGGGTGAAGCATTGCTTGCAAGCAAGCAGTGGCACCCGTGAGGTTAAGCACTGCTTTTAAACGAGCAGTGGCACCCGCGGACCTCTTCGAGGGACAGAGGACCGCGTGTTAAACGATGTTGGTGTTTCCATGCAGCGCAGCCGTATCGGGTTTGCTCATGCTTTGGGCTTTTCGCTGGTCGAATTGCTGGTGGTGATTGCCGTCATCGGATTGCTGGCCGGCTTGTTATTGCCGGCGGTTCAATCCTCGCGGGAATCGGCCCGGAGGATGACCTGCCTCAACAATTTGCACCACATCGGCCTGGGCCTGCTCGCTTTTCACGACGTGTACAAGCGGTTTCCATTAGGCGGCGTGGAAATGAAAGTCCTCAAGATTCCGGGCACCAACAAACCTCTTTATCCGAACGGCCGGCAACTGGCCTGGTCGGCTTACATACTGCCTTACGTCGAATTGCAGTCGCTGGCCAGGCGGATCGATTTCAGCAAGGCATACGATAGCCCGGAAAACGCCTCTGCAGCGGCCGAGATCGTGCCCTTGTATTTATGTCCCAGTCATTCGCGGAATTCGTATTTGATTGATAGATTCGCGGCTTGCGATTACGGCGGAATATACGGGCAGCGAATTCTGCCGAACCCGGATCCGCAAAATCGCCCACAGGGCATAATGTTATACAGCCAATACGTTCGCATTCTCGACGTTAAGGACGGAACGTCCCACACGCTGATAGTTTCTGAAGATTCAGAGTCTTTGGATATGCAGTGGATCTTCGGAGGGAATGTTTTTGATGTTTCGGCTCCCATCAACACGGCGAATGAAAACGACTTGCACAGTAAGCATCCATACGGCGTGAACGGACTCATGGCCGACGGCAATGCACGATTCCTCAGCCAAGGCATGGACATGAACACTCTCTCGGCTATTTGCACCAGAGCGGGAGGGGAACCGTTGGGTGAATTTTAAGAATATAAGCGACACTTATGATTTAACCGTTTATTCAGAGGAGATGTATTTTATGAGATTGCATTGTTTTTCATGGCGGATATTCATTATATCATTTTTGGTCGGCATGGCGATTTTTTTGGCGAATGCCGAAGCTATTACGGTCGATTTTGAGGATCTTGCACTGGATCCGGAAAGCCAGTGGCACGGACCGGATCCAAACGGAACAATTGTGAATCAAACATCGCCCTGGCCGTACACTTATACATCCGGAAAATTCACCAGCGGCGGTGTGGATTTTCATAACAACTGCGATGCGGGCGGTTATTGGTCGGGCTGGGCGTATTCCAATATGACTTACAATCCGGCTGATTACATGCCCGGCGATTATAATCCCGGCGACGGCAGCAACGGCAATCCCCATCCCGTGCCAACCGGCTGGACCAGCCAATATTACGTGGTCTCGGGCAGCGATGCGGGCGGCTCGGCGGGTTCGGGCGCCTACGGCGTTTGTTACACATTTGGCGATACGAGCAGCACGGCTATAACGCTTCCAAATCCAACTTCGATTCAAGGCGCGTTTTTTTCCAGTAATAATTACGAGTATTATTCAATGCTGGAAGGCGATCCGCCGGGGATGGGTTCTTTCGCGGCGAAAAAATTCACCGCCGCGGGCCAGGACTATCTGAGACTCATCATCATCGGCAAAGATTCCAGCGGCAATGTAATCGGCGATCCCGTGCCTTTTTATCTCGCCGATTTTCGAGATCCCAACGATCGAACCGACGATCCGAGAAAAGACAAATATATCGTCAACCAATGGACTTGGGTCGATCTTTCAAGTTTTGGCGGCTCCGTTAAATCGCTGGAATTCGATATGGAATCCTCGGATTATAACGAGAATGGAATTCTGACGCCCACCTATTTTTTAATGGATAATCTGGCCACCGGTCCAAAACCTTTATGGACGGGCGCTGCAAACAACAAATGGAGCAATGCGGCCAACTGGAGTTCAGGCGAAAAGCCCGGCTCGGGACAAAATATTATTCTTAACAACAACGCGAATACGAATATCGACTTGGACGGCAATCAATATGTCGCAAATATCACTATTGACGGCGCTTCGGCCGGAGCTTTTACACTGAATAACAATACGCTCATGCTCGATGCCGGCGGATCGATAACCGTTACCGGCGCCGTTACAACCAGCCAGACGTTCAACTGTAAACTGGCTCTGGCCGGCAACGGCTTTCTTGTCAACGATAGTGTTGGATCGGGCCAGAGATTGAATATCGCCGGCGACATCAAAAGTGATGCCCTCGGCGGCGTGCAAAATCTCGTATTAGGCGGAGCGGGCAACGGGGTTATCAGCGGCACGGTCGGCGATGGTACAAGCGGCGGAAGTTTGGCTCTAACAAAACAAGGCGCTGGCGTTTGGACGCTTACCAACAACACGGCCTATAGCGGAGATACGACCATTCAAGAGGGTCTGTTGCAACTAAATGGGGCCGTGTCGAACTTGCATGCCGTCAGCGGCGATGGCCATCTCGGAGTTGGCGACGGCACGAATTCCGCCACGCTTATCGCCGATTCGATTATGGTTGATACATTGACCATCGACGCCGGGGCCGTGATCGTCATCAGGCCCATTAGCGGCGGGCCGTTGGCCGGCAATTTTAATGCGACAGCCGTGCCCGAACCAAGTGCCATCGTTCTTCTGGGCATTGCCGCGTTGGGTTTATTCATTTGGAGGATGCGATCAATGTTTGTGTCTTCATGAATAAACGTTGTTTAAAAAAAGTAGTAGGCACACTCCGTGTGCCATTTGTGGATGGGTTTTATTCCACTACTTGAATCATCTCGTTAGAAGAAATCAATCGGGAATATACATCCGTCATGAAACGGCACACGGAGTGTGCCTGCTACAATACGAGTTCCGGCTATTCTGGCGCGACCAATGATTGCGGCTTAACAAAAAAAGTTGGGGCGGCAGTTCAACTGCCGCCCCAACAATTATTATATCGCGATCAAAAATCAGAAGGGGATTATTATACTTCCACATTAGGTCCGGTGCGTTTGGATTGCCAGACGGCCCAAATGAGGCCGAGTGCGCCGACTGCAATCACGATCCAGAACAATTTATCGTGCGGCTTAAAGGTCACGTCAACGCCCTGAGCCTTGAGCTTATCGACCACATTCAGGTGATAAGGCAGAATCAGGCCGATGATCAACAGGCTGACCATGTTCATCACTTTGATCAGCGGGTTAATGGCCGGGCCGGCGGTATCCTTCAACGGATCGCCCACGGTGTCGCCGGTAATGGCGGCCTTGTGTTTTTCGCTGCCTTTGCCGGTGGTTTCGGTTTTAGGTTCATCCTCGATGGTTTTTTTGGCGTTATCCCAAGCGCCGCCGGCGTTGGCCATGAATACGGCCAGCAACTGGCCGGAGACAATCATGCCGCCGAGGAATCCGGCAAGGGCGATCGGGCCAAGTCCGAAACCGACGAGCATCGGCACGAACAAGGCCAACAATCCCGGACCGATCAATTCTTTCTGAGCGGATCCGGTGCAGATATCGACCACGCGCCCATAGTCCGGCTTCTTGGTGCCGGCCCAGATTTCCTTATCGCGGAACTGGATGCGGCATTCCTTGACGATCAAGAACGCCGCCCGGCCTACCGCGCGGATGGTCATCGAACTGAATAAAAACGGCACTGCCGCCCCGATCAGCATGCCGATGAACAGCTCCGGATCGGAAATAGTGAGCATCGCGGCCACGGCATCATAGACCGGGCGGGAAATGTGTTCGTTTTCCCCGCCGCCGCCCGATCCCACCGATACAATAAAGCTATTAAACAGCGAGACCGCGGCGATAACGGCCGAACCGATGGCGATGCCCTTGGTGATGGCCTTCGTGGTGTTTCCCACCGCGTCGAGGTCGGCCAGTATTTGGCGGGCTTCCTTGTACTTGGCCGGCCCCATTTCTTTTTCATCGTATCCCATCTCGCCGATGCCGTTGGCGTTGTCGGCCACGGGTCCAAATACATCCATCGAGATGGTGTTGCCGGTTAGGGTCAACATGCCGATGCCGCACATGGCCACGCCGAAGGCGACGAACGTCGGATTTGTGCCGGCGTATATTAGTATGCTGGCCATGATGGCGGCGGCGATAATCATCACTGCTGCCACCGAACTCTCATAACCGACGGCCAAGCCTTGGATGATATTCGTGGCGTGGCCGGTTTCGCACGACTTAGCCAGACCCTTTACGGGCTTGTACTCGGTGCCGGTATAATATTCCGTGCATTTATTCAAGCAAACGGCCAGGACAATACCAACCAGACACGTCCAAGCAGGTCGCATGTCAAGGCCCGCTTGTCCGAGTGTGACCCAGTACGGCAAATCTTTCATGTACGGTGCGATCTGAGCCCAGTTGGGATAAGTTTCATCGAACCTCATGTAGAAGAAGCCCAGCACGATGAAGCCGATCACGCTTATGGTGGAGCCGATAATAAAACCTTTGTTGACGCTCTTCATGGCCTGGGCCACGTCGCCCTTGTCGCCGGCCCGCACACAGTAGGTGCTGATGATGCTGGCGATAACGCCGATTGCGCGAACCAGCAAGGGGAAAATCACGCCCTTGTGCCCGAAACTGGCGATGCCCAGGATCATGGCCGCCACGATGGTGACTTCGTAACTTTCGAATATATCGGCTGCCATACCTGCGCAGTCGCCGACGTTGTCGCCCACGTTATCGGCGATGGTGGCGGCGTTGCGGGGATCGTCTTCGGGAATGCCGGCTTCGAGTTTGCCCACCAGGTCCGCGCCCACGTCGGCGGCCTTGGTGTAAATACCGCCGCCGACACGCATGAACAAGGCCAGAAGCGTGCCGCCGAAACCGAATCCCAACAGGGCTTCGTATGCGTGTTCGCCATAGATTAGGAAGATAATCGAACCGCCCAATAGTCCCAGGCCGTCGGTCAACATGCCGGTGATCGTGCCTGTGCGGTAGCCTAATTGCAGGGCCTTGCCGAAACTGTCTTTGGCGGCGGTGGCCACGCGTAGATTGCCCACGGTAGCCAGTCTCATGCCGACAAAACCGACAGTGGCGGAAAAGATCGAGCCGACGAGAAATGCAGTTGCCCGGCCCCAACAAATCTCCGCCGGTAAGAGCGATTGCTTTGCGCCATAGAACAACGCGATTGTAATCAGTATGATCAGCACGCCGACTACGCGGAATTGCCGGTAGAGATAAGCGTTGGCGCCTTCGCGCACGGCTTGTGCAATTTCTTGCATCCGCGGGGTGCCTTTCGGAGCGCCATACACTTCCTTGACCAACAGCCCGGCATATAGCAAACCCGCCAGGGCAATGAAAACGTTGGATACCAATGCTATCTTCTCATACGTCATGTACTTGCCACTGACCAGCGGTTCCCAAAGAGTTATCAAGGAACCGGCATTTTGACCTTCCGCCTCCCCCGAGGCCGCTGCTCCTGGCGCCGCCGCCTCGGGCTGGGCGGACAACCAACCCGCCGCCGAAAGAATGCCCATCGACAAAATCAATAACCACAAGACGCGCATTCTGTGTGACGTCCGACTGGCCGGCTTGCGGCCCAAATTAACGTGCTTGACCATGCTTCGTGTACTCCTATGGAAAAAAAGGATTGCTTATATCAGCAAAATAGAATCGCAACATTAATAAACCGAGAAGTCTACAGAATTTGTTGCTTATGTGTCAACAATAATAATATTGGGGGGGATAATAATTATGGCTAAATCAACTTGCAAACGGTACTTTTTCCGCTTATTTCCAAATGAAATCAGCAACGAGTATGCTCCAAATGCCCTTTTTCGGCTGAATTTAAAGAGATATCCGGATCCGGGCCTTTTTCCGCCACCCCGTCTCAAGAGTTATTCGCCTGGTTTCCGGAATACCCCTGGTTTGACTTTTTTACTTGGCTTTCTCGACCAAACTAATTAGGATATAAGGAAGCGGCGTACTAGTCACTGCACAGTAACCGGCAGGTAGTCCAAATATATCTGGAGAATTCCGTATATGAATCAGTATAAGTACAACCGGCGATTAACATTGCTCTGTTTGGCAATTGCCGCGATGTTGATTCCAGCCTTGCTTATTGCCGCCGAGGGCCGCACGCCCAATTCAGGCGGAAGCGATGCGAGTCAAGAAACGGTGGAGATGTTCAGCGCGATGGAAAAAGGGCAAATCGCCGTCAAACTGATCCCCAAGGATTCCACCCAATGCCACATTCTAATCGAAAATAAAACCGATAAGCCTTTAACTGTGAAATTGCCCGAGACTTTCGCCGGCGTACCTGTACTGGCACAACGTGCGGCCGGCGGCGGCGGCGGAACCAGAACCGGCGGCACTTCCACTACTGGCGGGGGAAATCAAAGCATGGGCGGCGGCATGAGCGGCATGGGCGGTATGGGCGGCGGGATGGGTATGTTCAACGTCGCTCCTGAAAAAGTCGGTAAATTCAACGTGACAACTGTATGCCTGGAACATGGCAAAGGCGAGCCCAACGAGCGCATTCCTTACGAAATCAAACCTCTTGAAAGCGTCGCAAATAAGCCGGCCGTCATGGAACTTTGCCGCAGCTTGGGCACCGGGCAAATCGACCAGCGGGCAGCCCAGGCCGCAGCCTGGTTCTTGAACAACGACATGACCTGGCAAGAATTGGCCGCCAAACGCTACCGGCACGCCAACGGCACCTTGGGCGAGTCTTATTTCAGCCCGCAGCAGATTCAACTCGGCATGCAACTCGCTAAAGCGGCCCTTAGAGTCGCCGATGAAAAGCAACAACAAAATCAATCTGCCGATTCCCTAAACCAACCCGCCACAGGACATCCATAACTTGAAGGTTGTGTTTTGCACACCGAATTTGGCTAATGAAGAAAATAAACCCACGGGCTGAACCTCGTGGGTTTTTTATTTGTCGGCAGGATGGTTTTATCGGAATACATACAGCCGATATTATAAAATGTCACAAAGTAGCGCAATTGTATCGTGTCATAACGTAGTTCTTAAGGGGTATTAGGTCGCATATTAGATTGAAAATACTATGAGCACACTCTGACTATATCATTGATATGTAGTTAAAATATGGAAATGTAATTGAAGAACATCTCTGCGAGTTTCCACGTGAATCACAGAAGCGCCCGACCTGAAATTAAAACCAAAAAAACACCCGCCGTTAGCCTGGATCGAGCCTTGCTGGCCGCCCGAACCGCCGAGGAAAACCGCGGCGATGGCATCGTCATCTTGGACATGCGGGAATTGACCTCCTTGTTCGATTTTTTTGTGATCGTTAGCGGCACTAGCCGGCGCCAATTGCATGCCATGAGCGAAGAAATCGACCGAGTGTTGGCCGCAGAGGGCGACTTGCGTCTGGGAATTGAAGGATACGGCGAAAGCCGCTGGATATTGCTGGACTACGGCGACGTGGTCGTGCATTTATTCGAGCCCGAAACCCGCGCCTACTACGCACTGGAACAACTTTGGGGCCGCGCAAAACGCGTACCTTACGAACCGCGGGAAGCAAAGACTTAAAACAAAGGATGAATAACCTCCTGCCGGATACTCTAGTATCATAAGACTAAGCCCACGGATTGCAACCCGTGGGCTTTACAATATCCAATTCCTGATTTCCAATAATGGATTATCTCCTGGAATTTTTCGAGCATGAGTATCATTTCCGAATTGAAATCGCGTTTTCGCGCCGCATTGACCGGCTTGACCGATTCGCCCGAAGAATATCTCGACCAGGTCCGCCCCAGTCAGGACCCGAAATTCGGCGATTACCAGGCGAATTTGGCCATGCCCTTGGGCAAGCGGCTGAAGCGCCCTCCGCGCAGCGTGGCGGCGGATATCATGCGCCGGCTGGACGTGGCCGATATGTGCCATCCGCCCGAAATTGCCGGCCCGGGATTTATCAATCTTCGCCTGAAAGACGAGTGGCTCGTCCGCCGCCTGAGCACGATTGTGCGGGACTTTGATAGATTGGGCCTCGAGCCTGTCGAACACCCGCGGACTTATGTGATTGACTTTTCTGCCCCCAACGTGGCCAAGCCCATGCACGTGGGCCACATCCGCTCCACGGTCATCGGCGACTCCCTGTGCCGCACGTTGCGATTCCTGGGCCATAACGTGATAAGCGACAATCACGTCGGCGATTGGGGCACGCAATTCGGCATGATTTTATACGGATACAAACACTTCCTCGACCCGGAAGAATACAAAAGAAATCCCGTCGAGGAACTTGCCCGGCTGTATCGGCTGGTGCTGCAGATAATAGAATATCAAGAAAAACATGCCTCCGGCGAGAAAGTAGGATCGGAAATCGCCCGGCTCTCGCAAGAATGCCCGGACATCAATGCCGCCGTGCTGAATGAAACCGCCAAACTTCATGCCGGCGACCTGGAGAACCGCCGTTCGTGGGAGGAATTTCTGCCGAAATGCGAGGACGAAATCAATCGCGTATACAATCGCCTAGGTGTGCATTTCGATCATACGCTGGGCGAGAGTTTTTACGAGGACCGATTGGCGGCGGTGGTCGACGAATTGCTTGCCAAAGGTTTGGCCAAGGAGAGCAACGGGGCCATTTGTATATTTTTCCCCGATCAAGACGCACCGATGCTCGTGCGCAAGCAGGATGGGGCTTTTTTATATGCCACCACCGATCTAGCCACCATCCGTTATCGCATGGAAACCTGGCGACCGGACGCCGTTTTGTACGTCGTCGATCATCGGCAGAGCCTGCATTTCCAGCAGCTTTTTGCGGCGGCAAAGCGGTGGGGATATGACAAGGTTGAGTTTCAGCACATCAGTTTCGGCACAGTGCTGGGCGAAGACGGGCGACCCTTTAAAACCCGCTCCGGCGATACAGTGGGCCTGGAAAGCCTTTTGGACGAGGCGGTGCGCCGTGCGGCTGAGATCGTGGCGGCCAACGACGACGCCAAACCCGACGGCCCGGAAATTTCGCCCCAAAAGCGCAGCGAAATAGCCGAGAGCGTGGGCATCGCCGCCTTGAAATACGCCGATCTTTCCCAGAACCGCACCAGCGATTACGTGTTCAGCTACGACAAGATGCTGGCCATGAACGGCAACACGGCCACGTACATGCAATATGCCTACGCCCGGGTGCGGAGCATCTTTGCCAAGGGCAACTTCGATGCCGAGGCATTGCGCGTTTCGGACGCGGCCATAAACCTCACGCCGCCGGGAAAAAAGGCGGAACGAGAAGCGGAACGGGCATTGGCCCTGGAACTGCTCCGCTTTGCCGAGGCCCTGGACCTGACCGCGGCCGATTATCGCCCCAACCAGCTTACGGCATATCTGTTCGAGTTGGCCAACCGCTACTCGACTTTTTTCGAGCATTGTCACGTGCTACGGGCCGAAAGCGAGCCCTTGCGTCAGAGCCGGCTGCTGTTGTGCGACCTAACTGCCCGCACCATCCAAAAAGGCTTGGAGCTACTGGGAATCAAAGTGGTGGAAAAGATGTAGGGTTCGGGGAAATATTTAGAGAGTTTTTCAGATAAGTGTAGCGTTTGCGCGGCACCGGCATCTTGCCAGTGCTGGGAGAAACACGGGCAAGATGCCCGTGCCACCCTATTACATCCACTAACCATGAAAATACTCGTGCTTGGACTTGGCAATCCGTTGGTAAGCGACGACAGTGTCGGGCTGCGCGTGGCGGAAAAGCTCAAGCCATTGCTGGCCAGCCGCTCGGACATCGAAGTTTCGGAAGATTATTGGGGCGGGCTGAGGCTGATGGAGCGCATGATCGGGTTTGATCGGGCGATAATCATCGATGCCATCCAAAGCGGCGCCCCGCCCGGCACTGTCCATCGTCTTACGCCCGATTCCATTTCCACGCAACGCAGCGCCTCGGCCCATGACGTAAATCTGCCCACGGCCTTGGAATTCGGCCGGAAGGCGGGCGTCGCCTTGCCGAAAAATGAGGATATCCTGCTTGTTGGAATCGAGGCCGAAGATATACTGACTTTTAGCGAGCAATGCACGCCCGCCGTCGAGGCAGCCATTCCCCTGGCGGTCGGGGCGGTAATGCGGGCAATCGAGGAATTGTAAAAAAACTATTTAGCCCCCAGTGAACACACCGGGGGCCTTGGTTGCGGCTCTAAGCCGCGCTAGTGTTCGGTAATTCTTTTTTTATGGAGAAACAATTATGATTTCCCCTGAAATATTAAGCCGCTACACCTATTTTGCCGGCATCAGCGAGGAAGGTCTCAAACACATCGCCATGATCGCCGAGGAGAAGGCCATACCAGCCGGCGCCCGGGTTTTCAGCGAGGGCGATCCGGCCAGCCATATGTTGATCATCGTCAAAGGCGAAATCAACATCGAGTTTCTACTTGGCAACGGCGAACTACGCGTCGTCGATACGATGGCCGAAGGCGATCTGTTGGGTTGGTCGGCCCTAATCGAACCATACAAAATGACCGCTAACGGCACCGCCGCCAAAAACACCGATCTAATCCGGTTCGATGCCATTAAACTCCGCCAACTATGCGAAAAAGATTCGTTGCTGGGCTATCGCTTGATCACACAAATCGCCAAACTCCTTGCCCACCGCCTGGAAGGCGCCCACGTGCAACTGGCTGTGGTATAATAGAGAGATGCACGAACTATCAATTGTTGATGCATTGATCGAGCAAGTTGGGCGCGAGGTCCATAGATCGAGCCAAAGCGGCAAAGTCCGCGGTGTTGAATTAAACATCGGCCGGCTCTCTGGCGTTAATTGCGATTCGGTCCGCTTCGCTTTTGAACTGCTTGCGCCCGGCACGCTGGTCGAAGGCGCGGAAATCGTCATTCACGAAGTCAAAGCCGCCTGCTGCTGCCAAACCTGTAACGCCCGGGTGGAAATCGACGACCTGGTCTTCAAATGCCCCAAATGCGCAAGCGATGCGATTACGATCGAAGGCGGGCGCGATCTAATGTTGCAAAGCATCAACGTGGAAGATAAGCAGATAGTGGATAGCGGTTAGTAGAGAGATTCGTAGGGTGCGTGCAACGCACCTATAAGAATTAACACATAAATACTCCGTGCATTTCATGCACCCTGCTAATAATGAAAATCCTTGCCGCCAAGAAAATTCTGAAGGTTAATGACCAACTTGCCGCGGATAATCGGGCAAAATTGGACGCCGCCGGCGTGTTCTGCGTCAACGTGGTGGGCTCGCCCGGTTCCGGCAAAACCACGCTCTTGGAGGCCCTGTTCGCCGAACTTGGCGGGCACCTTAATCCGGCAGTGATCGAAGGCGACATCGCCGGATCGATCGACGCCCAGCGCATGGAGGCTATCGGCGTGCCGGTGGTGCAAATCAACACCGACGGGGCCTGCCATCTCGACGCCGCCATGGTCGCCTCGGCCGTGGGTGAACTCGATCTGGCGAATATCGACCTGTTGATGATCGAAAACGTGGGCAACCTGGTCTGCACTGCCGGTTTCGACCTGGGCGAACGCCTGCGGATCGTCGTCTTAAGCACCCCCGAAGGCGACGACAAGGCTCAAAAATATCCGGCGATTTTCCAAGGCTCCGACGCCTTGTTCATCACCAAGACCGACTTGACGCCGCATCTGAACTTCAATGCCGCGCGGATCGCCGCCGACATGAAACGCCTGGCCCCGGCTGCCCCCGTTTTCCCAGTCTCCGCCATCAAAGGCCAAGGCATACCCGAAGCCGCCGCATGGCTGGCGGAAAAAGTTGGTAAAAGAAGGTGACTCGTTTTGGAGTCTTGTTTGAATAGAGTGCATTTTGCGCGCATAATTTTTATTGCAAATTGGCCATTGCAAATTGAACAACGGAAACGATCGAAGTTGGGTGTAAACAAATATATCTCATTCTTGCTCAATTTTAAAAATTTGCAATTTACAATTTGCAATTTGATATGAACTCTTCAATACAGCAACAGCCGTTTTTACGCCGCCTGGCGATTTCCGTGCACGGCGTGGTTCAGGGGGTGGGGTTTCGGCCATTTGTCTATAATTCCGCCAGGGCGAAAGGGCTTTGCGGGTGGGTGCTTAACCAAGCCGACGCCGTGCGTATGGAAGTGCAGGGCCAGCGGGCCGCTTTGGACGAGTTCGTGGAATCGTTACGCAATGCACATCCGCCGCAGGCGCGAATCGATAAGATCGAGATTCGTGAAGTGCCTTGCGAAAAAGACAGCCCGGCGACGTTCGAAATCCGCGCCAGCATCGATAACGCGGCGCCGGGGCCGAGCGTTCCGGCCGACCTGGCCGCTTGCGCCCAGTGCCTGGCCGAAATTCGCGATCCGCACCAACGGCGCTATCGTTATCCGTTTACGAATTGCACCAACTGCGGACCGAGGTGGTCGATCATCGAGCAATTGCCGTACGATCGGGCGCGGACGTCGATGGCTGGTTTTACGATGTGCCCGGATTGCCGCGCGGAGTACGAAAATCCCGCCGACCGGCGTTTTCATGCCCAGCCCATCGCCTGCCCAAAGTGCGGGCCGCACCTGGAATTGATCGACAGTGCGGGTAATTACATCGCCCGGGGCGAAGAAGCGATCACGCTTGCCGCAGCAATGGTGTTGGAAAACTGCGTGCTGGCAGTAAAAGGACTGGGCGGTTTTCAGTTGGTGGTCGATGCCACAAGCGCAGATGCGGTTGCCCGGCTCCGCGAGCGCAAACACCGGCCAGATCGGCCGTTTGCCTTGATGATTTCAACTTTGGATGAAGTGCGGCGGGATTGCGACGTCTCCGAAGAAGAGGCAAAAATGCTCGATTCGCACCGGGCGCCGATTGTTTTGCTTAGAAAATACACTTGTGAGAACTGCCCTCACCCTAACACTCTCCCAAAGGGAGAAGGGACTTTTTATATAGTTGAGGGCGTTGCGCCGGGCAATCCGTACTTGGGCGTGATGCTGCCATACACGCCCCTGCACTGTTTGCTAATGGAAGCAATCGGCCGGCCTGTAGTTTGCACCAGCGGCAACCTGTCCGAAGATCCTATGGCCATTTGCACTGAAGATGCAATCGGCCGATTAGGTTCGATTGCCGATGTGATTTTGACCCACGATCGACCCATTGTCCGGCCTGTCGACGATTCGATCGTCCGCCTCGGCCCTTGCGGATTCCAGGTAATGCGCCGCGCTCGCGGATTCGCGCCGTTGCCAATCCGTCTGAAAATCGCCGCCCCCACGATCCTTGCCGTGGGCGGACACCTGAAAAACACCGTTGCGCTGTGCCTGGGATGTGAGGCCGGTAATACGCAATCTACAGTGGTCATGACTCCGCATATCGGCGATCTGGATAATATTTTAGGCGTGCGGATTTTTCAGCGGGCGATCGAGGATATGGTGAATTTTTTTGCGGTCAAACCCGAGGTTGTGGTTTGCGATTTGCATCCCGATTACGCCTCAACGCGCGAGGCTGAATCGCTGGCTGCCAGGTGGGGCGTGCCGCTGGTGAGTGTGCAACATCATCACGCCCACGCTGCTGCAGCCATGGCCGAACACAATTTGGAAGGGCCGGTGCTGGCCCTGGCATGGGACGGCACGGGCTACGGCAGCGACGGAACCGTCTGGGGCGGCGAGGCCCTGCGCTGCGATGGGCCGGAATTCTCTCGCGCGGCGCACCTACGCACTTTTTCCCTGCCCGGCGGAGATAAAGCAATGTACGAACCCCGCCGTTCGGCATTGGGACTGCTGTATGAATTTCTCGGCGATGAGGCCGGGCGATTCGCGGATATTTGGTTCAAAGAGGCGGAAACCACGGCAATAATGCGGATGCTGGAGCGACGTATTAATTGCCCGCGGACCAGCAGCATGGGCCGACTTTTTGACGCCGTCGCCGCTCTGTGCGGGCTGCCTAAGATCACGACTTATGAAGGCCAGGCGGCCATGGCCTTGGAATTCGCCGCCGACAAGAGCGAACCATCGGCATACGCAATTCCTTTGCGACATGATGAAAAGCAAGATCTCATCGCCGATTGGGAACCGATGTTTCGCGTATTACTGGCCGACCTGGTGCGAAAACTACCGGTCGGCATTATTAGCGCCCGATTTCACAATGCCTTGGCCGATCTGGCGTTGGACATTGCCAGTAGCGTAAAATTAAATAAAGTCGTGCTGTCGGGCGGGTGTTTTCAGAATGCTTTGTTGACCGAGCGGGTATACAATCGGTTGCACAAAGCGGGCTTTTCAGTGTATCTTCATAAGGAGGTCCCGCCCGGCGACGGAGGCATTGCCTTGGGACAAATTTTCGTAGCCGCATTAAAGAATAATCCATCTCAACAAAGGTAAGCGTTTTATGTGTTTAGGCGTGCCTGGAAAACTGGTCGAGATTCATCCGCCGGCAGACTTGCAATTGCCCATGGGCAAGGTCGAATTCGGCGGTATTTATAAAGATATATGTCTGGCCTATACGCCCGAGGCCCAAGTAGGCGATTATGTGTTGGTCCACGTGGGCTTTGCCATCAGCCGCATCGACCAGACCGAAGCCGAGGAAATTTTTTCGTACCTCAATGAAATTGGCGAAATGGAAGAGGAGGAAGTGGTCAGAGAGCAGAGTTTGGGGGAAAATAGCGAAGGTCGAATGACGAATGACAAAAGAATAACAAAGCATGAATGACGAATTTGGTCAGGCAAGTGGGCAATAAATTGCGCACCCCTGCCCCATGTCCGCTGACCCGTAATTATGCGTTACATCGACGAATATCGTAATCCCGCGCAAGTTAAACGATTGGCCGAGGCCATTGCCGCGGCTACTACGCGGCCGTGGAGTATTATGGAAGTTTGCGGCGGGCAGACGCACGCCATCATCCGCTTTGGGCTGGATGAGCTACTGCCGCGGCAGATTGTCTTGATCCACGGACCGGGCTGCCCGGTGTGCGTCACGCCGGTGGAGATCCTGGACAAGGCCATTGCCATTGCCTCGCGCCCGAGAGTGATTTTCTGTTCTTTCGGCGACATGCTCCGCGTGCCCGGCTCTAAAAAAGATCTATTTACGGTAAAAAGCGAAGGCGGAGAGGTGCGCGTGGTTTATTCGCCGATGGACGCCGTTGCCCTGGCTCAAAAACACAAGGATCGCGAGGTGGTGTTTTTTGCCGTGGGATTTGAAACCACGGCCCCGGCCAACGCCATGGCAGTGGCGCAGGCGGCGCGGTTGGGGCTTGCGAATTTTTCCGTGCTTGTTTCGCACGTGCTGGTGCCGCCGGCGATTCGGGCCGTGCTTTCCTCGCCCGAGAATCGGGTGCAGGCCTTCATTGCCGCCGGACACGTGTGTACGATAACCGGCATGGAGGAATATCGCCCCATTGCCGCCGAGTTCCGCGTGCCCATCGTGATTGCAGGCTTTGAACCACTGGATATTTTGCAGGGTGTTTTAATGTGCGTGCGCCAGCTTGAAAGCGGGCGGTGCGAGGTGGAAAATCAATATGCCCGATCGGTCCGGCCGCGTGGCAATGTTGCGGCCAGGCGACAGATGGAAGAAATATTCCAGATCGTGCCGCGAAAGTGGCGGGGCATCGGCGAAATTCCCAAAAGCGGATTGGCCCTGCACGAGGCGTTTGCGGCGTTTGATGCCGAGCGACGGTTCGGAGTCGCGGATATAACCGCCGAGGAATCCGGCGAGTGCATTGCCGGCGAGGTGCTGCAAGGGCACAAAAAACCGCCCGACTGCCCGGCCTTCGGCATCCGTTGCACGCCCGATTGGCCGCTGGGGGCCCCGATGGTGTCGGCCGAAGGGGCCTGCGCGGCGTATTATCGGTATCGGAGAAATATATCAGAACAAACTTCACCCTAGTGCGCGTTTGGCCGAAACCAATAGTATTGTAAATTGCAAATTGCAAATTTTAAATTGAACAAGAACCAAATGCCTGGATATACGCCGAACTTTAATTTAAACTTTTGTTCAATTTGCATTTTGAAATTTGCAATTGTCAATTTGCAATAAAAGAGACATCTAATCCCTCACCCTAACCCTCTCCCAAAGGGAGAGGGGACAAAATAATGAACGACGACTTTCAGTTGCAATGTCCGGTTCCGCTTCGCGATCACCACACGGTGCAGATGGCCCATGGCGGAGGCGGCCGTTTCATGCGGCAATTGATCGAGTCAATGTTTCTCCCGGCGTTTGCAGGGGCGACGGGTGAATCGTTTAGTCCCGGCACTTATGCCGGGAGTAATGCGCCGGCGCACGATAGCGCGGTGCTGGAAATCGGCGGGATGCGATTGGCATTTACCACCGACACGTTCGTCGTAAGCCCCATGTTTTTTCCCGGCGGCGACATCGGCAAGCTGGCCGTATACGGCACGGTCAACGATCTGGCCATGGCCGGGGCGAAACCGCTTTATCTCAGCGCCGGCTTTGTGCTGGAAGAAGGGCTTGCCATGGAAACCCTGCATCGGGTGGTGGCCTCGATGGCCGCCGCGGCCCGGGAAGTCGGCGTGCGGATCGTGACCGGCGACACCAAAGTGGTCGATCGCGGCAAAGGCGACGGCATCTTCATCAACACGGCCGGCATAGGGCTGGTGCCGCGCGACGTGGAAATCTCGCCTGCAAGAGTCCGGCCCGGCGATGCAATCCTCTTAAGTGGCGATCTCGGCCGGCACGGCATGGCCGTTATGTCGGTGCGCGAAGGATTGGGATTCGAGGGCGATTTGCAAAGCGATTGCGCTTCGCTGGCCGGGCTGGTCGAAGCCATGCTCGCCGCCGACCGAACTATTCACTGCCTGCGCGACCTAACGCGGGGCGGATTGGCCGCGGCCTTGAACGAAATCGCCGCCGACGCCCGTGTGGGCATCGAGGTGGACGAGTCGGCCATTGCCGTTTCCGAACCGGTCGCCAGTGCCTGCGAAATTTTAGGACTCGATCCCTTATACGTAGCCAACGAAGGCCGGCTGGTGGCATTTGTCCCGCCTAATCTAGCCGATAAAATACTTGATGTTATGAGTAATCATCCAGCCTCGCACGGCCCGGCCATTATCGGCAAGACCACGCGGGAACATGCCGGCACCGTGGTATTGCGCGGCCTGCTTGGCAGCAGGCGAATAGTAGACATGCTATCCGGCGAACAATTGCCCAGGATATGCTGATATTTGTCCCCCGGTAAAAACACCGCCAATAATTATTTAGCCCCCGGTTATTTAACCGCCGGTGAATACGCCGGGGGTCGTGTATTGCGAAACCGCAAGCGGTTCGCTTGAAAAATATCAATGGATGATCTACGTATAGACACTGATGACGCAGAAAACCCGGAGGAGGGCTATCCCCTGGCGCCGTCGCCGCCGGCAAAAGAAATTATTCCACAAGTGGCGCCGAGGATTTCTTTTCATGTCTCCCCGCACGATCCGCCCCCCAAAACTCCCTTTCAATACACGCTGGCTGATATTTTTGCCTTGACCACGGGCGTGGCTGTGTTCATGAGTATTTTGAAGTTTTTCCCGCTTCATACTATCGCGGGGGTAAGCGGATTAGGGGCATTGTTCAGTTTGCTCTTGTTGATTTTCTGGCCGCCGGAGCGACCGCTACTTCGACTCGGCTGGTGGGTGTTGTTCGCACTTTATCTGCTGGCCTGTATCGGAGCAATTATTTTTAAGCGGTAAGTCCACGTGTTCAATCAGGCACGTTTCGCAGGAGTCGCAGAAAGGGGCTCGTTTCCAAGGCCCCAGTCGAAACAGCCGCATAATGATATAGACCGCCGCCGTCGCAATCACGATCACGGCGGCAATGTCTTGCCATAAGAAAGTCATAATTATCCAATCCACATTCCCACTTGATAAGTTATCAATGCGCCAACGTATGCCAGCGCAGTCATGTACGTGAAGACGAACGCGGGCCAGCGCCAAGAGTTCGTTTCGCGGCGAATGACCGCCAGCGTTGGCGCGCATTGAACGCAAAGCGCGAAAAACACCATGATCGACAATGCCACGGGAATATTATATACCGGCTTGTCGGTCCCCTCCCAAACGACGGTGCGGAGCCGGGTTTGCAAGGCGGTGTAGCCGGCTTCCGATTTCAGGTCGACATTGCCGCCCAAATTGTACATCACGCCCAAGGTGGCCACCACGATTTCTCTTGCCGGCAGCGAGGCCATCACCGCGCAGCCGATCCGCCAATCCCAGCCTAGGGGTTTTACAGCCGGCTCGATAACGCGGCCCAAACGGCCCAGCAGGCTGTTTTGTTGATGGGCGGTTTCGATATCCCTCTGTATTTTAACCATCCGCGCGGCGGTATCGGCCTTGAGCGGATCCTGGGGTCCCATCCGCTCCAGGTTTGTTCGAAGTTCCTGACTCTCTTTAACCAGCGGGGCGACAATCCCCGGATCGTGCGGATAATACAATCCGGCCCAAACCAGAACCGAGACCGCCATAATAAGCGTGCCCGCGCAACGCAGAAAAACCCATCCCCGCTGCCCGACGCGATATGCCACGGTTCTCAGCGACGGCCACTTGTAACCGGGTAGTTCCATGACGAACGGCGGTGACTGGCCGCGGAGCAGCGTACGTTTGAGGACCATGGCCACAACCACGGCCATGACGATTCCCAGACCATAAAGGCCGGCCAAGGTAAGTCCCTGCAAATTCACAAATCCGTGCAGATAAGACTGGGCGGGAATGAAGGCGGCTATGAGCAAGGCATAAATGGGCAAACGCGCCGAGCAGGTCAACAAGGGCGAGACCAGAATCGTGGTCAGCCGGTCGCGCTCGTCTTCGATCACTCGCGCAGCCATGATTCCGGGCACGGTGCAGGCAAACGAGGAAAGCATGGGAATGAACGATTTTCCGCTCAGGCCTATCCGCGACATTATGCGGTCCATGAGGAACGCC
>JBEKZY010000063.1:0-19390 GCA_049509395.1 Thermoguttaceae bacterium | reverse complement strand
CTCAGCACCATAGTAAATATAAATGACGCGACAAGCACCGATAACGTCCTGAATCCGCACGGCATGGTTTCTCACGTGGATGGCCTGCGATTGGAGTTCCTTTCTCCTTCTGACGATCCAACAAAGCTTGGCCGGCTCGGGCCTTATGAGATCGTGAAAGTCATCGGCCGCGGCGGAATGGGAATTGTGCTAAAGGGTTTCGATTCGGTCTTGAATCGTTACGTGGCCATTAAAGTTCTTGCGCCCCAATGGATGCACAGCACCGCGGCCCGCCAGCGTTTTGCCCGCGAAGCCCGGGCCGCTGCGGCGGTGGTGCACGAGCACGTGATCGCTATTTACGCGGTGGATTCGGCGAACGAAGTGCCATACCTGGTCATGCCGTTTATCGACGGCATATCGTTGCAGGAACGCATTGATCGCGCGAGTGCCACTGGCTCTGCCGGTGCAAATGCGGGTGCCACTGGCTCTGCCAGTGTTAAAGAAGGGACCAATGACACAGCCACTAGCATAGCCAGTGGCACTCACATAACCAATGTCAACGGGCCTCTGGAATTGAAACAAATCTTGCGGATCGGCATACAGATAGCCGCCGGACTGACTGCCGCGCATGCCCAAGGCCTGGTCCATCGCGACATCAAGCCCGCCAATATTTTGCTGGAAAACGGCGTGGAGCGTGTATTGATCACCGATTTTGGCCTTGCCCGGGCGGTGGACGACGCCAGCTTCACGCGTAGTTGCTTTATCGCCGGCACGCCGGAATACATGGCCCCGGAACAGGCCAACGGCGAGGCGGTCGATCACAGGATCGATCTTTTCAGCCTGGGCAGCGTGATGTACGCCATGTGCACGGGGAAGTCGCCGTTCCGCCGGGAAACGACCATGGCCGTGCTGCGGCAGATTTGCGAGGGAACGCCTCGAGCGATCCGGGAGATAAACCCCCAAATTCCCAAATGGCTGGAGCGGATCATCGCCCGGCTGCACGCCAAAAATCCGGCCGAGCGATTCCAAACCGCCGGCGAAGCGGCCGAAGTATTGAGTGGCTGGCTGGCGCATATCGAACAACCGTCGCTATATCCCAAACCGCGCGAGCCTGCCGGACGATGGCGGGCGTTTGCGAGATCTTCCGGGCGGCCTGTTCGCCTGCGCTGGGCAGCGGCCGCCGCGCTGCTGCTCATGCTCGCCGGAATTACCGCCACTGAAATAACGGGCGCCACGCGCTTGTCGCGATGGATTTTCGGCATCGGGGAAACCCGGTCCACCGTGTCGCCGCCGCTTGCGATTATTCCTCGAACTAAAACGCCGTTGGCAAAGGGAAATGAGAACGAATTCTACGCGAATAAAGAAACCGCATTTGATAAACGGATGGCCGATTTGTGGCAGAGGTTTCAGGAGTTGGAAGCAACCGCATCGTCCGGCGAAACATCCGACGTAGCGCCGGAAAAGATCACGCAATTCCGCTTGGAACTTGCCAATTTGCAGGCGGAACTGCCGGAATACCGTCAAGATCCGCAAATCATTCGACTCCGACAAGTCGGCGCGGCAATCGAACAACTCAAGCCGCGGACTTCACCGCCTGAAGCCGGGCAAGGCATCGATTCGTCAATGCTGGAGTTTAGCCAACGCATCGAACAATTAAACCAAGACCTGTACAGGAATTTTCCTTAAAAATAGTGTGTTTGAAAGTCCCCTCTCCCTTTGGGAGAGGGTTAGGGTGAGGGCTGATGTCGTGGGAAAAACCTATTTCCATGGTGTTTGCCATTCCTGCCCTCACCCCCGGCCCCTCTCCGGGCACCGACCGAAGGTTGGTCGGGAGAGGGAAGTGTCGAGAGAAACTTTAAATTTTTCACAAAGGAGATTTTTTATGTCATCACGAAAAATGTGCGTAGTTTTGCTTTTGGTTTTGACAATTCTTTGGGCGTTGCCGGCCGGTAACGTCCAAGCCCAGGGGCAAAACGAAAACAAAGGAGCAAGCGCAGCAGCCGTAGGAGATTTAGACACAGTTACACGTTCCTCTAACGCTTCAACTACTCCAGCAGCGGCCGGGGTCCAACAGACAACTGGAACACTCGCGCCACAGACCGCACAATACCCACAACAACCCGCACAGCCCGTAAAACCTGCGAAGCCGGGAACGCCTGAGAATAGACGTCCGGAGCGGGTTCGGACGACTGGGGGCGGTTATGGCGTAATGGTTGGGCCTAATGGTCAAGTTCTGGAATTCGGCGAGGGTGGCGGCGGTGGCGGGGGCGGAGGATTTGGAGGCGGTGGCGGAGGATTTGGATCGTTTAATACCAATGACTATTATAAAGCGCAGGCTGATTTTCAGAGGGCCCAGGAGGAATTTAGGAATTTTCAGAGATCTTTCGGCAATACCGGTGGACGGATCATGGGTCTGCGGCAGATGATTGGCCCAGTCGATCCCGAGACACGCGCACTGGAGGAAAAAGAACAAAAAATCGCCGATGATGTCCAAAAAACCACCGACCAATATAAATCCGCCACCGACAAGGAAGAACGAGCAAAGCTGAAAAAGCAAATCGAGGAGCTTTCAGGGCAGCAGTTCGATATCCGCCAACAATACCGCGAACTGGAAGTCAAACACCTGGAAACCGATCTTGCCCGGATTCGCGATTCGATCAAAAATCGGACCGAAAACCGCGAGCAGATAATTAAACGCCGCGTTGCGCAATTATTGCATGAGGAAGACGACCTGGAATTCTAAGCCGTTTGGCGCACCGTTAAAACTCCACGAAGGCGCGGAAAATATGCGGAAAACAGAATGATGTCACCAATCAATAGTATTTTGCAATTCCTGGAAATGCTCAAGTAGAGACAAAGTCATGATAATGCTGAAGCGACTCTTAATTGGCTGCATCATCCTGCAGGCAACATGTTGCTGGCTTTTTTCCATTGAACGGATGGAGCAAAATCTCAAATTCGAGAATGAAGCCGGCTGGACTTGGCATATCAACCCCGCTCCTTTCGCTCCGGGAGATACAACAGTAACCGCCGGGATGGTCATGCGAATGGACGAATTGAAAGGCGACCGACTCCTGCTAACATTCGCGTATTCAGAGAAATCCGGCAAGGATATAGTGCGACTTAGACCCGTGGCCTTTGATGATTCCGGCCGGCGATTCGAGTTTAAAGCCTTTGGCGGTGCGAGCGATGAAGGCGTTAAATTAAGCGGATTTGTCCTTGATCTGAAAGAATTTCCTCTCGAAAGGATCAAGTCCATCGGCATCGAGAAGCTGACCAAGGACGGCCTTCGCACCATACTTGCGCCGGCATCCTTCCGTAAACTAAAAGAAGCCGGAGTTGATGCCCTGCCTTTTCCACAATTGGGCGAGCGCTACGACTTTGAACTGACATCCATTGATGGAATGGAAATCCGTTCGAAGGAACTGCGCGGCAAGGTGGTTCTCTTGGATTTTTGGGCCAAATATTGCGGTCCCTGCATGAAAAAAATGCCCAAAAAAAAAGAGACATATAAACCACTAAACAAAAGACGCAATGAAGTCATTGGACTCAACCACGACTCAACGCTTGAAAAGGCGAAAGATACGATTGCCAAGAATGAACTTCCTTGGCCCAACGTTTTTGCACCGTTTGATAACGGCCAACGCGAACTATGGTTCACGGCATCAGGCACGGATACGCTCCCCCGGCTGCTGCTGATCGATCGCGAAGGCATTCTGCGCGCCGAGGTTTCGCCTGACAATTTGGACGCGGAGATCGAAAAACTAGTAGACAAACCTTGATGCGGTTCGGCAAACAGCCCGCAAGTTATGGCGAGGAGGTATCAAAATATTAAAGATTTTTTCTTGGAGCCAGGCTGTATCGGACGCTTGAATGCAAGGGAGGCAAGACATGGTGCCGATTTCATAGATAATATAAATAAACGCCATGATGAAACCGATCATGGCGAAAATCGATGGAAATATGACCAGGGAACTCGACGATAACCTGCTCGATATCCTTACCGCCGATCAACGCGCCGGGCTCGAAAAGATGAAGGGGGCAAAGGCCGACATCGGTTCCTCATCATCCAAAATGGAAAGCAGCAGCAAAGACGTTCAAGGCAGGCCGGGTGGAGGCAGCGGAGGAAATTAATTACATGGATGCACTGAGTACGCGGATACAAAATAAAAGGCTATAACAAAACCTCACCTCGCCCTTTGGGAGAGGGGTCGGGGGTGAGGGCTTTCTTATATGCATAAGAGGTTTTGTTGGAGGTTTTAAATAGTTAAGCATGAAATATAAGGAGCTTAGTGATGCGTCGAAAATATACTTTAGTAACGTTGATCGGCTGTTGCGCGGCGATCCTGCCGGCTGCTGAAATCCGGGCTCAAAATCAAGGATCTCTTCGAGGCCGCATGATAATGCCTGCAAGCGGTATGCCTGGCAAAATGATACGCGTGTCCATGGGAATTATCTCTATTTTGAACAACGAAAAGGTCCAAAAGGAATTGGAATTATCCGACGAGCAGAAAACCAAAGTGGCCGAGGCTGTCAAAGAATCGTCCGCCGCCATGGATGACAGCCTCTCCTCGTTAACCCCCGGCCCCACTCCACAGGAAATGCAAACCAAAATTGCGGAGTTGGTAAAAAAAAGTCAGGATAAACTGATGGAAAAGCTCGGCCAGATCCTGCAACCCAAACAACTTCAACGGCTCAAGGAGATCCAGCTCCAGGTCGAAGGCCCCATGGCATTGTTAAGCCCGGATGTTATAAAGGCCCTTGATATCACCGAGGAGCAACAAAAGGAAATGAAGACGCTCAACGATGTTTATCAGAAAACGTTGAAAGAATCCGCCCCCGTGGTGATATCCATGCAAGGCTCAAACCCGGATGAAATTAAGGCCAAGATAAATGAAATGCAAGAGATACCGCGGAAAATGAAACAGACCTACGGCGATTTTTTGCTTAAGGTTCTTACGCAAGATCAACGCGACAAATTCGAAAAAATGCAGGGTGCAAAGACCGACATCGATTTATCGACTCCCGCCGTCCCGGCCGATAGCAGTCAGGGCTCGACTAAGTAGCCGAGGCGGATTTTGATGAATAGTCCGTTTTCATCCCACGTCGCCCAGGTCCAATGCTTTGCCGTAGCGGCGGAGCATCATGGAGCGGAGTTTGGCGTGTTTTTCTTCAGCCAAGCCGGGATCGGCGGCGACCAGTTCTTGGGCGTCGCGGCGGGCTTCGGTCAGAAGGTCGGCGTCGCGCAGGAGATCGGCAATCATTAGCGGGGGCAGGCCGTGCTGGCGGGTGCCGAACAGTTCGCCGGGACCGCGGAGTCGGAAATCGGTCTCGGCCAGTTCAAAACCGTCTGTCGAAGAAATGAAAGCCTTTAGGCGTTCGATCGATTCCGGCGTTTGCGCGTTGCCGAACACGCAGCAGAAGCCGGGAAATTTTCCACGACTGATTCGGCCCCGCAATTGATGCAATTGGGCCAGGCCGAAGCGTTCGCCGCTTTCGATGGTCATCAGCGTGGCATTGGGCACGTCCACGCCCACCTCGACGACCGACGTAGACGCCAAGACCTGGATTTCGCCCCGGCGAAAATCGTCCATCAGGGCGTCTTTTTCCGCCGGTGTCATGCGCCCATGAATTAAAGCCACACGGAAATCGGCCAACGGGCCGTTCGTAAGGCCCTCGAATGTCGCATCCAGGCTAGCGGCGGCCGTCTGCTCCGATTCTTCGACCAGGGGCGTAATCACGTATCCCTGCCGGCCTTCGCGGAGTTTGCGGCGAAAAAATTCCCACCACTTATCGCGTTTTTCTTCGTCCGCCAGATAGGTATGCACTTTTTGTCGGCCCGGCGGACAATCGTGCAAAGTCGATACGTCGAGATCGCCGAACAGCGTCAAGGCTATCGTCCGCGGGATGGGCGTGGCGGTCATCACCAGATAATGCGGGTCGAGTCCGGAGTATTTCAACATCGCCCGCTGCCGCACGCCGAACTTGTGCTGCTCGTCGATTACCACCAGGGCGAGCTTGGCAAACGAAACGTCTTCCTGGATGATGGCCTGAGTGCCGACGACCATGTCCACGTCGCCGGCGGCAATTTGCTGCAATAGCGCCCCACGCTGGCCGCTTGGCATTCCGCCGGTCAACTGCGCGCGGCGGACTTTGCTTGAGGCGAGCAGTTTATCCAACGTAAGCACGTGTTGGCGGGCGAGGACTTCTGTCGGGGCCATCAAGACCGCCTGATATCCATGCGCCACGGCCAAGAGCATGGCATAAACGGCCACCACGGTTTTTCCGGAGCCGACTTCGCCCTGCAACAGCCGGTTCATGGGCAGGGGGCCGGCCATGTCGCGGGCGATCTCGGC
This sequence comes from Thermoguttaceae bacterium, assembly GCA_049509395.1. Classification (GTDB taxonomy): domain Bacteria; phylum Planctomycetota; class Planctomycetia; order Pirellulales; family Thermoguttaceae; genus JBEKIK01. The sequence goes on along the minus strand of JBEKZY010000063.1, from coordinate 13,055 downwards.
GATTGCCTGGCGCTGGCCTTCGGTCAGTTCGAAGGGCAGCAGGCGGCGAATCCGGGCATCGATCAGGGCCGTGGCCTCCAGCGCGGGCGAGCGGCGCTCGTCGTGCTGCCGACGCCGTTTTACGGCCAAGGCCAATTGCAACACGAAAAGCTCTTGATACACGAATCGACGCCGCGCATGGTCCAGACTTTCCCGGTCGCTTGGAAAATGAATTTCTGGCAGGGCTTGCCGTATCGGCCATAGTTTATGTGATTCGAGATAATCGGCGGGAAAGACCTCGTCCAGCGATTCCACGTAATTCTCCAGTGCGCCGCTGACGATCCTGCGCATTTGCCACTGCTGCAAACCTTCGGTGAGCGGGTATACGGGCAGGATTTTGCCCGCCGGTTCCTCTCCATCTTCGGCAAGAGTTTCCACGCGGGGATGATGCATCTGCCACATCAGCCCCTCGTACTTGGGCTTGCCCGAAACCGCCACGCGCTGGCCATAATCGAACTTTTCACGCATGAAGGGTTGGTTGAACCACAGTGCGCGTAAATAGTCGGTTCCGCTGCGGATGAGCACGCCCAGCACGGCCCGGCCGGATTGGGACGTGCGGAGTTCTATGTCGTCGACCACGCCGCGGACTGTTTGCAGCTTGCCTTCCTCCAGGCGGCCGATTTCGCGCTGGTCGGTAAAGTCCTGGTAATCGCGGGGAAAATAGAAAAGCACGTCGGCAACCGTGTGCAACTCCAGCCGATGGAGCAATTCCGCCCGTTCCGGCCCCACGCCCTTGAGATACTGCACCGGCGTGGCAAGCAATTTAGCGGGCGTGGGCTGCGGATCGTTCATGCGCTCTATTGTAAAAGACTTTAGGACGAGATTGTAGGGTGTGTAAAACACACCTTTTTAAGAGCCTGTCCCCAAAATCATACTGCGAGCCTATCCCAAAAGTCATCCTGAGCTCAGCGAAGGATCTCGGTTGCAGCCCCATGTTATCCATTTTGCCATTGTATTCCACCCAGATTCTTCGTTGTGCTCAGAATGACGCATATCTTTCGGGATAGGCTCTAAGTCGAAAAAGTTGTTTTGTCGAGCCGCAATCGTGGCAGTTAAAGTTTTTCGCCGAGTAATAGGCCTAGTTGCCGCCTGAAACGGGTGATTGACTCGGGAGGCTTGTCATTCGATATTAGTCGTATTTGCTTCATCCGGCCGCGGCACCACAACGTCGCCAAGATCGATATTTTCACCCGGTTTGACCGAAAATTTGTTGGTGAATTCTTGTTTTAAATCTAGCGCATTGTCGATCCAGTATGTTGCGTTTGGAATTAAACTAGGGAACGTGACCCGGCCGTCGGCGTCGGTCTTCAGTCCGTAATAACGGTTCCGATCAAGGTTGTCCATTATCACATATACCATTGAGTGGTTTTCTGAAAAAACCGAACTTTTAGGTTCGCCGGGAGCGATCATTAGCACTAAAAATATTAAATGATTTTCATAATTATCCTGATTTGCATAAGGCTTCCCCTTTGCATCGACTAATCGAACCGTGGCCGATCCGCACGGTTCCATTCGGATTACCGGCGGCTCTGTTTGGGCCTTGACGGCGTCCAGTTCCGCTACTGCGCCCAGTTGGCGTTCCGCGTCGAAGAAAAACACCTGTTGAGGTTTTGAAGGATCGCAGCCGGGCAATTCAAACTTGCCGTCTTCTATGAGTATTTTCTCTCCATGATAATCAAAATATCCAGTCTGATAACTACTACTGAGCAATGCTGCTTTTTTTACGGGATTACCCTGAGGATCGACGACTCTGCCCTGTATCGTCACGCCGCGTTGAAGTTCGATGGCCGTTTCCAGCGGCTCGCTGTTCGGTTTGGGATCGATTTTAACAAAACCATCGGGATAACTGGATTGCCCGCCGGGAACGTCCCTTTCCAATTCGCCATGCGTTATTTCCTGATGAATGAATTCCGGCGTGGGTGCCTTTACCAGCAGATAGCCCGGTCCGGGCATCACGGCCATCTCAAAATTACCATTCTTGTCGGTCGGTATGCGGTGATGCATGTTTGCCCAATGCACTTCCTCGTGATAATTGGGATTGTTATGTTCACGGATTTCATATTCAACCCCTGCTCCTGCAATGGGTTTTCCCGAGCCGGCCTCGGTTATTTTTCCCCGCACCAGCACGCCTCGCGGAACCTCGATTTTCACGTCCATATTTGTTTGAGTGCCCTTGTTCGGAAATGTCTGCGTCCAAGCCGGATAAGGTTCGCCTGCAGGCGGATAAACAAACACTTGAAACACTTGAAAGACCTTCCCTGCACGGGGCTGTAGTCTTGGCCGCAGTTGAAAGCGGCCTTGAGCGTCGGTTTTAATGCCCGCCTCCGGCCGGCCTGAAAAAAGCTCATAGTCAGTAGTTGTATCGATGCAAACCTCTGCCTCGGCAATCGGCGTGCCTGTATCCTCATGAGTCACCACCCCATTTATTATCCGCGCAGGCGACAGCTTGGCTTCGGGTACTTTTGTTCCGTCGATGTCCAAACGAAATTCCTGCGGCGCATAGCGCGGGTCATCTACCTCAACGGATATTCGCATCGGATGCGGTACGTCGCGCCCAATGCCGTGAAACGAGAAACGTCCCTGATCGTCGGATTTGGCCGTCGCCGGCCATGCCGCCGTTTTTACGCCTCCGGGATAGTTTTTTGCATTTGGATCATTCAGTAACGTATAAAAATTCTTGAGTTCCACTTCAACGCCCGCCGCGGGCTTACCATCCGGATCGACAAGGCGACCGATTACAGGCGGCCCTTCTGCTTCAAGCTTAACGATTACCTTCTGGTAAGGCGCGTCTCTTTTTAGAATCGCTTCATTAACTCCATAACCGTCAGCCATGGCGACAATATCAGGTGTTTGATACTCGGCGGCGTGAATAGCCGGCACACTCATGCGAAAGTTTCCGCTTTTATCGGTCGTAGTCTGTCCAAATATTTCTTTGGGTTGTTTCTTCCATATTGTGTTTCGGACTGCCCGAACAGCCACATTCGCCCCGGCTATCGGCTTGCCGGCCGTATCGACGACCCGGCCCTCGACAACCGACATGGAATCGTTTATTGAATTCTTTGACATGGCATCACTTTTTACTTGCGAAGCTTTGGCATCGGCGCCAGATTGGATTTTTTCATCCGCGGCGACTGCCGCAACTTGTTTCCCGCTGAAATTCAGAAGACCCATTAGACAAGTTACTGCGAGGGAGGTTGCCCAGACCGAAATAACCGCACGGCGACCCAGGCGGATGGATATCTTGCGCGAAGAATCCAATATCCGCTCGATGCGGCGGCCCACGAACGAACGCAGCGATATCACGCCCACACCGGCGGCGGGCTGGGGTTGATATTGCTTGGCAATCTCTACCAGGCGGCGGGCGTAAGCGGAACGATCGGTGCAGATATGAACCACGTAATCGTCGCACACTTCCTCGGCCGAGGCCGCCAGCCGCCGGACTAAAATCCACAAAAATGGCTGGAAAAACAAAACGGCAGTGCTTAGGCGGCCCAAAAAATTCCAAAAACAGTCGCCCCGGGCAAGATGGGCCAGTTCGTGAACTAAAATCTCCCGGCAGCGGGCATCGACCTTTTCCTCCTCCGGCAACAAAATCGCGGGCCGGCACAACCCGATAAGCAAAGGACTTGCGACAAACGGACTGCACAGCACCACTGGGACCCGAATACCCATTCTCGCCGCCAAGGCCTGACATTCTTGGATTGTCGGCTCATCGACCGGGCAGGCGGTGCGCTTCAGATATGCCGCCAGCCGCCAAGCCATGACCAACCGAAACATCAATACACTTGAAACGATCAGCCAAGCAGCCGTCAAGCAGCAAAAAATTACCCTTGGCCAATTTGCGGATGAGAAAGACTCCGACATCGATAAAGTTTGCGATCCCGCCCGCAGTTCTGCCATCCCTGGGTGGATTGCCGATATGGGAGAAGACGCAAAATCTGCGCCTGCCGCTGACTTTGACCTTGCCGGATTGTCCGGGATTGACGGGGTATAATGAATGATCGGATTTTGCATCGAAGTTGATCGGGTATCAGTCTCCGGCAATCGTGCGGATTCACTTGCTATGTGCAGGCTCAAAGCGATGCCGGTAACGCCCGTCGTGCGCAGCAAAAGCGATAACGCCGGACAGAGCATGACGGCGGCAAGCGTGGTGCGGTAAATTGCCGATTGCATGGCCGCGCCCTTGCCACGCAATACTCTGGCCGCGATTAATCCGGCCGCGATCAGCAGACTAGATTGGATAAGCCAGCAGGCGGCAAACCAGGCGCAGTCGCCTGACAATTCCGAATATCGCCCCATGAGGTTCGATAAAAAAAGCATCGGCCTACCCTTCCTTTCTTTTCTGCCGATCGATTAACTTGTGGATTTGCTCGATTTCTTCGCGAGGGACGTTTTCGTGTTTCAGCAGGTACGAGACCAATTCGACCGCCGATCCGCCGAATACCCGCTCCATTAGATCGCGGGTTGCCGCCCGTTTTACTTTGTCTTCGTTCACGGTCGGGTAGAAAACGAAAGTACGCTCCCGAACATCGTGCCGGATAGCTCCCTTGGCTTCCAGCTTGCGGAGCAAGGTTTGCACGGTGCTGTGGGCTATCGGTTCGCTATGGTTTAGGGTCTCGGTAATTTCCCGGGCGCTTATGCGTCCTTTTTCCCAAAGCACCTGCATAATTTTCATCTGAACTCGTCCCAACCGGGTGGAACTCATGGCTGTTGCCTCCGATGATTGAAGGTCGATTAAGGTTTATAATGGTAAATTTACCATAGTAAACGTACCTGTCAATAGTCCTTTTAAATTTATTTGTAAACCGGTTTTCTGGTAATGGGATAAAGTGCAAACAATAAAAACCAGGCCCATTTATCGAGAAATCAGGGGGGATTGTCAAATTATCTTCTGGTAATACAATGTAATATCATCCGCCGGAGACTTTATTGAGTCTCGGATAATGAGTGTCACAGAAAAGAATCAGAGCCGGGGCGTGTCGCCCCGTCAGTTCCGCACCCGACATAGCCCGGCTCCGATGCAAAAATACGACATCTGAAAAAATATGTCATTTTCAACCTGAGACTCAATAGCACTTTTGCTGATCGTTTGCTGGAAACTGTTAACTGAAAACCGACAACTTATGACTGGTGTTTCCATGACAGCCAAGAAAAAACGGGAGATCGTGACCTTCAAAGTGGATGAACCGCTTTGGGACGCCATGCGGGGAATTTCCAATCGCTCGGAATTTATTCGCTCGGCGATATTGTCCGCCTTGGACAGCGTTTGCCCTTTGTGCAAGGGGTCCGGCATTCTCACGCCCGACCAACACAAGCACTGGGAAACCTTCGCCAAAAATCACGCCTTGGAAGAATGCGATGATTGCCACGCCGTGCATCTGGTGTGCGTGGCGCGTGGCGACGAGGGCTAGTAGGGTGCATGAAATGCATCGATTTCGTCGTGGGCGTTTAGCCACGGAGCTTGCTCCGGGAATTTTGTTGCCGAGGACCTGAACCAAGCAAATAATATGTCATGCGTTGATATGATATTATCAATTATGACAATCAGTAAATTTATGTGGAGTTAAACATGGATTGCCTGAAAGAAAAGAATCTTAAAGATTGCACCTGTACGTATAGTTGTTCTAAGCGCGGGCTGTGCTGCGAATGCGTACGCTATCACCGCGATGCTGGGGAGATACCGGGCTGCTTCTTTCCCAAGGACGGCGAAAAAACCTACGACCGCAGTTTCGGCAATTTCATAAGGTTTTCCAAGCGGTAGGAATGTGATAACGGGTAGCCCAGGTTCTTGAACCTGGGCGGTTTTTTCCGCAAGAGGCGGAAAAGTACTCGCATGATCTTGCTAAAACCTCTTGGGACTTCATCCCACCGGTTCAAGAACCGATGCTACCCGTTATGAAGTTCAAGAACCGGTGCTACCCGTTATGAAGTTCAAGAACCGGTGCTACCCGTTATGAACCCGTTGTTCCGGAAATTGCCGCATTATGGGTGGATTCTTCGGCTTGAGCCGCCTGTTGCACCACAATTTGCATGCTGGATCCGCGCACAGAGGCCAACGATGTGATGCCTACGCCGTAGCCTTTCATGGGATTGTGCCACAGCAACTGGCCGGTCAGCGGATCGAGACAGTATATATATCCGTTGGTCGAGGCAATCAAACGGTCTCCATCCAGCAGGAATGTGACATTTCCGCCTTTCATCTGGTTGTATGTCCAGACGATTTCGCCCGTATCCCGATCCAGGGCCATTGCCTTGCCATTAAAACCGACGAAAATCAGTTGATCGATAATCATGTGAATCTTCCTTTAATGATGGAATGTCACCCCATAATATCACCAGGTGAATCCGATGTCACTCGGCATGCCAGCCCTCTTTTGTTCCGTATATATATAGATTTTATCCAAAAAATCATGTATTGGGGCGGGGGGTACTCTCGACCCTGGAAAATCCGGCTTGTATATATTATAATGTTGAAATTGTATTTCAATTGCTTTTTCAGATCTTTAATCCCGCTGGATAATAGAACAACGCTATGAAGGTCGAAATCGAGAGAGAAGACGACGGACGATGGATTGCCGAAATCCCGGAGCTTCCCGGAGTCATGGCATACGGCGACAGCCGGAATGAAGCCCTTTCCAAGGCGGAAGCATTGGCCTTGCGCGTCATGGCCGACAGGCTGGAATACGGAGAAGAAATTCCAGAACTAAAGGAAGTGTTCGCAGTATCACCATGAGCCATTGGCCTTCGACCAAAGCCCGTCAAGTCCTCGCTGCCTTACTTCGCATCGGTTGGACAATCAAACGGCAGTCCGGCACTTCTCATCGTGTTCTTGCCCGGAATGGTTGGCCCGACTACGTTTTCGCATTTCATGACGGCGAAGAAATCGGCCCGAAGATGATGGCGCGTATTGCCAAGCACACCGGCCTAACGCCCAAACCTTTGTGAGAATTTGCATATAATATGTTGGTATAAATAATATGCATCCAGAAGATATCATCGCTTTTGTGAAGAAGGAAATTGAGCCATTGCCCTCAAACCCGCCCTATGGTGAACGATATCGTGTTGCCGCCACCTTGACCGATGGCACTTATCTTCCTTGTGTCGTAGTAGAAGACTCTTCTCACACAGTAGATTTGGCGATCAAACGATTCCATGAGACACGTAAGTCTTCTGATCCCTATATGGGGTATCGGGCATTAGTCAGATCCTTTGTTACTGGAGGCAACACCGTAAATGACTATGACCTGCAAGATCTCTCACTCAGCCCATTCGCGATTCCCCTGACCAGGGTACGAGAGATTGGAGGGGAAACATCGATGAGTTGGACGGAGTTTTATGCCACAATGCGAGATGGAAAAGAGTTTCGGTTTGGCACAACTTTCTGGGTAGAATTTTTCAATATGCCCGATGGATACACAGCAACCGATATTATGAAGATTGTACCTGCGGTAAGAAATGAGAAACCGAGAACAGATATGATTTATCGTGATAAACCGTTTTTCACGTGTTATGTTGACGGATTATGAATCCCAAGAAATCCTTGTATTTAGCAGCAGCCCTGCCGCAGCCAATATTTAGTGGGAATTTTGTATTATGTGTGGGGCGGCAGTTTAACTGCCGTCAAACGATTTTTGTCCCAGATGGACTTCTTTAACTATTGCACATCACTGCGCTCAGGCTGGCATTTTCGTTCTTGACCCTTCATACCCGGGCAGAGTAAATTGCCAAATTATGGTAAAATGCATCAATATTATAAACCTTGATGTCAAATTGGGTAATTTGCACCCACCTGTATAATTATAAATGGGTATACTGGTATTCTCATTCGACTCGCTATATTTTCATTTAGTCCGCCGTAAATACACGGCGGCAATAAAACGAAGAACTATTGGGCGGCGGTTAAACTTGCGCCCAACGGAGGTTTACCCGAAATATACACCCGGTGTGTTCGCCAGGAGCTAAATAAATTGAGTTTTGACGGGACGGCAGTTGAACTGTCGCCCAAATAATTGGCTAAATAAATTTATGGATGAAATATTTTCACAAATCGGCGATGTGTTGGGCGGCTTTTTCAGCGGAATAGGCCGGGGGATCGAACGCTCGATCACCAGTCTTTTCGGCTCGTCCAACGCCCGGTACCTGAAAAAACTTCAACCCACAGTCGACGCCATAAGCGCCTTGGAGCCCAAGTATCAGCAGATGACCGACGCCGAATTGACGGAGCAGACCTTCAAGTTCCGCAAGCGCCTGGCGGCCGGCGAAACGCTGGAAGACCTGTTGATCGAGGCCTTTGCCGTGTGCCGCGAGGCCGGGCGCCGCGTGTTGGGAATGCGGCACTTCGACGTGCAATTGATGGGCGGCATCGTTTTGCATCGCGGCTGCATCGCCGAGATGGTCACCGGCGAGGGTAAAACCCTGGTCGCCACGCTGCCGGCTTATCTGAACGCCCTCGAAGGAAAAGGCGTGCACGTGGTCACGGTCAACGATTACCTCGCCCGACGCGACATGGAATGGATGGGACCGCTTTATATGTCCCTGGGGCTTACCGTGGGCACGATCCAAAGCAACATGGAAACCGACCAGCGGCAAAAGGCCTACGACTGCGACATCACCTACGGCACCAACAATGAGTTCGGCTTTGATTATTTGCGCGACAACATGCGCCCGGCGGCCAAGGGCGACAATCTGTTCGCAAAACATTTGCAGCAATCGCAGGGCCCGCTGCACTATGCCATCATCGACGAGGTGGACAACATCCTGGTCGACGAGGCCCGCACGCCGCTTATCATTTCCGGCCCGGCCTTCGACGACGTCCGCCGCTACGCCATGGCCGACCGCATCGCCCGGCAGTTGAAAAAAGACGCCCACTTCGAGGTCAAGGAAAAGGAGCACACGGCGAATTTGACCGACGAAGGCGTGCGCGCGGCCGAGCAACTGGCGGGCGTGGAAAGCTTTTATACGGCCGGTCACATGGAATGGCCGCATCTGATCGACAACGCACTTAAGGCCCATCACCTTTACAAACGCGACGTGAACTACGTGGTCAACGGCGAAGAGGTGGTCATCGTCGACGAATTCACCGGCCGCTTGATGCCGGGACGCAACTGGAGCGACGGCCTGCACCAGGCCGTCGAGGCCAAGGAAGGCGTGCGCATCAAGGAGGAAAATCAGACCCTGGCCACGATCACCCTGCAAAACTTTTTCAAACTCTACGACAAGATTTGCGGCATGACCGGCACGGCCATGACCGAGGCCGCCGAGTTCTGGAAAATCTACAAACTCGACGTGATCGCCGTGCCCACCAACCAGCCGCTCAAGCGGATCAACAACGCCGACGTGATCTTCCGCACCGAGCGGGAAAAATACACCGCCATCGTCGACGAAATCGAGCAGATGAACAAATGGGACGTGGTCACCTCGCTTAAAAACGAGGCCTGGCCGGGCCGCATCATCCGCGAAACCGAAAATTCAATCGACTTCGAGCCCAAGGGATTTAAAAACGACGTTCAAACCATAACCCGCGACAAAATCAAGGCCATCCAGCGCCGCGGGCGCCCGATGCTTGTAGGCACGGTCTCCATCGAACGCAGCGAACTGATCTCCCACATGCTGGAAAAACGCGGCATCGCCCACCAGGTCTTAAACGCCAAGCACCACCAGCGCGAGGCCGAGATCGTGGCCCAGGCCGGCCGTAAAAACGCGGTGACCATCGCCACCAACATGGCCGGCCGCGGCACGGACATCATTCTCGGAGGCAATCCCGATGCCATGGCATGGGCCTTGCTGCAGGAGAAATATCCCACCCGCCTGGAAGTGCCGCAAACCGAATGGGATCAACTCGTAAATGAGATCGAGCAGCGCGAGCAGACCAAGGCCGAGGGTCGCGACGTGGCGGCCATGGGCGGGCTGCACATCATCGGATCCGAACGCCACGAAGCACGGCGCATCGACCTGCAACTCCGCGGCCGTGCGGGCCGGCAAGGCGATCCAGGCTCCAGCCGCTTCTACCTCTCCCTGGAAGACGACCTGATGCGGATCTTCGCCGGCGAGTGGGTGAAAAATATCCTCACCCGCCTGGGCATGAAGGAAGGCGAAGCCATCGAAAGCCACATGGTCTCCCGCCGCATCGAAGGCGCGCAAAAAAAGGTCGAGGAACGAAACTTCGATATCCGCAAAAATCTGCTCGAAGACGACGCCGTCATGGACGAGCAGCGCAAACGCGTTTACGGATACCGGCAAAGCATCCTGGACGGCGCCAACTGCAAGCAGCTTATTCTGGATATGATCCGCCAGCAAGTCGATCATTATCTCGACGAATTTCTGGCCAAGGACTACGGCGCCGCGACCTTCGCCGAGTGGGCCGGCAAGCAACTGGCCATGGAGTTCGACCCCCGCGATTTCCGCGGCATGGACTTTGACTCGGCCCAGCAATTCGCCAAGGACGAGGCCCAACGCATGTTCGAAGGCCAGATGCTCGACTTGATCGAGGAAAACCTGCCCCAAGAGGAAGATCCAAGCGAGTGGAGTTGGGAGGCCCTGACCAAGGCTGCCAACGTCCGCTGGAAGCTGAGCCTCCGCGATCGTGATCTGCGCCAACTGGGGCGCGATCAGGCGAGCGAGGATCTGATCCAGCGGGCCCGGGCCGCGGTGGAAAAAATCGACCTTAGCGACGGCCGGCGGTTCCTCGATCCCGATTTCGGAATTCGCACCGCCTGCGCTTGGGTGCGGCATAAGTTCGGCATCGAATTGGCGCCCGACGCCGCCGGCGCCATGGAACCCCCGGCCTTCAAGGATCTTGTCCGGCAAAAAGCCGAGGCGGTTTACCAGGAACGGGAACTCGAATATCCGGTCATGGCCGCGCTGGCCCATTTCACGACTCGGGATACCGGCGGGCATAAACGCTACGACCGCGAACTACTCGTCGATTGGGCCCGCAAACGCTTCGAGGTCGACCTGGACCTGGAGGATCTGAAAAACAAGCAGCGCGACGAAATCCGCGCCATGCTTATCGAGCACAGCCGCCGCTACATGGCCGCTTACGCCCCGGCCTTGGAGGAAGCTTTGGCCTGGGAGGCCAACGTTTTTCCCATCCGCATGCCCTCCGATAAAGTGCCGCACGCCGCCGAGGAAAACGGCGAACTGAAAAAACTCTCCGACTGGCTGGCCGAGAAATACCGCTATGAACTTTCGCCGGAAAAGATGTTCCGCTTAAGCCCCGAGCAACTCCAGCGGCACCTGGCCATGGCCGTGGAAGAAAAATACCGCCCTGAAATGCGGCGCATGGAACGCTCCTTGGTGCTGCAATTGCTCGACACCGCCTGGAAAGATCATCTCCTGGCCATGGACCACCTCCACAGCAGCGTCGGCCTGCGCGGTTACGCCCAGATCGATCCCAAGGTGGAATACAAACGCGAAGGCATGAAGATTTTCGAGCAGATGTGGACCTCCGTGGGCGAACGCGTGACCGACCTGGTCTTCAAAATGGAACAACTCGACGAGGGTTTCGTGGGTTCGACCTGGGCACAGGCCGAAGCCGTTCACGAAGACGCCTCATCGGCCGGCGAAATCGCCTCGCAGCAGCAGGCCGCCATTGAAGGCACCGAGGTCGATCACAAGCCCCAGCCCATCCGCAACCGCCAACAGCGCGTGGGCCGCAACGACCCCTGCCCCTGCGGCTCCGGAAAAAAATTCAAAAACTGCTGCATGAAAAAAGGATGAGAGGAAGGATGAGGGATGAAGTATAGCCGCGACCGGGCACCATGCACAGCATGGTCGGGGAGCGAGCAGAGCACAAGGGTGAAAATAAAAAAACCATCGACCTGGAAGGTCGTTTGATATTAGCCAAGTGATTTATCGCTGGGCATGAAGGTTATGAAGGATTTTAATACGATGGAACCAGACTCACCTATCCAACGTGTTCGTAAAGCGCGCATGGCAATATCCGCCCAATGTGATCACGATCCAAAAAAGTTAATAGAATATTACATGAAGCTTCAGGAGCGGCATCACGATCGACTTGTTTCGGGACCTAAAACGCCTACCCTCGATATCATATCCGAATCATCGAAGAAGAACGACGATTAAATTTATTTTTCTGTTAAAACATACACAACTTAGCTCCGTGACCTCCGTGTCTCCGTGTTGAGAAATAATAATCAAGGAGTTTTTGCCGGGAAAGGATTCCCTTTGTGTCTTATCTGCTGAATGTTTTATACTTGCTACTGATTCTATTTAGCCTGCCGTGGCTTTTATGGCAGGCGGTGCGCAAGGGAAAATATCGCCAGGGATATGCCGCTAAATTCCTGGGATTGGTCCCGCGGCGGACTTCGGATAAAAAGTGCCTGTGGCTTCATGCCGTGAGCGTGGGCGAAGTCAATCTTTTGCTGCCGCTTGTTAGGCTTATTGAACGAGAGCGGCCCGACTGGGAGTGCGTGATCTCGACCACCACCGCCACCGGCATGGAGCTTGCGAAAAAAAAGTTTCCCCAGCTTACGGTCTTTTATTGCCCCCTCGATTTCACCTGGGCCACGGCGGCGGCCATGCGGCGTATCCGGCCGGACATTCTTGTGCTGGCCGAATTGGAACTCTGGCCGAACCTGATCCGCGCGGCCCGCAGGCATGGGGCAAAGGCGGCCATCATCAACGGCCGCCTAAGCGAGCACAGTTTCCGCGGTTATCGGCGCATTCGGCCGCTTGTTGCACGGCTCTTGCGGCAGATTGACTTAATCGCCGTGCAGGACGATGTTTATGCCCGGCGTTTCCGGCAGATCGGCGCCCGGCCCGAGGCCGTGCACGTAACCGGCTCGATGAAATTCGACGGCGCCCAGACCAACCGCGACAACCCGGCCACCCGGCGACTGGCCGCGATGGCAGGCATTGCGGGCGATGATATTGTGTGGCTGGCCGGCAGCACGCAGGAACCCGAAGAGTCGATAGTATTGGAAATCTTCAGCCGTCTTGCAAAGGAATTTCCACGTTTGCGTTTGGTCGTCGTTCCCCGTCACCCCGACCGATTC
>JBEKZY010000062.1:0-19569 GCA_049509395.1 Thermoguttaceae bacterium | reverse complement strand
GGCGAGCCAGGTTGGATTACGATCTGGCGCGGATGGCAGAAACTGTACTTGCTAGTTCGCGGTGCAGAACTCGCAAAGGATGTTATAAAATGTGGGTAAGGACAAGGCGTTCACGCCGGGTATGGAAACCGTCCCGACATTTTTTTTGTCAGCCTCGTTTCACGGGGCTCCTGCTCTTTCAACGCGATTTCCGAACCCTATAAATTCCGTCCCCGGCCGCACTCTAAAATCTAGCTTAATTATCCGCAATCGCACACAATCGGACAACCCGAGGTATTCGGGCTGATTTCGCGTTATATATCCCGGCTGTCGGGTGGTTGCCGGGAGAGCCGGAAATACTTATTATTAAGGAGATAATAGGTAACGCAACTCTTTTTCGCTTTGTCAACTTTTAATTCATTGGAGAATCACCCATGAAAATACATCGGCGTCAATTCCTGGAAACGGCCGCCTTGGGCACGGCCGGATTGCTAGTTACACGGGAGCCTTTGCACGCCCAGCCGGCACCGGCAGCCGCCGATCCCACGGCCCCGGTCGCTCTGGGCAAGCGGCTTAAGGTCTCGCGGATCGGCATGGGCACCGGAGTTCAAGGCGGAGGCCGATCCTCGAAACAAATCAAAAATGGCGTCGATAAATTCGAACAGGTCATTGCCAAGGCCTACGACGAGGGAATCCGCTATTTCGACATGGCTGATACTTACGGCTCGCACCCCATCGTGGGCCGGGTGCTAAAAGACAAGCCTCGCGACGGCTATACCTTGATATCGAAGGTCTGGCTGCTGCCTTTCGGTCTGCCCGACAAAGAACTCGAGGACGCCGACGTGGCCGTAAAGCGCTTCCTCAAGGAATACGGAACCGATTATCTAGACCTGGTACAACTCCATTGCATGACCGATGGCGACTGGCCTCAAAAAATGCGAAAGCAGATGGACCTGTTGGAAGGGCTGCGCGAAAAGGGCCTGATCCGCGCGCACGGCGTCACCTGCCATTCGATTGCCGCCCTGGAAGCGGCGGCCAAGGAGCCCTGGGTGGACGTGGTCCATGCCCGCATCAATCCCGAGGGCGCGTACATGGACGGCCCGCCGGATACAGTCGAGCCCGTGTTGAAAAAGATCCACGACGCAGGCAAGGGCGTAATCGGCATGAAGATCATCGGCCAAGGCCGCTGGCGCTACGATCCGGACAAGCGCGAGGCCTCGATCCGCTACGTACTCGGCCTGGGCACAGTCGATGTTATGGTCGTCGGCTTCGAACGCCCGGTAGAAATCGAAAATGTGAAGGAACTGACGAAGATGGCATTAGAAGCTAAAGTTTAGCCGCGACACTTATGCCGCGTGGAGTGAACGGATGGCCAATCAATACCGGATAATACGAGAGCGACTTAGCGCCGGGCAACTCTCTCAGGCGGAAATACAAGCCAAGGAGACGATTGCCGATATGCTGCTTGCTGAAATCAGAAAATCGGTGGGCCTTACTCAGGAAGAACTGGCGGCCGCCTTGGGTATCACGCAACCGAGCCTGTCAAAACTGGAAAATCAGGATGACATGCAGGTAAGCACGCTCCACCGATTGATCCAAGCCCTTGGCGGAGAGTTGGAGATCATCGCCCATCTGCCCCGAGGCGACATCCGAATCCTTCAGTTCAACCAAACAATAACAAATCATAGCAATGCATCGGTGTAAAACAAGACGTGAAAAAGAACTGCTATCCCCTTTCTCACCCTGCTCTGGTCTTGCGATTTTTCCATTATAATTAAAAATATGTCTTTGAAGATGATCAAGTGATGCAATCTATATATAATAAAAAAATATCATTCCGAAGTCAAAAAAACATGAAAACTCCGCGCTTTTGCATAATTTTATTGAGCTTCATTCTTTTTATATCTCATTTTTCTGTTTCGGCGGAAGACGATTACACTGATTCCATCAAAACGTTTCTGCACGACAACTTTGATCATAAAAATGTCGGCATGGTGATCGGAATTGTTGACGAGCGCGGCAATAGGTTTTTTAGCGCCGGAAGCATGGACAACGGAACAGATCAGGAACCCAACGGTGAGACCGTTTTCGAGATCGGATCGGTCTCAAAGACGTTTACCACTCTGTTGCTGCAAGACATGGTCGAGCGCAAGGACATGGCGCTGGATGATCCCGTGTCAAAGTATCTGCCCGAAACGGTAAAGATGCCGGCCTACAATGGCAAGGAAATCACACTCCTCGATCTGGCCACACATACTTCCGGACTGCCGTTCAATCCTGATAATCTTTCGCACGGAGACAATCTTTTTGCCGATTACACAGCCGGGAAGATGTATGATTATCTGTCGGGCTACGCATTGAACCACGACCCGGGAATCAAATTTGAATACTCCAATACGGGAATGGGATTGCTGGGACATGTCATTTCGCTTAAAGCAGGCAAGGATTACGAAACGCTAGTCGTGGAGCGGATTTGCCGTCCGCTCGACATGCAGAGCACGTGTATTACGCTAACTCCCGAACTAAAAGCTCGCCTGGCCACCGGCCATGATAAAACGGGAAATCCTGTAACAAACTGGGATTTTCAAGTAATGGCCGGAGCAGGCGCCATACGTTCGACGGCCAACGACTTGCTGAAATACGTTTCCGCCAATCTCGGCCTGACGAAGTCGAATCTGACGCCGCTTATGCAAAAAAACCACGTGATACGTCACAGGGATTCGCCCAAGCCCGGCGATCCCGACCTTGGCAATACAGCCATGCCTTGGTTCGATAATGGAGTGTATAATCCGCCGGGAATGGAACTTCTCGGGCACGCCGGCGGCACCGGCGGTTATTCGGCTTTCATCGGTTTTGACAAGCAGAATCGCCGGGGAGTTGTGGTGCTAGCCAATCAACAGGGCAGATTTTCTTCCGGATCGATAGGATGGCGTATACTCCAGCTTGCACAATTAAGCGGAAAAGACATTGCAACCATGATGCCCGTTCGCTGGCACGTCGGCATCGGAACCGGACTTGAAATCGACGAGAAGACCCACACGCTGCAAATAACCAAGATTTTGCCGAATTCTCCGGCGGCGCAGGCCGGCCTTTCGACGGGGCTTATCGTGCAAAAAATTGACGAAGTCCCCACCGCGGGAAAAAGCCTTGCCGAGTGCACCGGCATGCTTCGCGGAACAGCCGATACAAAGGTGCGGTTGGAACTTGTCGATTCAGAACGGAAACATACCAGTAAGGTCGAACTGACAAGACAGCGATTTTTAATTGACGAGTGACCCGCAGGAGGTCGGGTGATGAAAGGGCATATAGATATAATTCTATTGTATTTGCGAAAGTAGGAGCATCGATTGAGCCGTGATTCCACGTTTCGAGATATAATAAGCGGCCGGCGGCGAGGGCCGGGGGCGGCGCTGTTGCGCGGGATGCTGCGACTGGCTGAAGTGCCTTATGCGCTGGCAATGACCTGGCGGAATCGGCGCTACTATCAGGGCAAGGCAACAATTCATCGGGTGGGCGTGCCCGTGGTAAGCGTGGGCAATATCACTATGGGGGGGACGGGCAAAACGCCGTTGGTCCAGTGGATCGCTCGATGGTTTCGCAAGCATCATGTGCGCGTGGCGATTATCAGCCGCGGTTACCGGGCCGAGGAAGGCGGGCGGAACGACGAAGCACGCGAACTGGAGCAAAAACTTCCAGACGTGCCGCACCTGCAAAATCCCGATCGCGCGGCAGCTGCTAAAATCGCGGTCGAGGAATTGGAAACGCAGTTGATCGTGCTAGACGACGGATTCCAGCATCGCCGGCTGGCCCGGGACTTGGATATAGTATTGTTGGACGCCCTGGAGCCGTTTGGGTTCGAGCATGTTTTTCCGCGCGGGATGTTGCGCGAGCCGCTCACGGGGCTGCGTAGGGCCGATGTGGTGATCCTGACCCGCGCCGACGCCATCGATCCGTCCCAGCGCGAGGCAATCCAACGCCGCGTACAAAGTCTGGCGCCACAGTCCGTCTGGGCCGAGGTCCGTCATGCCGCGATGGAATTGATCTCGGCCGGCGGCACTGGCGAAGCTAGTGGTACTGGAGGCACTGGCAAAGCCAGTGGCACGCGCGGCAGTGGCACGCAGCAGGCCCCGCTGGATTCGTTAAAAGGCCATTCGGTGGCTGCATTTTGTGGCCTGGGCAATCCGGCCGGATTCCGGCATACAATCCAGTCGTGCGGATATAATTTGGCCGGTTTCCGCGAGTTTCCCGACCATCACTGTTACTCCCGGGCCGATATCGAAGATTTGGCCGCCTGGGCCGACTGTCTGGGCGCCGAGGCCGTGCTATGCACGCATAAAGACCTGGTCAAAATTGGTCTGGATCGGCTGGGAAGCCTGCCGCTTTGGGCGATTCGGGTGGAGATCGACTTTATCGCCGGCCAGGATGCTCTGGAGTCCTGCCTGCTGGCATTGCTAGCACGAACTGCTCTTGGCTGAAATCTGGCTTGCCGGTATCCTTCCGCGTTATATATAGCGCCTAAATGGCCGCCATAACCGAATTATCAATTTCCGGCTTCTTCTCTCACCATGAAAATCGCTATTTTCCTACCGAATTGGCTGGGCGATTTTGTGATGGCCACGCCCTTGCTGCGGGCCGTGCGGCGGAGGTTCGGCAATGATGCCCGATTGGTGGGAATCCTCCGCCCGTATCTGGCCGGCGTGCTCTCGGGCACGGACTGGCTCGACGAACAATGGTTTTACCACCCCCGGGCTGCGGATCGCTTCCAGCGCGCATGGGCCGTGGCAAACCGTATGCGCCAAGAACGGTTCGATCTGGCGATACTGCTGACCAATTCGCTCCGCCCTGCGTTGATGGCATGGTGGGCCGGGGCAAAACAGCGCATGGGTTATGTCCGATACGGCCGCGGTCCTTTGCTGACGCACAAACTTTATGCCCGCCGTGCAAGCGGCCGAATCGTGGCGGAACCGGTGGTCGAAACCTATTTGACATTCGCCGACGCCCTGGGTTGCGGCTACGAATCGGCCCGGCTGGAACTGGCCGTTACCGCGTCTGAAGAAGACTCGGCCGATGTGGTGTTTAAACGCCTTGGCCTGCGCAGGGAGGGCCGGTTGATATTGCTAAATTCCGGCAGCGCGTATGGCGCGGCAAGGGTCTGGCCGGCGGAATATTTCGGTCGCCTGGCCCGCCGCCTGAGCGAACAATGCGATCACGACGTCCTGGTAATGTGCGGTCCCAACGAGCGAGGCGTGGCAACCGACATCGTGAAATACGCCGACAACCCCCGGGTATTTTCCATGGCCGATCAGCCCCTGGATCTGGGCACGGCAAAGGCCTGCATCCGGCGCGGACGCCTGATGGTCTCCACCGACAGCGGTCCGCGGCACGTTGCCGCGGCCCTGGGAAAGCCGGTGATTACGCTGTACGGGCCGACTCCGCCAGTGTGGAGTGAAAATCCCACGCAGCGGGCGATCAACCTGTCGCTCGACTTGGAATGCATCGCTTGTCGAAAGCGGGCTTGCCCGCTGGGACATCATCGCTGCATGCGCGAACTGACCGTGGATATGGTGTTTGCCGCGGTGACACGAATGCTGGAAAGCTGCTCGTCGATCCGAGATCCGCATTTCCTTTCAAGTTCCAAGGATTCCGGATTTCCTGCGGGTCCTACTGCGCCGCATTTCCCAGCGCTTGCCGGCAAGATGAACATATTAGATTCGGGGCAGGTAACCGTCAACTCCATGTAACATTGTAATATTTTGCCCATGATTCAGAGTCAGAAATATACCGCATCGACCGATCCGGCCGAATTAGGATTCGAGCCGGCCGACAACGGCCGTATATGGTTCGACCGCCGTTTTAGTGCGTCGCTCGGCCGGGCCGGCTTGACCGGCTTTGAGCAGATAATGGCCAGAACCGACGCCCGCTGCGAGAAGATCCTCGAAGATCGGGAGGTTTGGCACCTGCGCGTCCGGGCGCCGGACAATAAATCACAAGGCTTGTATTTGAAAAAACATCACGTGCGGTCCTGGGTCGGCAAGTTAAGGGCGCTATTGGGCATTCGTCCTGCCCCGACCCCGGCCCGAATCGAGGCTAAAAATGTAGCCGCGCTATCGGCCCAGGGCATCGCGGTGACGAAGCTTATCGCCTACGGCGAACGGTTGCGAAGTGACGGGCTGCAAGAATCGTTTGTTATCAGCGAAGAACTGGAAAATTACTCGGAATTGCATCATTACTTGCGGGGGCGATTCGTTTTATCGCCGCTGGGGCGCCGCACCAGCCGCGATCACGATCTTATGCGGCTCGTCAGCGATATCGCCCGGATCGTGCGGCGATTGCACGCGGCGGGTTACAATCATCGCGACTTGTACTGCTGCCATTTCTTTGTCAAGGACATGGCGCCCGCGCGGCGGGAGATCCGCCTGATCGACTTGCAGCGCGTACAGCGACGCCGCTGGTTTCGCCGCCGCTGGATAGTCAAGGATCTGGCTCAATTGGCCTGGTCGGCCCCGAGTTGTTGCATAAAACGCACGCACAAAATGGCCTTTATCCGGGAGTATCTGGGCGCGGCCAAACTGCGCCCCACCGACAAACGCCTGATCCGCGCCGTGCTCGTCAAACAACGCCGCATGGAACGGCGCTTGGGAAACGATAATTAAATAGGAGTATTTTGGTGAGAATCGGATTAGTGACCAAATCGCTCGATCCTCGCCGGGGCGGCGCCGAAGCCTGGACATATCAGCACGCCGTAAATCTATTGGAACGGGGCTACGAGGTGCACATAATCGCCCGCGATATCCCCGCCGAAACGGCCGAGCTGCCCGTGGTGATTCATCATCTTCAGCGGGTTCGCACGCCCTTGGGCCTGGCCAATGCGGCGGAAGCCAAACTACGCGGGCTAAATCTGGATTTGATTCACGACATGGGCCTGGGCTGGTACTGCGACGTATTTCAACCGCACGGCGGGTGCTGGACCGCCATCACACGCCAGAAGTTGCTTTTAGTGCCGCCTTGGCTGCGGCCGATTAAACGGCAGGTCGATCCCTGGCTGCCCCGTTATCGGCAGCTAAATATGCTGGCCCACCGGCAGGCGGCCGCCGAAAATCAAATCTTATTGGCCCTTTCCCAAAAGGTGGCCGACGAATTCCAGCAGTTTCACCACGTGCCGTCCAGCCGTATCCGCGTGGTTTATAACGGCGTGGACGTGGAGCGGTTTTCGCCCCTGCGGCGGGCGGAATTCCGCCAGTCGATGCGGCAATCCCTGGGTATCGACAACGATGCCGTGTTAGTGCTTGCCGTGGCTCATAATTTTCAACTCAAGGGCGTGCCGACTTTGCTCAGGGCCCTGGAAATCCTGGCCCCGAAATGCCTGCCTTTGCAGGCGGTGGTCGTGGGCGGCAAGTGGTTCCGCTCCTGGCGGCTGTGGGCTAAAGCGCGCCGCCTGCCGGTGACCTTCGTCGGCCCGCAACCCGATACGGTCCCATTTTACGCAGCGGCCGATATGCTCGTGCATCCGAGTTTCTATGACAGTTGCAGCCTGGTGTTGCTGGAAGGCGCCGCCAGCGGGCTGCCTTTGCTCGTAAGCCGGGAAAACGGAGCCGCGGAACTATTGACCAACGGCGTCGAAGGCCTGTTGTTGGACGATTCGGCCGACGCCCAGTGCCTGGCCGCTCAAATGGAATCCTTGTTGGACGCCTCCTTGCGCCAAAAAATGGGCGCCGCCGCCCGGCGGCTGGCCGTTGAGCACACCCAAAAACGCAATTGCGAAGAAATCATCTCTATCTACGGCCAGTCCGCCCAATCCCGCCGCCGGGCAGCCTGAAATAGCGGCAATAGGCAAGGGAAAAACTAAAGGCAGTCGGCATCTGGAAATATGTTGGACTATAATGGCAGATTATATTACAATATAAAGGGATAAGGGTGTGGATATTCTTGTCAAAATAAAACGGTTGGTAATTGCCAGACAAGTTGTTTTTAGCGCCAAAGCCCGTGAAGAACGTTTGGCTTGCGAATTGACGGTGGAAGAAATAATAGAGTCGATATTAAATGCTCCAACTATCAATAAAACTTTACGGTCAACAAGTCGTTTTCGGAAATCTCAAAAGGAAAAACTGTATGTTATCATCAGTTCTACGTATGACGGAAAGGTTATATATACAAAGGGAACAATAAGAAAACTAAATCAACGCGAGGAATTCTATATCCTCATTTCTTCCAAATGGAGTTCCCATGAGTAATCCGTTTACCTGCTGCATTACTTGCCATAGCGAAAAAATTAATAAGGTCCGGGGCGCATTTCCGGTTGCAATCCACGATAAAACATGGAAGGTTCCCAATATAGAATATTATGTATGTACACAATGCGGCGAAAAATTCATGGATCTTGATAATGAAAGCAAAATCGACGCATATTTAAAGAATAAAAATCTTCACGTTGCATCGAAATCATAAACCGCTATCGATCTATAACACAGGAATAAAGCCGGTTAACTATGGAAAATTTTCAACAAATGAAATTGTGGTCTAAGGCCGCCGGTTTTATAGTTCACTTTTAGAGCGTCCCTTTTGTGCTGGGAATGCCGCGCACCCGGGGATCGAGTTCCACCGCGTTGCGCAGGGCCCGGGCGGTGGCTTTGAAAATGGCTTCGGCAATGTGGTGGCTGTTGCGCCCGTGATGGACTACGATGTGCAAGTTGCACATGGCGTTGGCGGCGAAGGCCTGCCAGAATTCGCCTACCAGTTCGCTCTCGAACTCGCCGATCCTGTGCGCGGGAAATTCGGCCTTAAACACCAAAAAGGACCGGCCGCTCAGGTCCACCGCGCTGGTGACCAGGGTTTCTTCCATGGGCAGGGTAAAATGCCCGAAGCGGCGTATTCCCGTCTTGTCGCCCAAGGCTTCCTTGACCGCCTGGCCCAGGCATATTCCCACGTCCTCCACAGTGTGATGTTGATCGACTTGCAGATCGCCCCGGGCCTTGATGCTTAAGTCCATGGCGGAATGTTTGCCCAAGAGCGTCAGCATGTGGTCGAAAAATCCCACTCCCGTGGCGACCTCGGCCGTGCCGCCGCCGTCTAAATTCAGATCCAGTTCGATATCGGTTTCCACCGTTTTGCGATGAATGCTGGCGCTGCGTGACATAATGAAATCTTTCTTGTTCCCATGCTCAGCATGGGAACGCACTAAACCATGGTTTTCAATTGGTCCAGGAGGGCGTCAATCTCGCCCTCGGCGCCGACGCTCACGCGCAATCCGTCGCCCCAGTCCGGATAGTCCATGTATCGGACCAGGATGCGGCGGCGTTTGAGTTCCTCATAAAAGGAGTGGACTGAACGGCCGGGCAGGGTATTCCAGGTGAAATTTGCCTGCGAATCGACCGTTATAAACCCTAATGCCCGCATTTCCCTCAAAAGCCGATTCCGAGTGGCGATGATCTTAGAGCGATTCTCGGCCAGCCATGGCCCATCGCCGATGGCGGCCGTGGCTGCGGCAATCGACAGCGCGTCGCAGTTGTACGAATCCTTCAGCTTGATGAACTGCTCGATCAAATGCGGCTGGGCAACCAGATATCCGAACCGCAAGCCCGCCAAAGCGTATGACTTACTCAGCGAACGCGAGACCATGATCTTTTCGCACTTCGCCACCAGTTCGAGACAATTGGTATCGGCGAAATCGACATAAGCCTCGTCGACCAAAAGTGGACACCTAAGACTCCGACCGATTTCCAAAACCTGCTCGGGCGCAACCATCGTGCCCGAGGGACTGTTCGGATTGGCCAGAAACACCAACCGCGGATTGCCATCCGGCGAAGCAAACCGCTCGGGCAGCGACCAATCGGCCTGAAAATGAATTTCTTCGTACCGAGCGCCCTGAAGTTCGGCCAAGGTTTTGTACAGTATATAACTGGGATAAGGCAGGCGCAGCAACTGCCCCTGCCCGACCAAGGTGCGCGTGATGATGGTCAAAATGTCGTCGCTGCCGTTGCCGCACAGGATCCACCGCGGATCGACGCCCAGCACTTCGCCCGCCCGGCGGCGAAACGTCCCGGCCATGGGATCGGGATATTTTTTCAGCCGGCCGACGGTCTCTTGAATCGCTGCGGCAACGGCAGGCGACGGCGGATACGGATTCTCGTTCGTGTTGAGCTTTATAAACGCGCTGTCCTGCGGCTGTTCGCCCGGCACGTAGCCGGCCATCGCTTCAATATCGGGGCGGAAAAAGGACATAATAGAGGCTGCTACCTTTGCCTCAAAATAAGTTTACTTATTCTGATTTTTCCCGAGACCCCAACCCCCAATAAAGCCCCCGATTAGACCGAAAAGTCCAGTAAGAGCAGGCACAAGGATTTCAGTCTTATTTTGGAATAAATAAAGAATGAAAATCGTTAAAAAAATGACGACTAGAAAAGATGCAAACCAATACCTTCGAATTGAAATGCCTTCTGAATGTTCATTATCTTGGGAACTTTTATGCAAGTTATATTGCCGTTCATCATGTTGCACCGCTAGATCGAGAACCATTGTAATATGTTCAGGTGTCATCTTACTATGGAGTGGATTGCCAATAGAACCCATTTCCATAGCCATCATTTCCATAATAGCTTCAGGCTTTTTCTCGGCAAGTTTGCGAATCACCTCAGCGGGTATAGACGTCCCCTTTTCATCTTGGGACTCATCATTGATTGATTTTATATCTGCCTGATGTTGGATATTTTTTGATTCGGTCATTTCACTCTCCCTGTAATCTTATGGAAAGTGCATGTCCTTGGTTTATCCACATCCAAAATTTTGAAAAAGATATCATCAAAACGATTCTGAACAAACTTGGAAGCTAAAAACTCAATAGCCATGTTTGCTTCCGGCTCTGTAAGAATTTTTTCTTCTAGCGAATCCACAATGGTAAACATTGCCTTTTTAATATGTTCTAAATTATGTCCTCTTGAGTGAAAACGTGCTCTTGATGGTGATAGTGCAATAAAAAAATGCTCTACCAGTTTCTCAGCAAAAAAATCTTCAGTTGGAATATTTTCCTTTACTTCTATATATGATGAGTGTTTTTTGCTCAATCTATACACCTTGATTCTCTCTAAAGCTTTCTGAAGATGCTTTTCGACTTGCGGTATAGATTTATGCAATTCACCACTGACTTTAGATGCTTTAGGTGCGTCGTTCATTTCTTTCACTGCTCTAGGAAAATTATGTGACAACAAAATTATATTATAATCACTTGGCAAATTATAGTTCGCCAATCTAGTTGACAATATATTAACAATCGGACTTCTTTGATGATAGTTCGTCTTTTCAGCTCATTTTTTTGCAAAATTTTCTTAATCTACCATATACCCCATTAGAGGCACCGCACACATGGTGGGTATTGGATATTGTTATTCTTCCCCTTTGAGAATTCGAATTGCCACGCTCGCCCTATGTCCGGTTAAGCCTTCTTTTGTCGCGATAATTTGCACATCAGGGGCCAGTATCATCAGGCCTTCGCGGGTAAAATGCAAAACGCTATTGCTTCGTAAAAAATCGTTGCAAGACAATCCGCTGGCGAATCGGGCCGTGCCGCTGGTGGGCAGCACGTGCGATGGGCCGGCCACATAATCGCCCAAGGCCACCGGGGTGTAATTGCCCAAAAATATTGCGCCTGCGTGGCGGATTTTCTCGGCCAATCGCTCGGCGTCGGCAGTGGCAATGTGCAGATGCTCCGGGGCGATTTCATCCGTCAGTGTACAGGCCTCGTCGGAATCGCGGGCCAAAATCACCGCGCCATATTCCTCCAGACTTTGCCGGGCCAGTTCGCCCCGCTCGACTTGGGATAGTTGCTTTTCCATCGCAGCCACGGCCGCGTCCAGCACCTTGGCGTCCCAACCTATAAGCACGCTCGCCCCGGGGGCGTGCTCGGCCTGGGCGATCAGGTCAAAGGCGGTATATTCCGGCCGGGTGGAATCGTCCACTATCACCACCACCTCGCTGGGCCCGGCGATGGAGTCGATGTCAACCTCGCCGTAAACGTATTTTTTCGCCAAGGCCACGAACAGATTCCCCGGGCCGACGATTTTATCCACCCGTGGGATACCCTCCACTCCGTAGGCCAATGCGGCAACGGCCTGGGCCCCGCCGAGCCGGTAAACCTCGGTGATGCCCAGCTCGTGACATGTGGCGAGCATGTCGGCATTGTACGAGCCGAATTTGGTGGGCGGGGCCACGACGGCCAATTGTTTTACGCCCGCAACCTGGGCCGGCACTGCGCACATCAGCACACTTGACGGATATGCAGCCGCGCCGCCGGGCACGCAAATCCCCACCCGATCCAACGCTTGATATCTTTGCACAAGGTACCCGCCCGGACGATCCACGCGCACATCCTTGTGTAAAATTGCATCTTGAAAAACGCGGATGTTTTCCCGCACTCTGCGCACGGACTGCAAAAAATCCGCATCAGCCTGGGCGTGCGCCTGCTCCAGTTCGGCCTGGGGTACTCGGACCGTCTGGGGCGTAAGTTGGGCCTTGTCGATCCGGGCTGTGTAATCCAGCACGGCGGCCAGCCCCTTTTCGGCCACATCGCGGCAAATGCGATCCACGACTTGTCCGGGCGAAAGCGGCTCTCCAAACACCTCCATCGTCCGCTGCCTTCCCGACTGGCTGACAACATCGCCCCGGGGACTAAGTTTTTCCCGCAACTCGGCCATCTCCGCGCGGATATCGTCCCGGCTGCTGTCAATGCGGCGGATTTTCAAAGGTGTGGATGGCATGATTTGAATTATTATGGCCTTATAATATACCTAACAAAAGGTAGACAAATATAATTATTATTGTGTTCAGTCCTTTTTCCCGAAGAAAAATCCAGAATAGACAATATAATTGAAAAAATACAAAATATATAGGGACATTTTAACCCCCCATATCCAGGGATCAAATAGGTTGGTATCCTAAAGAAAAGGAAGTTAATCCACTTAAGGAGCAAAAGCATGAGCGCACAAAAAATTCCATTCCTTAAGAGGGTATTGTTAAGAAATTACAAAAGTATACAGGAATGCGATGTCAATCTTGGGTCTTTGATGC
Organism: Thermoguttaceae bacterium; assembly: GCA_049509395.1. GTDB lineage: Bacteria > Planctomycetota > Planctomycetia > Pirellulales > Thermoguttaceae > JBEKIK01. Next base: position 6,534 of record JBEKZY010000062.1, on the reverse strand, counting down.
TCCTGGTAGGACCCAACGGATCAGGAAAGAGCAATTTCCTAGACGCATTGCGTTTTGTGGCGGATTCTCTCCGCAGTACGATGGATCAGGCACTACGCGAACGTGGCGGGATTGAAGAGGTGCGCCGCCGTTCTAGAGGACATCCGACCCATTTTCTGATCCAACTAGAATTAAATCTTCGAGAAGATACAAAAGCGTCATATCATTTCCTTGTTAGAACTCGGGAAGGACGCTTCCGAATTCAAGAAGAAAAATGCACGATTGGAGATGGTAATAAAAAAGCGGAATATTTGATACAGGAGGGAGTTATAAAATCCTCCAGTTTCCATCCCACTCCACCAGTTCCGATTGACCGTCTATATCTTAACATAGCATCCGGTTTCCCGGAATTTCGTCCACTATACGAATCACTTTCAGGAATGGGATTCTATAACATAAATCCAGCTAAGCTGCGTGAATATCAAGAACCAGATCCGGGAAATTTATTATTACGAGATGGTGGAAATCTAACGAGCGTTATTGCATCGATCGAACGTAATAACAAAAAAGTAAAAGAAAGAATCGAAGAGTATTTGGGAAGTATTGTAACGGGTGTAAAAGGTGTCGATAAAATAACTTTGGGGACAAAGGAAACCTTGGAATTTAAACAGATTGTTGCAGGAGATGAGAATCCTTGGAGTTTTTTCGCTCAAAATATGTCAGATGGAACATTACGTGCTTTAGGTGTTCTTGTATCCTTATTTCAATGTTTTGACAGGCCTCCAGATTCCCCGATTCCCCTTGTAGGAATTGAAGAACCCGAATCAACTCTTCATCCAGCCGCTACAGCGGCGCTGATGGGCGCTTTGTATGAAGCTTCACATTTTACTCAGGTTCTAGTTACAAGTCACAGTCCTGACTTACTTGATACCGAAGAGCTAGACCCTAACTCATTGCTAATTGTTGATGCACAAGAAGGTAAAACAACCATAGGTCCAGCCGATGATGCCAGTAAATCCGCCATGATGGATAGGTTATATACTGCTGGTGAATTGCTTAAACTGGAACAATTAAAACCGCAACCAAAACCTCTTGAGCCATATGATGACGAAGAGGAATTTCCACTTTTTCGACAAAACCATGACTATTGATATATGTAGTATTGTCGAAGGCCAGGGAGAAATCGCGGCTGTGCCGTTGTTAGTGCGCCGCTTAGGGGCGATTTTAAGACCAAACCTCGATATGAATGTTTTACGTCCAATACGAGTACCAAGAAATAAGGTTATAAAACAAGGTGAGCTGGAACGAGCTATTGAATTTGCAATGCGACAATCAAGGCCTCCAAGAGTGTTGTTAATTCTGCTTGATTCTGATGATGATCCACCTTGTATCTTTGGTCCTGATCTTGCGGCTCGCGCCCTTAAAGCCAGAAGTGATGTTATATTTAGTGTTGTGCTGGCGAATCGAGAATTTGAATCTTGGTTTTTATCGGCTTTAGAATCTTTACAAGGTTGCTGCGGACTGGCGAAAAATCTACTGTCTTTAACTAATTCCGAAACCAAGCGCGACGCCAAAGGTGAGTTGTCAAAACACATGAAAGATAGAATTTATTCTCCTGTTCCTGACCAAGCCAAATTAACAGCGAAATTCGATATGGATCTTGCCCGCCGTAACTCCGATTCATTCGATAAATGCTGGCGAGAGATTGAACGGCTGCTGATTGAAGGTGCCGGGCAAGCGGGCTAATGAATTATTGTTTTATTTTCCCGCAGCCGGCGCTTCCTCTGGCGCAGGCATAAGATGCGGGATGCCGGCTTTGTCGATCTGCAAAACGTAGGTTTCCATGCCGACTTCCAATGGCTTGTCGTCCGAAGGCTTGGAAAAACTTAACTCCACAATCCAGCCCGTCCACACCTCGGGATCGACGGGATAGTAGTCGAAGACCATGTTGCCCAAACTGTAGACAATCGGGCAGCCCTTATAAATGTCAACCGTTTGGATGACGTGTGGATGGGTCCCGATTATCGCGTTGGCGCCCGCGTCGATAATCCGCCGCGCCAATTCTTTCTGCTCGGTCGTCGGTCCCGGGGTGTCTTCTTTTCCCCAATGTAGATATGGTATCACAATATCGGCATGATGTTCTTCGCGCGCTGATTTAATGGCCTTTACGACGTCGGGCTCGTCCAACCAGGCGGTTCCCGGTTCCTCTGGGCCGGCCGCGAAAGATTTGGGTGGAAACCGGTTGAATCCCAGCAAGGCGATCCGCAGACCGTTGCGATTGAAGATCAAGGGCTGATAAGCCTCCTGGGAATTGCGTCCGCCGCCAAAGTATGGAATATCCGCTTTTTTCAGCAATGCCAATTGATCGAGAAAAGCCGCTTTCCCAAAATCGCAGGAATGATTATTCGCCAGGTTTATCGCCGAAAAATATTTTTTCAAAAGTGGAATGCTGCCCGGCGGTCCGCGAAACGTATATGGCTTGAGAACTTGCTCTCCTCCCTCTACGACCGCACATTCCAGGTTGCAGACGGCAATGTCCGCCTTATGAAAAATCGAGTCAAATTCCACAAAAGGATCGGTGCCGTGGACAATGGCATGGCCGGGTCCGCCGTCTAGCATTACGTCGCCGGCAAAAACGAGCCGGACGGTCTTCGGCCGGTCATCGGCCGCGCGTCCGGCATTCGGCCCGGCAACTGCCGACAGCAAAAACCATATTGTGATTGTCCGCAATCCGGCAATAGAGAGAGGATTCAAATCTATAAATCGACGGCACATGATTGGCTGTAAGTTTCTGGGGGGTGGGCGGAAATCCACAAACAGGCCACTATTTTGAATATAGAAAATTATAGGTTCCCTTTTTTCAGTTTCGCCTTTATTAGGGGAATTTGAAAGGCCGTTGATTAAAAAACACCCCCGGAAAAACACAAATCCGGCGATAAATCGCCTGACATTTTTGCTCCCGTATCGTACAATGACCTGTAGGCGGAATTTGGGGATTGATTTGAACAACACCCATCTTAAGATGGGTGCTTAACCAATCTTGGACGGGACAGTGCGACAGGCATTATTTACCATCACCTGTACGACATGCCATGTGCGGCTGGCCGTACGCAGCGCTGAAGCGGTCGGCGCCATTTTGGAGTGTCCGAAATGCGGGTGCATGGTGCCGGTAATGCCGCCTGCCGGCTGGCAGCCCCCTAAGCCGCCGGAAACACCAGCGGCCCAAGCTTTGCCTGAAGGAACATCGCAATCGCTTCCATCGAGCGGACCGGCGGCCAACCCGCCCGTCTCTGCGCCCGAAAGCGGCGACGCAGTATCCGCCGCCCAGTGCGATGCTGTTATGACCGTAACCCAAGGCGCTCTTGGAAAAACCTTCCACCTATTGCATTCATGGCATTTAATTGTTGCCGCTCCAATTGCCGCGGCTGCAATCGGGATAGTCGCATGGCTGACGATATTTTCCGGCGCGGGCTCGGATAATTCTCCCAACCCGGCCGTGAAACAGTCCAACGCCGTATCCGCCGATGCCTCCGCCGGCTCAGACCAGAAGGATAATCATCCGCAGGCCGCGGAGCAGCCCGCCGCAATCGACAAAAATGAAACAGCGGCAGGCGCATCAAATGTCAGTGACAAACCGGAAACGAATCCCGCCGCGGAAAATTCCTCGGAAGCAAGACGCCGGCCCGGTCCGGATACTTCGGTAACCAAGACGCCCGAGCACAAGGAGCCGGACCAAAAAACTCCTCAAGCCGACACGGGCGAAACCAAAACATCCGAGGCCGATACGTCCCAGTCCACGGCCTCTGCCGACGAGAATAATCATCCCAACCAAGCGGAATCCGCGGATGACAAACAAAACAAAGAGCCCGTGCCGCCGGTTCCGAGGGCGACCAGGTTGGTCAAGCTGGTTGCCCCGGAAGCCGTTGACGTGCAATCCCGCCTGGGCGAAGTCATCCCCGCCATCGAACTGCGCGACATGCCATTTGCCCGCGCGATTGGTTTGCTGGCGGCCTTAAGCGGGCTGCCGATAACTATCGATCCGGAGGCCGTGGCCCGGCTGCAAGTTTCGCTCCGCGATCCGATCACAATCCGCATGTCGGGCGCCACGATGGAAGAAGTCCTTCAAGAAATTGTCGCCAAGCAGGGAATGGCCTTCACGGCCGAAAATGGACAGGTGTTAGTGACCGATCCGGCGGAGCAGAGTGAAAAACTCCGCCGCATCCGCTACACCGTTTCCGATCTTACGAACAACGATAAATCGACGGCCGACCAGTTGGCCGCCCTGGTGCAAAAACTGATCTCTCCCGAATCCTGGCAATCCGCAGGCGGCGAGGGAACCATCGAAACCGAAAAAACCGCGATCGTCGTCTCACAAACCGCCGCGGTACACGATCAAATCCTGGTCTTCTGCGAAAAGCTCCGCAACGCCCGGGGCCGGCCGCTAAAGAGCAACCGCGATCCGAAACGTTTCGATCTGACCACTCGGCTCCAACAAGCCGCTTCCGCGCTAAACCGCCAGGTAACGGCCAATTTTCACGAACCCGCAAAATTAGTGGACGTTCTGGCTTATCTGGGCCAGCAGGCCGAAATAGATATCCTGGTCGATCGTCAGGCCCTGGGCGCGGCAGGACTCTCGGATAAGTCGGAAATCTCCTTTACCGTGGAGGATAGGCCCTTAACCGTCGCACTAAACGATCTGCTCGCCCCGTTGAAATTAGGTTATCGGCCCATCAACTCCCATACGCTCCAGGTAACGACCCAATCGGCGCTCGACGCCCGTCTGGAATTGGAGTTTTACCCGGTCGGCAAGATGCTAAGCAAAGATCAGAGCGGACCGCAACTTATCGAGCAGATCAAAACCGCGGTTTCCCCGGACTCGTGGAACGGTCCCGGCCGAGCAGCGGCGATCTATTTTGATCAGCCCTCCGCCGCGCTAATCGTCCTGCAATCGCCTCCGGTGCAGGCCGCAATCCAGGCTTATTTTGATAATCTCGGGGAAAATATAAAGTGATGCCCGGCAATTGCATGTAGGCGTTCAGCCATTTTGCATGCACTTCCCCCACCAAAGAGGGCAAAATAAATTAGTTAATACCTCTTGATTTTTTCCAGTTACCGCATCATAATCTAAATAAGTTTGTGGTTTGAACCAAATCGGTTCGATAATAGATAATCATGCATACGTCCTTTACCGCCTATTATTGGTGCTTTTATTTTACCCGCGAAGGTAGCGGGGTCGGAGGCGGTTTGTAGTTCGTAAACACAACCTCAATAGACCAAAACCCCGAGACCTTCCCAGGCCCCGGGGTTTTTTTGTTTTAAAAAAGCCGTCAGCCGTCAGCTATCAGCCTTCAGTAAGAAGCTTAAGGCTTATATCAACTGGCTAAATGCTGTTTGCTGAAAGCTGATAGCATAAACTGAAAACTGAAAACTGTTAACTGGAGTAAATCAAAATGATCGTCGTCATGAAAAAAGGCGCGACAAAGGAGCAAATCGAACATATGATCCAACAAGTCGAAAAACTAGGCCTTAAGGCCCATCCGATTTTTGGGACCGAACGAACCGTAATCGCGGCTGTCGGCGAAAAACGCGACGAGTTCCGCACTTCCCTGGAAAGCGGACCAGGCGTGGCCGAGGTCGTGCCCATTCTGGCCCCGTACAAAGTCGCCTCACGCGAGGTCAAGCCCGAGCCCACCGTGGTCCGGGCGGGCAGCCTGATCGTGGGCAACTGCCACCTGGGCATGATCGCCGGACCGTGTTCGGTCGAATCCGAGGACCAGACCATCGCAACGGCCCGGGCGGTTAAGGCCGCAGGCGCCACGGCCTTGCGCGGCGGGGCTTTCAAACCCCGCTCCAGCCCTTACAGCTTCCAGGGTTTGAAAGAAGAGGGTTTAAAAATTCTCGCCGCCGCACGCGACGAAACAGGCCTAGCCGTGGTGACCGAAGTCATGTCCGAACAAGACGTGGAATTGGTTGCCTCCTATGCCGACGTGCTCCAGATCGGGGCCCGGAACATGCAGAACTACCGCCTCCTGGAAGCGGCCGGTTACGAAGGCAAGCCGGTGCTCCTAAAACGCGGCCCCGCCGCAACAATGGACGAACTGCTCCTGGCGGCCGAATACATCCTCAACGCCGGCAACCCCAACGTTATGCTTTGCGAGCGCGGAATCCGCACATTCGAGACCCACACCCGGTACACGCTTGCCCTTTCGGCCGTGCCCTATTTGCACGATCGCACGCACCTGCCCGTGGTAGTCGATCCCAGTCACGGCACGGGCCATTCGGCGTTGGTTCCCGCCATGGCCGCCGCCGCAATCGCCGCCGGGGCCGACGGACTGATAGTCGAAGTCCACCCCGATCCCGAATCCGCCTTAAGCGACGGCTACCAATCGCTCAATTTCCAGGAATTCGAGGCCCTAATGGAACTTTGCCGCCGCGTGGCCGAGGCGGTGGGGAAAATTATCGAACCCAATGTTTAATGTATAATGTTTGATGTAGTAAGCACATTTCGTGTGCCGTAACTACATGGTTAGTATCGAATTAAGTATAATGATCCTC
>JBEKZY010000061.1:0-19940 GCA_049509395.1 Thermoguttaceae bacterium | reverse complement strand
ATGATGCGGCCGTCCGTCAGTACGCCGTCGACGTCGGAGAGGATCAGTCGGATGGATTGGCAGCGCTCGTCGAGAGTCATGCGATTGGAATTGGAAATTGTAGATTAAGAATTGGTTTTGTCGTCGCCTTCGGTCACAATGCGTAAAGAGACCGGGGGAATTTCGGCGTTGGGAGAGAGTTTGCTTGTCGGGGATTTTGGCGGCGCAGGTTCCTTTGGCAGCAGGGCGACCACGTCGGTGATGTCGATAAGTCCGATCGGCTTATCGAAGGCGTCGACCACGGGCAATTCGCTGATTTTTCGCTCCGCCATGATAGCCACCGCGTCGATCATCATGGACCCGGCTTGCGCGCGGAGCGGATTGGGTGTCATTACGTCGCTGATCGGGCCGTCCAGGTCTTTGTCGCGGCGTTGCTCGAAGAGCCGGGCCAGGTCGCTGTCGGTGAATATGCCCGATAGCATGCCTTGGGGATCGACCAGCATGGTGGCGCCTGTGCGCCGGCCGGGCTTGCCCACGCGTATCAACACTTCGCGCACGGTCTGGTCGTCCGCAGCCAGGCGGCAATTCTGTAAAGGACGCATGTGATCCTCGACCTTGCTGAGTTTATTGCCCAGGCTGCCGCCGGGATGAAATCGGGCGAAGTCTTCGCGGCCGAAACGCCGCATCCGGCTGGTTACCAGGGCCAGGGCGTCGCCGATCGCCAGCATTGCCGTGGTGCTGGTGGTTGGAGCAAGCCCCAATGCGCAGGCCTCTTGCAGGTTGCCCAGTTCGATGGTCACAGCGGCGGCCTGGCCCAGGGTGCTTGTGCGTTGACCGGTGATGGCCAGAATGGGCAGGCCCAATCCGTTTAGCGACGGCAATAGGCGGAGGATTTCTTCGGTTTCGCCGCTTTGAGAAAGGATCAGCACCACGTCGTCGCCGTGGATCCGGCCCAAATCGCCATGGACGGCCTCGGCCGGATGGAGCCAGTGGCTGGGCGTTCCGGTGGAAGCCAGCGTGGCCACGATTTTTTGTCCTATTACCCCTGCTTTTCCAATGCCGGTAACGATTACGTTTCCCCGGCATTGGTGGAGCAGTTTTACCGCGTGGCAAAAATCGCCGTCTAAGCGGTTGGCCAACTGAGCAAGGGCCCGGCTTTCGATTTGTATGATCTGCCGGGCGTAGCCGAGTTGTTCTAAGGGGCTGAGATTCCCCGATAGAGCGTGTGCTTCCGTGCTCATAATCTCGTCATCCTTGACTTAGACTATATATATACATGGAAAGAAGTGGGGGTAATTGTACTGCTTGATGCCGGATGGAGCAATGAATGTTTTTGTGGACGTAACTTATTGTGGTGAATAAGGTTATGTTTCAAATTATGTTGTAAAACCGTATACATGGGTCGCGGTTGTGGAAAAACAGACTTATTATGCCCATTTTTCCCGCCACCACAGGTTGCGGCTTTACAAACAATCATTCCAATTTTTTTTAAGAATAACTCGACAGACTTGAGCCTATCACCCCACTGGATGGTGTAAGGTGGCATCGTTTTATCAAACCGCTCTCCCTGGCGATTAAAAAAACAATCAGTAAAATAAGGTGTCCAACTAAAGTGAATGGCAGCGGATCAAAGGAGTTATCGAGATCATGATTGTTACCACCAAACAGCTTTTCCAACATGCCTACGGCAAGTACGCCGTGGGGGCATATAACATCAATAACCTGGAGCAGACCGTGGGGTTGTTTCGGGGAAATTTGGGCAAGGTAAAAAAGAACGAGGAGCCGGTCAATGCCGCAATAAGCGCGCCGTTTATTATTCAGATCTCCCGCGGTGCAAGGGAGTATAGTGATAAACGTTTTCTAGAGGCGATGATCCGAACCGCGGACCAGGTCTTTCCGGAGGCGATTTTTGCGGTCCACCTCGACCATGGCACCGAGGAAGTATGCTACGACTGCATCGATAGCGGATTTTACAGTTCGGTGATGATCGACGCCTCGCACGAGGAGTTCGAGAAAAACATCGAGATTACCCGCCGCTTGGTCGACCGAGCACATGCCAAGCGCATTGTGGTCGAGGCTGAATTGGGCCAGCTCGGCGGCGTGGAAGAAGACGTGGTAGGCAGCGTCCGCTTGACCGATCCGGCCCAAGCGGCTGAATTTATTGAAAAAAGCGGCTGCGACTCGCTGGCCGTGGCTATCGGCACCTCGCACGGGGCATTCAAATTCTCCGGCAAGCAGGGCCTGCATTTCGACGTGCTTGAAAAGATCCAAAAGGTCGTACCCAAGAATTTTCCCTTGGTAATGCACGGATCGAGCAGCGTGCCCAAGGAGTGGGTCGAGCGGATCAACAACGCCGGCGGAAAAATGAAGGATGCCAGCGGCGTGGATGAAAATCAATATCTGCCCGCCGCCAAGATGGGCGTGTGCAAGGTGAATATCGATACCGACGGCCGGCTGGTATGGTGCGCAATCCACCGCGAGTCGTTCCGCGACGACCCGGCGAATTTCGACCTGCGTCCGCCTGGAAAATTATTCATGGCCGCCTATGCCGAATATATTGCTCATAAAAACGGCAAATTGGGGTCCGCCGGACAGCTCAGCGAAGTGCGCAAGGCTCTTTCTTGCGGTAAGAAGTGAATAAAGTATTCTAAGGCGGAGCCTGGGAACAAGTTCAATAAAGCCTTGGGCTTGGAAGAGATTTTTTTCCGGTCGTTATGGGGCGGGGAGGGAGAAGACTTTTTCCGGTTGGGTGCAAATTACTTGCTTGTATTGTTCACCATGGCGGACCGCGCAGTCAAAAACGGTTAGTTGGGAGGTTTTCGGCGGTTCCTGATCCGGTTTAGCGACCATCAGGGCGGCTTTCTTCTGCCATTCGGAAACGCCGGAAGGATTGTCTTCTTTGATGACAATCGATGCGCAGGAATAGAGATTTTGCTATTCGTCGGCGCAGGCGCCTATTTCGGTAATTATAAAAATCGCGCTTTTAAGCGCTAAAAGCCCGAATAAATGGCGATATGTGGGGTTTCGACGGCAAAAACACCCAAGATCGTCGGTGTAAATCTTTTCCGCATGTTATTCTCATTCTCAATCCTCTGTGAATTCCGCTTGGTTCAATTCCGGAAAATAATTTGTTTATAGGTCAAGGAATTAGGGATATACGGGATTTATCGGAGTGAGTCTGTTGCCCCTTAAAGCGGGATCATTTGCAGAAAATACTGAAATAATCGGTGTTTTCGGCATTATCCGAATAGTCGATACAACCCGCGCCATTTACCACATATCTTTTAAGTCTTCGCGGTTTAGCCCGCAGGTATTTGTATCGCGGATGAGGGGGAACTGCAACCTACAACTCGCTTTAATTGTTTTGCTCATTTCTGCGAATTCGGAAGAAATGACCTCTAAAGACTTCCGAGGCTGGATATTAAGACAATCTTTCCAAGCCCGGCAACAAACAGTTTTTATTAGTTCTATCCCGGGTTTGATAAAAAATTTGGATTGTTCCAGTTATAACGGATAGTGGAAGGATCACGAATAAACACACTATTTTGATTATTTCGATCGTAAGTAAAAATCCTTATTTATTTATTTTGCCGCATAATCGGATTCTTTTGGTTATACCACGAAAGCACAAAAAAATAATTTCATCGCTTATGTCGAGACGATGCACGATTCTGACAGTACGGGTATGGAGGGTTCGGGGAAATGGTACACGTATCGTACCAGGACAAGTCCATTGTATCCCGTTGGCAGATTTCATATTGCCGAGAGCAAATTTAACTCGCTCAAGGAGGGAATTAACATGCGAGTGTATTTCACTTTTTCCAGAGTTGTTCTGGTCCTGGCCGTTGTGTGGATGGCGATGGGCATGCCGGCCGGCGCTTACGCCATGGATTCGGCGTCAGGATCGCCGCAGGTAGTCATTGCGGAGCCGACAACGCCCGCCAATTTATTGAACTTTACCGAGTATTACGAAACAGCCGATGCCAAGGCCCCGGCGGCAAAAGATGCCGCGCCGGCCGCGGAAGGCAACTGTTGCCAAGGCTGCGGAGGATGTGCAAACGATTGTTGCTGCTGCTGCGAACCCTGTCGGGATTGGTACGTCAACGCCGAAATCCAGCGGATGTACGGCTACACATCCTACCAGTTCGGTTCGGGGCCCGCACGATTAGAGACCGGGCTTGCCGCACCTTATGCCCCGGAGAGCAAGCTCAACTTTTCCTTGGATTCGGACTGGGTCGGTTTGCGGGTTGGCGTGCAGAGATGTGATTGGGATGTCCACTTCGAGTGGTTGACGCCCATGCAGCGGTCCATCGACGGATTTATGTCGGACTACGATTGGAACATTAATACTCCGAGAAATAACCCCGACCGTCTCGATAGCCTCACGCATTCCGGGGAAAGATGGAATGACGGACAAAAAATCGAGCTTGAAGCGGACTATAAATATTCGGATTGTATTCTGGGCATGCCGATTGAAGTTTGGCCTTTGGCCGGATTCCGCTTTCAACGCTTCGACATTACAGCCTACAATGTCGATTATATCGTCCCGCCTCGCGGCCTAATCTATGTGGGCGACGCAATCACGTTCAACCAGCAATACTACATGGGTTATATCGGTGCTCAGCTCCGCAGAACGATCGAGCGCGAGTGCCGGCGGCCGATCAACTTGATATTCCAATTTGATGTTGGCGGAGTCGGCGGCTATAACGTCGATCACCACCTGCTTCGAACTCCGGCCCCGCGATATACATTTGACAGCACGGGCGGCGATGAGATTCATTTTTCGCTGGCCGGCGATATCCCTCTTAATTGTCATCTCAACGTCGGCTTACAGGCCGATTACACGAACATTCGCACTACCGGAACGCATCGCTTGACGCAGCCTGGTACAGACGCGACTTGGGACAACGGCGTGTTGGTCAAGTCCGAGCAGACCGCACTGACGGCGTACCTGCAATACGTTTGGTAAATTGCGGCCTGATTTTATCCGCGATCATTGGGGCGGCAGTGAGCCCACTGCCGCCCTTTTCTGTTAATGAGGTATGATGGGCCGGCGATTTCATCGTTGGCGAACTCCCAAAGGAGCCGTGACAGAGTAAACCGGCTAAACAGGAGGCCGGACATTTTGGTCCGCCTGGAAAAAGACAAGCAGGAATGCCTGTCCCCCTGTTTTGAATGTTTATGGAGAAAAGGGTTTTTGATTGATGCTCTTGACACCTTCGATGGGAAGCCTTGCCAATAAGTACCCGAAGCCGGGGCCGCCCATCAACGTTGCGGCTGGAGTAAACAACACCGCGCCTTCCTTGTTAAGTCTTGGTTTTCCGAACATCTGATTCGGCCCTTTTGCCGTGGCAACGAGAACTATCTCTTTGGCGAAATCGATTTTTGGCGGTTCACTCTGATCGCCGCGCCATTTATTCCAGAGATTTTTCCAGGTTTTATCATCGGCAACGTATCCTTTGTCCGGGGCTAAACCGCGAAGCGCCGTGTCTCGGACTACGCCCGACCAGGAATCGGGCATTGTTGATTTTTTATCATCGGCTTGAGCTGATGTCATGAGAATTTGACTCGCTAAACAAAAAGTGATCGAAAATATAACAATACGAACAACAGTTTTCATGGCCGGATGGCTTGAAATAAACGCCTCTCAGGTGATGTTCCTTGATTTTTTACGTGCAATAAGTTCAAAAAGTTCACTTATTAAACATTATATGTGAATAGTTGGCATGGGATAGTGGTGGGCGATTATTATATTGTGCGTTAATATTTCCGGTTAATTACTGGAAACTGAGAACAATCCACCATTAAAACAGTCGTTTTTGGGTGGGGCGGCCAAGCGGATGGGCATCGTGGCCGGCTTCGATCAGGCGCTGCACGAAACTTTCGGGGCCGTGCGTGCAATAAACGATGCGTGGCGCCACGCGGCCGACGGCCTCGAATAGTTCATCGTAATCGGCGTGGTCGGAAAGCGGGATGGCATGATCGACGCGAAAGCGGTGTTTCGCCCCGGGATCGATGGCCCAGCCCGTAACCGCGAAACTGACCTGGCGGCCCAATTGATGCACCCAGCCCATGCCGGGCGGTATGATCAAAGCCCAGCCCGAAGGAGTTTGGCCGGTGAAAAGCTCGAAACGTCCCAACGATATGCCGCACTCTTCATAAATCCGGCTGACCTCGAATATTTTCCGATGTTGCAGGACGGGGATGTTCGCGGACGTCAGGATCCGTGTTACCTCCTGGGCCTTGCCGAGGATGTATGCATGGATGACCGGCAATGCGCCGTCGTCGAGCGCCTGTCGGACGAGTGCGATGAGTTGCTCGATTGCCGTTTCGCGGGGCGGCATTCGGTATTGCGGGGTGCCGTAAGTGCTCTCGATCACCAGGATGTCGGCATGGGGCAATTCGGCGCGCTCGGCCGTGGCCGACGGGCCAAGTTTGAAATCGCCCGTGTACAGCAACGATTGATCGCCGTCTTGGGCCAAAAGCATGGCCGAGCCCAGACAATGTCCGGCCGGATAGGCGGTCAATTGCAGGCCGCCCCAGTCGATAGTTTGCCGGTAAGGCATGGGCAAGGTGGGACGCCGGCCTAGCCGTAGTTGGTATAGCGCCGCGGTGGCCGGGGTGCAAAGGGCCAGTTCGTGCCGGGCTATGTGATCGGCGTGCGCGTGGGAAATGAATGCGCGGGGCTGGCGCCGTCGAAAGTCGATCGCCAGACGGGCTTTGGTTAGCACCAGACCGTTGTCCCAATGAAACATCGCAACGCCCGTAAAGAAATTCTAACCGATTATAACCCGCAATGTAGCAGGCACATTCCGTGTGCCGTCCGCTTGATTGGCAAATTACATCTTATAAAACACCACAAACGGCACCCGGAATGTGCCTGCTACATTATGAATTACTCGTGGGCTCCGGCGACGAACGCGCGGGCGGGGGTGGGAATGCCGGCCTCGCGCCATACCTTGTCCAACGACTCGCTGGTCAGTTTTACGATTGTGTCCCTGCGCCGGGATGGGAAAACCGCGCGGCACGGCTTTACTGTGACCGGTCCGTCGTAACCGATTTCGGCCAGGTAGGATAGGATCGCAGGCACGCCGATCCGGCCGTTTTGAGCGTCGGGCAAAAGGCGGGATTTTTCGTCCAACTCGGCCAGAGGCGTCTGCGCCGATATCTCGGCAATCTGCACGGCCACGATCTGGCTCTTGGGAATCTTGCGAATCGATTCCAGCGACCCGCCGCAGGCGAACACCTCCCAAACGTCCAACAGCAGGCCCACGTTCGGCGAGTCGATCATGTTTAGAAGCAGCGTCAGGGCGTCGATATCGTGGATAAATTGGAAGGCCTGGTTGCGGCGGAGATATTCGGCGGCCTGGAAACCTAGGGCCAGGTTAATATCGGCCGTTTTGAAAACCGCGGCGATATCCTGGAAACGCCGCCGTAGGAATTCAAAATTTTCATGGTACGGCCGCTTGTCGCCGGCAGGAGGGAGCGTGAAAATGCATCGCGTGCAGCCGATGGCTGCGGCCGCGTCGGCATATTCCTGGAGTTTTTTCAGGTCTTTGTGGAAGGTCTCTTCGTCGCTATCGCAATCGATGGGCAATTGAAAAGTGCCCACGCGAATTCTGGCGCTGTCGATAAGACGCCGGGCATAGGGCAGGCCTTTGAGCCGCACCCGGGTGGCAAAATCGGCTATGTTCAGATCCATCCCTGCAAAGCCATAAGTCAGGGCCAGCTCGATGACCTCGCTTTGATGTCCTGATAGGCCAAGGAATGAGGGATTAAAGTTTTTAAACATGCGAAACTCCATTAGACAAAAAAATTACTCTGGCACCCCCCATCGGGTTGATCCGACTAGTGGTGAATCACGCTATTGTGCCAGAGATGGCCTTATTTTAAAAGGGGGGCGGAGAAGTATTGAAAGAGGGATTTAAAGCCTATTACATTAGTCATCCTGAGCGCAGCGAAGGCTCTCGTTGGATGTGATATTTTGCCATTATTTCCCATTTTACTCTACTCAGATTCTTCGCTGCGCTCAGAATGACAAAACTGTTTTGGGATAAGCACTTAATGGAGAACAAATGAGAAGGAATAATGGTGGGAATAGCCCACTTGACCACATTCCCACCACATGTTATCATTGATTTGTGGAATCAAAACAATGGAGCATGGAATTATGACTACCAAGACAGCGGATAGCAAAGGACGGATCAGCCTGGGAAGCCGATTCGCCAATCAGACGGTTATCATCGAAGAGGTAGACTCTACGGAAATACGGGTCACTCTGGCCCAGGTAATCCCCCAGCGTGAAATTTGGCTGCACAAAAACTCCACGGCAAAGGCCTCCGTGTCTCGGGGCTTGGCGCAGGCCAAGGCCGGTAAAATCACGAAAACCGCACCGGATTTGGAGCAAGACGCATTGCTCGTGGAGCAATTAGACGACTGATGTTTACCCTTCAATGGACTCCCGAGGCGAAAGCCAATTACGATGATCTCAAGGCAAAGGCCGAGGCAAGCCTTGCATCGCGTAGGAAAAAGGGAAAGACAAAATCTTCCAATGTCGAAGGACTTTTCAAACAGGTCCACAAGACGATAACGCTATTAGCCTCGAATCCCAAGCATCCCGGCCTGCAAACCCACGAATACTACTCTTTGCCGCACCCTTACGACAAGAATCAGAAGGTGTTCGAGGCATACGCGCAGAATCAGACGCCCGATGCTTATCGCGTGTTTGGGTGCTATGGACCAGAAAAACGGCAGATTACGCTGATTGCAATTACGGCGCATCCATAGAGTTTATGCTATAAGTCCTCTCCCTCATCCAGAAATGATTCGGATGAGGACAAAATGCAAAAATTGATTATACTATTTAGTATGGCAATGTTGCTGAATCCTCTTGGATTATTGAATAACGATCCATCAACACCGGTACGCGTCGAACAAGTGCCACCCGGGTTGGCTTGTAACTGCTTTTGCGCCGACTGTGGCGGCAAGTTCATTGCCGTTCAACCGAACAATAATCGTCAATGGCATTTCAGGCACTATAAAAGGCCGGCAAATTGCGGAAATTCATTTGAATCTGCTGTCCATCTGATGGCCAAAAAGGAATTGTTACAGAACAAATGTCTCATGTTGCCTGACCTCACGGTGCGTCCTTCTCGTGACCTATGTCAGCCCGGTACTCGGATTACGCAGAAGGAGAGAATCGTTAAGCGGCAACTGATGAATTTTGATCACGTCAAAGAAGAGGTGGGGATGGGTGAACGCAGACCTGACATCGTAATGTGGAAAGGTGATAGAAAGTTGCTTGTGGAAATCGTTGTTGCTAACGACCTAACCGAAGAGAAGGTTCAGTGGATCCGCCAAAACGATTATGCGACAGTACGTGTGGATTTGTCGTGGGTAGGATATGACGTTAATCCGACCCTTCTTTTGCAGTGTTTGCGTACTGGGCATACCATAAACGTCTACCCAGAATTCAATATCGTGAGTTGGATACATAATCCTTTGATAGCATCTGCACAATCCAGGGTTAACAAGGAATATCTTCAAAGTATTCAGGCTTCCTCGGTCGTTCAACCAGAATTGGAGCCAGAGGAATGTCCCACTAGAACACAACAGCATTTCCAGTTTTGATAATACTAATCCAACAAAACAAAGGATAAAAATGGTATTATTATTGATTATTGTTTATGCCTTATGAAATATTTGCATTCGCCCATTTCTATGAATAAGCATTAGAAAGCGGTAAATCATGCTTTATTGCTCTCCTGTCACTTGATTATCAGGAATATCTTCCTTTAATCACCTTTCAAAATAGGTATATTATGCTTATAATATCATTAACGGTCCGATGTTAAGGTTCAGGAGTGAGTCCTGAACCCTGACCCCGACCACTGAACCCTGTATATTGGGGGCGAATTGGATTCGACCGGACAGGTTGAAGTGCGGGCGGCGTGCCGTGGTTGGTCAGCAGGCCACGATAAAAGCCGACCAATTAATTAATTGCCGAGTCTCAACTCGCAATGGCTGCCTAATAAAAGGCAACCCCGGCTGAGGGCCTCCGCCGGAGAGGTCCGACTGCTGGTCACAAATTCCGGATCGTCTTGGGTCAACGTTGGGTACGTCCAGGACTAAAAAAGTGCCCGGCTAGCCGTTTAAAAACCCAGTCGGTTGGGGATTATGGCGGCGAAGGCTTAAATCATCCGGCTACGCACGTAGAAACCAGCATGGAAATGTCGCGGGACGCGGGTTCGATTCCCGCCGCCTCCACTATAAGCCACTTATGACTTATGTTGTAAGTGGCTTTTTATATTCGATTCACAAATCTAAATAGCGTATCATTCAGATCCAGTTGTCAGCCGTAAACCCGCATTTTTTGATAATTTACGGGAAATCTTTCTGATAACGGCTTGTATTTTTTCCCTGGATTTTGTGGCGGTTGTCGAATTTGATGGTTTCCTACATCACTCTCGATCCATGCTAGTCCCACCACTGGGTTACAAAAATGAAATTTTATAAAATTCAGAAATTATCTATATTTCTCATTATTCCCAGATTCCGCCCGGTCATCACAGTAGTGTCTTTAGGTCCCGGTGGCATTAAACCATCATGTTTGGACTGCCTGGACTTTTCCGATATAGAGTTCAGGAGGAAATACAGGTCATGGACGGCCTTATCGACAGTGACGTGGATGCCCGCGGATACAGTATTAGGATGGGATACTACTTGGCCCGCGCCAGCGAGTCTGCCTACGAGGAACACAGCGACTGGATCGATGAGTTCGGGCCAGGCAACCGGATCACGTTCTTCACCTGCGGCCAGTTTCGTGGTCTTGTTGGGTCTCTGGAGAAGTCCGCCCTGCTGGCTTTCCGCGGCACGCAGAGCATCGGGAACTTTCTGACTGACGCAGATACGCTGTTCGTGTCACAATTCCCTTATCCGGGCCGGGTCCACTGCGGATTTGCCCGGGCCGTTGAGGAGGTCTGGCCGGAGGTTCGACGGATACTTGGCAGTCCTTCCAGCGCAAGGCCCCTTTGGGTCACCGGACACAGCCTCGGCGGCGCCATGGCCACGCTGGCCTCGGTCCGCCTCGCGAGCGATGGGTACAACGTCCGTGCCGTTTACACTTATGGTTCACCCCGCGTTGGCGATCGGCTTTTTCGCGACTCCTATTCATTGGCCAATTATCGGTTCGTCAATGACAACGATCTGGTTCCGCATCTTCCATTCCGCTGGTGTTACAAGCACGTGGGAAATCTCAGGCTCCTGAATAACAAGGGAGATCTCACGGAAGAGCAGGCGGCTTGGGTTGCCAAGAAACGCTCACTCGCCGATAAAGCGAAACGGGTCCAACGCGCACATCGCGAATCGTCCGGCATTTTTCACGTCTTTAGCGAATTCGACTGGCTGGCCGATCACTATATTAACAGATACATGAGCGCCATTAGGAAGCTCCTTCTCAAGATGTCAAGCCAAATGCAAGTGGAGCAGTCTGGCGGCAATCTGTGCGACGTTTTACCATTTTCGCATCGGCCGGACTTGGCCTCGCCAGACGTTTCACAACCCTTCGGAGAACGAGTCCGCCGCCGGAAGCCGGTGATTTCCGAGGCCGACCTCATTGCAGCATTCTCCAATCAAGCCCAGAGACAGACTTGGCTACGACGGGCTGGATAGCAGCTTGTCTGCTTTTTTTACCATGCCATTGAGCCCCCGTCTAACAGCATAATTCGCCGTCGAAACTACGCCCTGCTTTTCCGCTGAGCCGCCTACGCCAAGGCTTAGAATCCATCGCTTAAGGGATCCGATATCTTCGGGCATCCGAGATAGTTTTGCTTCAGAATTATCGCAGTTCCGTTCATCGGCTTAATCTTCAGACTTACCCCAGCACAGTTTTCAAGAATTCACCCTTGGCTTTACAATACTCCAAAGAATCCGTGAGGCCGCTGGCGATGATTTTCCTTTTCTGTGCGACGTATGCCTTCATTAATTCGGGATCAGCCCGTAGACATGCCCGGAGAAAACGCATTTCCTCCACTTCAGGTGAGCTTGCGGGTATGACGTGAACGTGGAGCAGGAATGTCTCGTCGTCTTGCACCCACGATCCGACACGCATCGGGCGGTCTTCGGGAAACGGATCGAGCCCCGTTTGCCGCTGGAAGCCCAGCCGGTCAAGGAGTTCCTTTACATTGTCCATTTCGCCGTCGGGGACGGGGATCAGCAGATCGACGATCCCCTTGCCCGCACAGCCTGGAACGGCTGTGCTGCCCACATGCTCGGCGTGAACCTGGGGCAAATGGGTTGAAACCAAGGCGACGACCTGTCGGGCGACGGATGCCGCACGGGGATCATAATCGCGGCAGACCGCAGGGCGGCTGGCATAGGGTCCGATGACTGATTCCACTTGCTTGAACATCTGTGTGATCTTCCTGGCGATGATTTTAATACAAGTGGCGTAGAAATCAATGAACGAGTGCGTGGAGAGCCAGGGTTAAACACATGCCTGGCAAACAAAAAACGGGCGCGTCTGCTAAAGACGCGCCCGTAACAGGTCATTATTTAACAATCCGTACTCTAACGCTGCCGACGCCAATATAGCATCAAAGCGCCCATGAGCAGCAGGACAATAGTCGCCGGTTCGGGAACGATTGTGATGATCCCGTTTGTAGCAGTTTCAGAATAACTGATAGTCCAACTGCCGTCACCATAGCCAGACACATCCGGCAGATTCACGCTAAAATTTCCCGACTTGTGGACCCAGTCCAGGATGGTATAAGTGCCTGGCACTGGGATGGTTAGCGACACGTTGAGTGCGACGTTTGAACCCACCGTCAGAGTACCAGTGGAATTCAGTGCGTCATTCACCGCGGCGACAAGTGCGATGTCTAGGTAGGAGCCGTTATTGAAGGTTATGTCGCCGACGGTAAACGTGGCGGGATCGCCCGGGGCGATTCTCGCGCCTGATTCTACCTTGACCGCGCCGGCAAGGGTGCCGCTGCCGCCCAGAGATCCGGTCATGACATCGGTTAGCCCGGTGTAGGTATTGATGGCGTTAAGTTTGAGACTTCCAAGTCCCATCTTAACCAAACCTCCGCCGCCGCCACCATCTAATAGTGGAACGTTAATGCCGATGTTGTATCCGGCAGTGTCAATGTTTGCACCTCCGGCTTGAACTACTGCAGTCAACGTAGCCGAAGAGCTGAAAGCATGAATGAAGTCAGGATTTGAAAGATTGGGTTTTACCAAACCACCATTGAAATTGACCTTACCAGTGGTGGGCGCTCCGCTATCCCAAGCAAATCCTGCTTGGATGCCTGGAGCAGTCAGTGTGCCTCCGCTCAGGTTTAAAATGCCGTAGGTATTATTGAAACCAGCATCCGCGTCACTTAAAACAATATAAGCACTGGAATTAAGTGCGCCTGCGTTCATATTATAAGTTCCACTTCCACCCCAGCCACCAATAATGAGATGCCCGTTCGGACTCCAACCGTTGCCATCGTCGAGGGCCGGTGGATCAGACATGTCGTGGTTGACTGTGCCGCCATTCTGGGTGATCTGGGCAACGCCGCCGGTGAAACCGAGTTGATGCCACTCATTATTGAGGTTCAGAGTGGCGGTGCCACTGATGTTAACATAACCTAAAGCCCCTGTATTTAGTCCCACATAGAGTCTGTTGTAGTTATTGTTGTAAATGGCGTTGCCTGACAAATTCAAGGTGCCCGTAGTAGTGATGCCACCGCTGGATTCAGCAATATGTGTTTCTCCAGTTCCACCGGCTACATGATTAAAGACGGCACTTCCCGACAAGTCGAGAGTGCCTGTTCCGCCGGGCAGGGCATTAGTGCCGCCGTATCCCTGGCCGACAACGACCCAATTATTTACGTTAATTGTGCCGGAAGTTTGGTAAAGGGAGCCGGTTCCTCCGTTTCCACCCAGCCACAATTCAGCGATAGGATTTATCGCATAAGCACCCGGATAATCGGCGACGGAACTGGAAGTGCCGGCATAGGCACTGGAAATCAGGGCCTGGTCGCCGGTTCCCGGGAAAGAAAATGTACTCCAATTAAGAGGATCTGAAAAATCGGAGCTAAAACCTACCCAAAAAACGGCTGCTCCTTGCACATTCGCCGAAAGCATGGCAAGCAGCATTAAGCATAGAAAAGTTAATTTGACTCGCATCATTTTCCTCCATCAAGTAGTAAAGTGAAAAAGTGTTTGATCACATACGGTTTCACATCAAGCTGTTTACGCGTCTTCTTGTCCTGTTTCTTTTGGTTGATTTTTCCCACAGTAGGTGCAAATATTACCAATTACGTCCATATTAAACCTTAAATACAGCCCGCATGAGCGGCCGCAAGTGAAAAGGACTTTACAAGACGATGTGAAAAAGCTTGACGGCAGCGATGCGAACTGAATCAAGAAAATAGTCGAATACTATGGCTTTTAACCTGCCAGGAAGTGCTCAACTAAATAGTCGCTGCCTCGTATTAGAAAGAGGAATTTGGAATTCAAACAGAATGGTAAAAGTTACATAGCAAACTGGGTAAATTATTTTGATCAATATGTTTTTTCAATGAGTTGCGGTAATAACACTTTCGTGTCATTAGCGATTCATTCCTGGGTTGTTTAGTCCAAACTTATAGTGTAAGAACAAGGGCTTCGTTCATCTTTGACGCTATTAGTATGACTATTGGGTGGAGTCTTTGTCAATCAAATATTGCGCTAATTAATTGTGTTATCGCGCAGTTGTAGGACACCTTCTGGTGGGGTGGGGCCAGGTAGACAGCAACACTGCTGAGTACAATTCGACGGTAATTCTTGAATAAGTCTCTCCATCCCATCCCGGTAGGAGATGTAGCTGTCAGGACGGGTGCTGACAGCGGCACGGTGATATTTTTATAGTTCACCGGTTCTAAGATTTATGCTCGGCATGGTTTTGTGCATCCAATTTTCAGACAGGCAGGGTCAGAACAAATTTTGTTAATCCCCAATGTTGCTTAGGAGCATGAGATGCCCAATTCCACTCGTGCATCTTGGAGAATATCCGCTTCGACATCCTGCACATGGATAGGCTGCCCTTCGACAATTTGGTGGATTCTAAAGTATATTTTCCTGCGTAAATCCCCTGCCAATGAGGATTGAGATATTCCAGTATTATTGTTGATTTAAGATTAGATTCATGATAGTTTCAGGGTATGCTGAGGATTGTGTAAAAGGCGTATTACTTCCCTGGAGCACGCAACACGATGCATCGTCGATCTAAATTCATCGTAAACTCCAGCCTTTTTTTAAATTTAAGCCAACGGCTTTTTTGGTCTTTATCCAAGGCCGCCTTACGCCTAGTTGTCGTTTTTTATATCCTAATCACACTCGCCGTTCAGGCCGCCCGGGGCGACGCGGTCCACGTCACGCTTTCGGGCGACCCAGGAGCGCTTTGGGCGCATGACCCGTCAACGATGATTTACGATGGAAGCCATTATTATTACTATTGTACGGGCCAGGGTATCTTATCCAAATATTCGTCGAACACGACGTCCTGGTTTGAGGGTTCAGCGGTGTTCAGCACGCAGCCGTCGTGGACTACGACGGCGGTTCCGGGATTCACGGGATATTTCTGGGCGCCCGAAATTTCCTACTTCAACGGGCTATATCACATGTATTATGCGGTTTCCACTTTTGGCAGCCAGGTGTCGGCCATCGGAATGGCAACGAGCACGTCGCTATCCAATCCGGTGTGGACCGACCACGGTTCCGCGGTCCTCCAGTCCCATGTCGGCAGCGCCTTCAACACCATCGACCCGTCAATCCTCAAAGACAATAACGGGAACATGTGGATGACGTTCGGCTCGTTCTGGCAAGGAATTTATGAAGTGCAACTCGACCCGACCACGGGCCTGCTTAAGAGTCCTTCCAATCCGACATACATTCAATTGGCGAAAAACCCTGCTGACCCTAACGATGCGATCGAAGCATCGTATTTATATCACCGAGGCGGTTACTACTACCTGTTCGTCAACTGGGACAATCTTAATAATACGTACAACATCCGCGTCGGCCGAAGCACCAGCGTCAACGGTCCTTTCCTGGATCAAAGCGGAGTCAACATGGTAAGCGGCGGCGGCACGCTGTTTTTAGCAAGCGAAGGCAACTATATCGCCCCGGGCCAAATCGGCATTTATACTAAATCCAATACGGAATATTACAGCTACCACTACCTCGACGGAAACAACAACAACTCGGCGACATACGGCATCAATCAAATGTTCTGGACTAACGACGCCTGGCCCTCATCCTCTCTTACCGATTCGATCTGGTGCGGCGCAAGCACGGCGAACGGTCTTTGGTCATCCTGGGTAAACTGGGGCGGCAATGCCCCTGCTACAGGCACCGATCTGAAATTCGGCGCCCTGGTGGCCGGCGGATTCACTACCTGCCAAAACGATAATTACGCGGCGCCGCAGTACACCGCGCTGCGTTTCCAATCCAATGCCGCGGCTTATACGCTAACAGGATCCGTGATCCGTTTGGCCGGACCGATCGTCAATTCCAGCGCCAACAATCAAGTTGTGAACCTGAACGTGTTTTTAGATACCGGTTCAGGCTCGATAGACACCGGCGCGCAAAAACTCACCATCGGCGGAATACTAGGCGAAATCGGCGGCTCGAAAAGTCTTGCCAAAACCGGTTCCGGCGAACTGGTTTTAAAGGCCAGCAACACTTACACCGGCTCGACGACCATCAATCAAGGCACGTTGACCCTCGACGGTGGCGACCTGGCCGACTCCTCGACGATCAACGTTGCCGGCGGTGCAATGCTGCAAGTCATAAGCGGCACGCCCGGATTGGGCAACATCGCTGGACTGGGCTCGACCACCGTCAGCGGCGCGGGCACCGTGCTCACCGCAACGAGCATCTCGCAAAACACGCTCACCATCGGCGCCGGTGCAACGGTGATTATTGCTCCAATTCCCGGCGGGCCGCTTGGCATCGAAATCCCACAGGCCGTTCCAGAGCCGGGAACGTTCGTCATGCTGTTGATGGCCGCGGCGATAGCAGTCGCGATGAGGAAATCATCACGGCACATTGGCTGCTGACTTAAAGCGTCTAATGCTCTGTTGAAAACCATGAACCTTGAGAGCATTGGGTATCATACGGGAGAGTGCGGGGAGGATGTCCTGGGGCAGGTTGTCAGGTCATTCGCGCGTCAATAAGCGAATCTATTCACTCCTTCCGCACAAGAAAAGAAAATCCCGCCTGCCGAAGGAGTTCGACAGGCGGGAATGGTTTTACCTTTATCCTCCGCTTATGGGAGAGCGGAAAGATATTTTAGTTGTTCATTATTTTTTCCTGCGCCACGCGGCAAAGGCGGCTGCCAATGCGGCCATGGCCAAGAGCACTAAAGTGCCCGGTTCGGGAACCGGGGATAGGAATGACGATGACAAGGGACCGCCGGGTATGGCCTTGATGACGACCGTCCCGCCCGCTGCGATAGTCAGCGTATTTGCCACGACCGAGTTGGCCGTCAACTCCGCTCCACCTCCAACCGAAACGGCGGCGGTGGGGGTGTTGATGTCCAACATATTCAGAATACCGGCTGACACGGATGTGTTGCCGGTATAGGTGGCTTCCTGACTTACAGTCAGCGTGCCGAGGCCGCCCTGCTTCGTCAGTCCGCCGCCGAGGCTGCCCGTATCGGCGGCAAGGATCTGGTTAACCGTGACATTGAAGCCGTTGGTGTCGATTTTGGCCCCGCCCGCCTTGACGTTGGCGGCTGTGAGACCTGATAAGAAGTACGAGCTGCCGGTGGGATTATCCGCAGCCCCGGCCTTGAGCACGCCGCCGTTGAAGTTCAGAGTGCCCGTGCCGGTAGTGCTTGCGGGATCCTTTCTAATGATATTGGCCGTCAAGGAGCCGCCGTTAAGATTATAGACGGCGGTGCCACCGCCTGTGGTCAGGTTAGTAGCAACGACCGCACCGCCGAATTGGTTCACGGTGCCGGTGGAGAGAGAGGTGGTAGTACCGTTGCGGGCGACCCATAAATTGGTGGTCTGCACAGTACCGCCGTCTACTTCGAGGGTGCCGGCAGCGCCTGCCGAGTCGCCGACGTTCAAATCATTTCCCGACGACAACTTGGAAGCGGTGCCTTGGATTGTGGCAAAACCCGTTCCGTTAAGCCCGACACTCAAGAAAGTGGCCACGGATATCTGGGCGCTACCGCTGATATTTAGTGTGCCCGTGGAGCCGACGGAGTTTGCTACCCACATGGGGCCTGTAGTAGTAGTCAATTGCGCGGTGCCGGACATGTTCACCGTGGCATTGCTGCCCCCGGACTCGCCTACGTAGAAAGGAGTGCCCGTGTTGTTGTACACCGAATTATTATTCATGTTCAATATTTGTGTGCCGGTATAACCGGTCTGACCGGCATCATAACCCATTGATGTGGAAGCGGCGTTCAGCACGCCGCCGTTCATGGTCAGCGTTGAGGTAGTTGTATTGCCTCTACCAATAGATTGCCATGTACCGACGTTCACAGTACCGCCA
The DNA here is from genome assembly GCA_049509395.1 of Thermoguttaceae bacterium. Classification (GTDB taxonomy): domain Bacteria; phylum Planctomycetota; class Planctomycetia; order Pirellulales; family Thermoguttaceae; genus JBEKIK01. The sequence continues at coordinate 1,427 of JBEKZY010000061.1, read as the reverse complement.
TTAATGGTGAGGCTGACCGGATAGTTTCCTCCATTTGCGGCAGTCGTGCCCACGCTGATCTCGCCGCCTACAGCGTTATACGCCGTCGAGTTGGCCGCGCCTGAGATAATCACGTTGCCATTTTGAATGTAATAAGCGGGACCGCCTGCATTGGAGATCGTGCTAACCACCCCTGAGCCGGCGGCATATATGATCGTGCCGGTACCGGCTTTATTAACATATCCGGCAGATGTGATCTGTCCGCTGAAAGTGATCGTTCCGGCGCCCGGCGTGTTGAGGGTCACGTTCGGCCCAGAGACCGTCCCCACTACGACCGGTCCGCTGATAGCGAGGTTTTGCGCGGTGTCGATCGTGACGGCATTGGCCAAGGTGATGCCCCGATTGGTGCTGGCGGCTGCCGCCCCGGTATATTTTAAGGTTGAGGTGTCGAGCACCAGGTTGGAGGCGCTAGTGGTCGCGGGCGCGCCGATTGAACTTGCCACACCGGCGTAGGCGATAGATTTCGCGATCACCGTACCGTTGCTCACCGTCGTAGCGCCGTTATAAGAGTTATTGCCATCGAGTTGGAGCGTACCGCCCTGCACAATGACGCCGCCGGAAGTGCTGCCGAAGCCGTTATCGGCGGATAGCAGCAACGTACCCAGGCCAGACTTGGTAATGGTATTGTTGGCGCCGGTGATGGCTGCGCTCATGGTCAATGTATCGCTTGCCCCGCTCACGAAGAATGTCGTGTCTTTGGCCATGAGTATGCCCACCGCAATTGTGTGGCTTCCGCCGTTATCGTCGATCTCGGCCGGCACGCCCGTACCGGCATTCAAGATAAATCTACTGGCATTAGAGGAGCTAATGGTGTAGGAGGTTGCATTGTCGAAAACGATCTTGCCCACCTGGGCGTTTATGTCTAAGTTCACTGTGGGCGGGGTTCCGGCACCTGCGAACATGGCCTTCGCCCCTGAACCATTGGGGACGGTCGTTTTCCAGTTAGATTGTATAGAGTAATTTGCCCCGTTGGCGCCGATCCATTCGTTAGCAGATACTTTCAACTGCAGGTAGATCTCGGCGTTGGGATCCACCGCATTCGGGCCTTGACCTATAAACGCGTCAAAATCGCCGAGATAGGGGTTGGGCAGTACGAAATTGTCAGTAAAGCCGCCACCGGTTACGTAGTTTAAGGTACTGTACTTCATGAGGGGATATACACCCGCGGTCGTCTCGCTCGCCGTCGCCGGATTTTGGTAAAGTGTGATTTGGTTTTTCAATGTAGCGGCGTTGTATACGCTGGTGGATACATTCAAGGTGCCCGCTGACACATCAATTAGACCACTATTGGAAGGGGTACGGATAAGATACGTCAACTGAGCGGAGGTCATGTCAAGATTAGCCATCGGCATGGAATTATTGTTGAGGCCATCGCCCGGGGCGAGGCC
>JBEKZY010000060.1:0-30234 GCA_049509395.1 Thermoguttaceae bacterium | reverse complement strand
TTAGTTTACCCCGCCCCGATTTACACTACCCATTGGACGCCTTGTTTTTAAGTGCCGTCTTTGGGAATAAAATCGCTTACCGGCGCGGGAAGTGCGTTGTTCTGCGGCTTGCCGGGTTCCGATCCTCGAAACCGGGACTAAGCAGGCATGGCGGCAGTGGCGGTCAGGCCGATCGCTTCGGCGTACTTCAAGTACGTCTCGACGCTAGCCACGACCACGCGAGCCTCGATCGACAACAGCTCGATCCCAACCAAGGAAACCTTGACCCAGGCATCAATTACGATGCCTTTGTCCAGGATGCGATCGACAACTTCCGCAAGACTGGACGAGTCGGTTGATTTCTGTACCTTAGCCATCATCACTCTCCTTTTCAAAAAGGAATGATTCTTTACGCTTGGAATTACATCATCCAAGATCGAGAATCAACAAATCGGTAAGTTTTCCCACGGTGTTAATGATGGATACTGCTTAACGTAGTTCGTCGCATCAGTCCGTGGCACTTCAAAGAATATATGTGGTTTACACACAGTAACTATTGTATGAATCACGCATTTTATACGATATTTCATGGTTGTTTCTGTGGACAAACCACGCCCCCTGGCTTATCTATGCAAAACCTAGCTCAACTTTCCCAAGAGTCAAATCTTGACATGAAGAATAAAAATATTTCACGCACAAGTTATTCAGGCAAAAGAAGTTGACTTTGTCGGCAATAGTTGGATATAGCCGTAAATAAACCATGAAAAGCGGGATCATTAGTTAGAAAATAAAAATCCCCCGAATTGGCTTGAGCTGCCAAAATATTTTATGCAAAAACCCTATCGCCGCATTTTTAAGATTAATACATAACAAGTTGACACAACACGAGTTATGGCCGCACGAAATGTCATTTATACCGGGTGGGGTATTTATTTGTTTGAATTTGACGGGGGGCAATATGTGGCCTAGGGTTATTTTGACGTGGTGAAACCACAGATTAAACGTCAAAGTGACGATAATCAGAATAGACCTCCTTCGCATGTAAGCGGCATCGGGCGGTCTGGGAGGGAATGGGCTTGGTAAATAAATTCTTCCCGGTATTCATTAAAGTGTTTGGCTCGATGCCGCGGGCCGCCTGGTTTCACGCATTTCATTTTTTCAGTGCAGCCGAAATCTGCCCGGAGAGCGGCAGTTGTATGGCATGCCGAACAGATAGTTCTTCTTACAATCGACATGCTGCAAATGCCGCCTATTTCAACTGTAAACCAATGACAATAACGAAACAGAAACGGCACTGACCCAAAGGAGATCGCAATGCCTAAAGTACGAAAGAACCAAACCAGGAACGATCGTTTCGGCAACTCGGATACGTCCGAAAAATCAATGGAATTCGGATTAGGAGGCTTACTGGGAAAATTGGGCGTTTTTATCGAAAAACTGGGCGAGCTGGCGGAATCCGGAGAAGAATTAACGCGATCGGGCGAAATCAAGGGTCTTGATCCCGGCGGAAAACTGCGCGGAGTATACGGGCTTTCCATCAAAACGGGACTGGGCGAACACGGGCAACAAGAACTGAAAGTCGAGCCATTCGGCAATATCAATCGCGAGCCGAGCGGCGAAGGGATGAAAAAAGACATCCGTGAACCGCTGGTGGACGTATTCGAGGAAGAGGACCACGTTTTGGTATTGGCGGAGATTCCCGGCGTCAGCAAAAAAGACGTTCAGTTGGAACTCGACGACGATCGATTGACTCTTACCGCTGAACATGGCAATAAGGGCTATTGGAAAAAAGTGAATCTGCCTGGAAAGTTTTCGCCGGAAAAGATGCACTGGGAGTGCACGAACGGGATTCTGAAAATCCGCTTGGAACGATAAGAGCCTAAGGAAATGAATCATGGGAAAACAATCCACCGCAACCGCGGAGATAACATTAAAGGTCGGCGAATCCATAGGCAAGGAAGTCGGCAGGGGAATCGCGCGGATCGATCCGGCCGATATGAATCGGTTGGGCATCGACGTGGGGGACACGGTCGAGGTGGTAGGCCAACGAAGGACTATCTGCAAGGTGTTGCCGACCTTCAAGGAACATCGCGGCAAAGGGCATGTGCAGATCGACGGCATTGCCCGGAGAAACTGCGGCACGGGCATCAGCGAGTCGGTAGTTCTACGCCCTGTATCCGCCCAGCCGGCGGTGGAATTGGTGCTTGTTCCTCAAGGCAACAGTCTGTCGAACCGCGACCTGGAATACATCGGCAGCTTATTGGACGGTTTGCCGGCGATTGCCGGCGACAACGTGCGCGCCACATTGTTCGGTAATCGTTATGCCGATTTTCTGGTCGAGAGAACTATTCCCGACGGGCCGATTCTTATCGCCACGGATAGCGTGTTAAAAATCGGCAACGCCCGCAAGACAGAGGGGCAGGCTCCGCGGGCGTTGCCTACTATATCTTATGAAGACATAGGGGGATTAAAACGGCAGCTCGAGCGGATTCGCGAGATCGTGGAGTTGCCATTGAAATATCCGGAACTTTTTGAACGATTGGGCATAGACGCTCCCAAGGGCATGTTGCTTTTGGGACCGCCCGGTTGCGGCAAGACGTTGATTGCCCGAGCCGTGGCACACGAAACCGAGGCGAATTTTTTTGCCATCAACGGGCCGGAGATCGTGCATAAGTTCTACGGCGAAAGCGAAGCACATCTGCGCAAGATATTTGAGGAAGCAACACGGCGCGCGCCTAGCATCATTTTCCTGGACGAGATCGACGCCATCGCTCCGAGACGGGAGCGGACGATAGGTGATGTAGAGAAGCGGGTGGTAGCGCAGCTTTTGGCGGTGATGGACGGGCTTTCGCAACGCCAGCATGTGATCGTGCTGGCGGCCACAAATCTGCCCAATGCGCTAGATCCTGCGCTTCGGCGTCCGGGGCGGTTTGATCGGGAGATCACGATCCCCATTCCCGACCAGCATGGCAGGCGGGAAATACTGGAGATTCACAGTCGCGGCATGCCGCTTGCGTCCGATGTAAACCTGGTGCGTCAAGCGGCCATTACGCACGGTTTTGTGGGCGCCGACCTGGAAGCCCTTTGCCGTGAAGCGGGCATGGTTGCCTTGCGCCGGATCCTTCCTCAAGTCGATTTCTCGCAGCAGAGCGTCCCTTACGAACTTCTAAGCCAGTTAGAAGTCAAGATGAGCGATTTCGACGAGGCGTTGCTGGAAGTCGAGCCTTCGGCCGTTCGGGAAGTATTCGTCGAGGTTCCCAATGTGACTTGGGATAACGTGGGCGGACTGGATGAGGTCAAGCAGCAGTTAAGGGAGGCGGTGGAGTGGCCGCTGAAGTATTCGGAGTTGTTCGAGTCGTTTCAGCTCGTCACGCCCAAGGGGATATTGCTCTCCGGGCCGCCCGGCTGCGGAAAAACATTGATCGCCAAGGCGCTTGCCACCGAGACCGAGGTAAATTTCATATCGGTCAAGGGTCCGGAGTTGTTGTCAATGTACGTGGGCGAGTCGGAACGCGGACTCAGGGACGTGTTCCACAAGGCCCGCCAGGCGTCGCCTTGCATCATCTTCTTCGACGAGATCGACGCGTTGGCCTCGACACGCTCCACGGGCCGGGAAGATTCGGGCGTAAGCGGCCGGGTGCTGAGTCAACTACTCACGGAACTGGATGGAATCGAGGAACTCAAGGGCGTTCTGGTATTGGCGGCCACGAACCGGTACGACCTGCTCGACGCCGCGCTTTTGCGGCCGGGGCGGTTCGATATTCATCTGCAACTTCCCTTGCCCGACCAAAAGGCGCGTGAAAAGATTTTCCAGGTGCATTTACGCGACCGGCCGCTTGAAGGCGAGGTCACGGCCCGTTGGTTGGCCGAGGAGACACAAGGTTTCAGCGGGGCGGAGATCGAAGCCGTATGCCACCGGGCGATGATGGCCGCGATATCAGAACGGATCAAGCTTACACCCGATAAGCCCGACACGAATCAACTTTTCGTTCACCGGGAACACCTGGTAAAAGCGATTCAGGAACTTTCATCCCAAGCCGGATTGAAATAGGATGAACGAGCACTATTATCTATATGCGTTGACTCGCGGGGACTTCCAAGCCGGTCCGCTTGGGCAGGGAGTAGACCCCCGTTTTTCCGTGGAAATAGTGCCCTGCAAGCAAACGAGCGGCGTGGCCAGCCGAGTAGGCTTGGATCAATTTGACGTAAGGAAGCTTGGACACGACCATACCGACGTCGACTGGTTGAGCCAAGTGGCGATTCGGCACAATCAAATCATTTCCGATGCGGCCTGTCGTCAGCCATTACTGCCGCTGAGACTGGGGGCGCTTTTCCACTCGCGCCTTTCCCTGCTTGCCAAGATGGAGCAATGGGAATCGGTAGTGATCGATTTTTTGGACTCTATCGGCGACCGTCAGGAATGGGCGGCTAAAATCTACGTTGATCCGCGGCATGTGGAAGAAAACATCGCCGCCGCGAACTGTGTTTCCTCGCCGCAGTCGATGAATGCCGGAACAGGTACGCAATATCTTACGCAAAAACAGAACCAGCGTCGGAAGTCTAGCTCTTTGAAGGAACGATTCCAAAAGGAAGTTGCTAAAATCGAATCTTCGCTGATGAACCAGGCCGATCGCTATTTCCGCTCGCGGCCGCTGCCCGCCAACTTGACCGGCCGCCGGGAAAAGATGCTTTGGAATTCGGCGTTTCTCTTGTCGCGCTCCGTATCCAAGCGCTGGTTGGACTTGGTGGAGAAAATGCGGAATACCGCGGCTTGCGGAGGCTTGCTGTTGGAAGTAAGCGGTCCTTGGCCGCCTTATCACTTTTGTCCTACCCTGGAAGCATGATTTAAGTCATTCTGAGCGCAGCGAAGAATCTTTCAATCTTCCGCAATCAGCTATCAGCAGTCAGATTTCAGCCTACCGCTTTTGCCGGATCCTGCGCTGCGCTCAGGATGACAAGAGATCCTTTACCGGATCCTTCGCTGCGCTCAGGGTGACAAGAGATATTCGACGCGAATATCGGTTGAATCCGCCATATCGAGCCGGTGCGCCGCTCCTAAAAACAGCAATCCTGTTTCCCCGGCCTGAAGCGTTTCGTCGATTCTTTTTGCAATAAACCGATCGCGGGCTTCCAGCAGTCGTGCGGCTTGTTCAATAATCTCTTGATTTGAAAGGGATTTGTCTTTCTCATGTTGATGGAATTGATATTCCTCAATCAAAAGTTGTGGATCTTCGGTTCCCACCAGTTCAGCGCCCTTGCCGGCCAACTCCGAAATGAATTGATGGTTTCTACTGCCTGCTTTGGCAAGTTCCTTAACGATTTCCCGCTCGAACCCGCACACGGGCAAACCGTCCTGATAGATTCGGGTTTTTTTGTAATCTATGTCTAAGACGTTTACTTTCTCTTGGATATCATTCCACAGTTTCGTCACAATCTCTTCCCGTTGATTCCAGAGCGACGGCCCAAAGCGTTTTAAATAATGCGCCTTTACCGATTCCGACAGGGACCCCAAGTCGACGGATGTGTGGATGATCGGAATTAGGATGAGTTTTCTCATGGTCTTTAGAAGACGGATCTGGATTGATTTCCTTATGAATGATTTTATCTGTTTTTTGGCCTTCGATCCAGCATACCTTTATCTATATCCTCGCGCCGTGCCGCTAGGCATCAAGAATTACGCGGCAAAGGGTGAAGAGAATGATGCCGTCGATTGAACGTACTTTTAACTTATTCTAGTGAGGGAGCTAACTCTATCGCCATTCAATCCGGACGATCGGGAAAATACATAAAATCGTTGCAAGACTGCCTTGATGCTCTCCCAAACCGCATAATTGTTACGGCCAATTGAATCGATGTGTTCCGCGTCGTATGACGGAGAACTTCCGGATAATGGTTTTTCACCGACTGGTCGGTGGCGAAACCCGTCAATCGCAGCCTTTTTCATAACCTAGGCTTCTCATAGGCTGAGGGTGGACTAGTGGCATGTCAGGGGCAGGACCATGAATGAAATAAAGAGCCGTTTGGGCCCGACGGACGCTTTGCGCAAGACGTCGAAAGAGGCGTTGCGCGAATCGAGACGCTTCGCACCGTCGATCATAGATGCGCTTTCGGCGCATATCGCGATTCTAGAGCAAGCAGGGACGATCATTGCGGTCAACCGCGCCTGGCGCGAGTTTGCAGAAGCCAATTCACTCGTGCCTTCCAACGTGTGTGAAGGCGCCAATTCGTCACAAGGCACTGCACCGGCGCGACGTGAGCCCGCACGCGCCGTCACTGCGACCAACAGCCTTTGTTTTCGAGCCGATTGCGGCCTGGAGTTTTACCGCAAAAACACCTGCCGATTCTCAGTTCAAAGCGGTCCAGGTCATCAGGCGACGCTGAACATCACCAGGATGCCGGGCGAGTCTCGGGAAGCACGACGATGAACGACAAAACAAGCAACCGCATTTGGAAATGGTCGATGATTGGCCTGTTCGGCGTGGCCGCCCTGGCGCTGCCGGCCGGCGGGTACTGGCTTTACCGCCACCAGACACAAGCCATCCGAAGCGAGAAACAGAGCAATCTGAAAGCCATTGCCGAGCTGAAGGCCAACCAGATCGCCGCCTGGCGGAGCGAGCGTTTGGCCGACGCCCTAGTGAGTTCAAAGACGGCCGGTTTCCGCGCTGCCGTTGGCCACTGGCTTCAGGCTTCCGGCGACGCCTCGTCGAGAAACGCAATCCATGAGGACATGGAGTTGCTTCGCAAATCCTACGCCTACGGGAATGTGATCCTCGCCGCCACGGATGGCCGCATTTTGCTTTCGCTTGATTCCCACCTGATCGTTCTCGATGCCGGTGCGAAGGAGTTGGTCGCACAGGCGGTCTCTTCGTGCGACACGGTCTTTGGCGATCTATTCCGCTGCCCAAGCTGCAGCGAGGTGCATCTGGACGTGGCAGCCCCGATTCTCGATCCGGACAACCGGCCGGTGGCCGTGCTCATCCTGCGGATCGACGCGAAAGACTTCCTCTACCCCTTTATCCAATCATGGCCCACGCCCAGCCGCAGCGCGGAGACGCTGCTGATGCGCCGGGACGGCGATGACGCCCTGTTTCTGAACAATCTCCGCCACCGGCCCGACCCGGCGATGACCCTGCGTATTCCGCTATCGCGGTCGGACCTTCCTTCCGTGCAAGCGGCGCTCGGAAAGACCGGATCGTTCGCGGGTCGGGATTATCGCGGCGTGGAAGTGTTGGCGGAGATCCTGCCCGTGCCGGGCACGCCCTGGTTCATGGTGGCCAAGGTGGACGTCGACGAGATCCTTGCCGAGGCCCGATACCGCGGCCAATTCATTCTTCTGTTCATCGCACTTTCCATGCTCGTGACCGGCGCCATGGCTGCTTTTGTGTTCAGCTTTCGGCAGAAGACCCTTTACCAAAACCTGTACCACGCTGAGCGCCAGCGGAGGCAAGTTGAAGAGGAAATCCGCGCCACCTTCTATAGCATAGGCGATGGCGTGATCTCGACCGACGCCGCAGGCCGCGTCACCCGGATGAACCCCGTGGCCGAGCAGCTCACCGGCTGGGACGAAGCGGAGGCGTTGGGAAAGCCCTCGGAGCAGGTGTTTCACATCGTCAACGAAGAGACGCGGGCCGAGGTCGAGAGCCCTGTCGCGCGCGTCATGCGCGATGGGGTGATCATGAACCTCGCTAACCACACGCTGCTCTTGTCCCGGGACGGCAGCGAGCGCCCCATCGCCGACAGCGGCGCGCCCATTTGCAGCGAACACGGCCGGATCACCGGCGTGGTGCTGGTCTTCCGCGACCAGAGCGAAGATCGCCGGTCGGAAACATCGTTGCGCCAGAGCGAAGAGCGATATCGCATCATCTTCGAGAGTTCATCGGACGCGGTGATGACCCTGGCGCCTCCCTCGTGGAAGTTCACGCATGGCAACCCGGCGGCCGTGAAAATGTTCGGCGTCAAGGACGAGGCGGAGTTTACCACGCTCGGGCCTTGGCAAGTGTCTCCCGAAGTGCAGCCGGACGGGCGGCCATCCGCCGAAAAGGCCATGGAGATGCTCGAGACGGCCATGCGCAAGGGTTCCCACTTCTTCGAGTGGACGCACAGGAGACTTAACGGCGAGGACTTTCCCACCACGGTATTACTCACCAGGATGGAACTAGCCGGGCAGGCACTGCTACAGGCCACGGTGCGCGACATCAGCGAATGGAAGAACGCCAGGGACCGGGAAGCACGCTCATTGGGACGATTGGAGGGCGTCAATCAGCTTCGGGAGGACTTGCTCCTCCCCGGTTCGCCGGAGGAGAAGTTCAAGAGAATCACAGAGGCGGCCGTGAGACTCCTGGACCTCGATTTCTGCCGCATCTGGAGCGTGAAACCCTCGGACCTCTGTAATGCCGGATGCATTCATGCCGAAGTGACAGAGGGACCTCACGCATGTCGTGATCGTGAAAAGTGCCTTCATCTGGTAGCCAGCTCAGGACGCTACACCCATATTGATGGAGATCACCGGCGAGTGCCTTTGGGGGCTTACAAGATCGGCCGCATAGCCTCTGGGCAGGACAAGAGTTTTTTGACGAACGACGTGACAACCGATCCACTCATCCACAACCACGACTGGGCCAAGAGCCTGGGATTGGCATCCTTCGCGGGTTACAAGCTCCGTGATGGAAACGGCAAACCTATCGGCGTGCTGGCGGCGTTTGCCAAGTATCCGATTTCGGAAGAAGACGACGCGTTCCTATGCAACCTGGCGGAAACGACCTCGAAGGTCATCCGGGATGCCGAAGTTCAAGCGGAGCTTCGCGAGAAGACAAAGCAAGCCCTCCTGGCCAGTCGCGCCAAGAGCGAGTTCCTGGCCAACATGAGCCATGAGATCCGGACGCCAATGACTTCGATCTTGGGCTACATGGACCTCCTGATGGACGATTCGCTCAGCGCCGCCGACCGCAAGACCTTCCTGACGACCATGCGATGCAACGCGGAGCACCTGTTGCAATTGATCAACGACATCCTGGACCTTTCGAAGATCGAGTCGGGCAAGATGGAGATGGACCTCGGGCCGTGCCACCTCCCCTCCATGGTTGCCGACGTGGCCGGCATGATGCGGCCGCGCGCCGAAGAGCGCAAGAGCACGCTTGAGATACGCTACACGGGCCAGTTGCCGGAGACCATTCGCACCGATGGCGCCAGGCTGCGGCAGGTGATCGTAAACCTGGTGGGGAACGCGGTCAAGTTCACGGAGAACGGGAGCATACGGATTGGCGTGTTGTTCTTGCCGCAATGGCGACCGGATCAGTCGGCAGTGAGCATGGAAGTGACGGACACCGGCATCGGCATCCGCCAGGAAGCGATGACACATCTGTTCGAACCGTTCACGCAAGCCGAGAGATCGACCAACTGGAAGTACGGGGGCACCGGCCTGGGACTGGCGATCTCCCGCCAGATTGTCACGGCGCTTGGCGGCGAACTGAGCGTGCAAAGCCTGCCCGGGGAGGGGAGCACGTTTACCGTCACTATTCCCACGGGAGACCTTTCCGGGGTGAACTTGCTGGAATCACCTGGGGAGATTATTTGTGAGAATGAAGCCGGCACTCGATGGACGCCCGGCGCCGGCGTGCTGCGGGGCGTGAAAATATTGCTTGCCGAGGACAGCATCGACATCCAGAAACTCGTGCGCGCCGTGCTTGGCAAGGCCGGCGCCGAGGTGGAGGTCGCGGAGAACGGCAGACTGGCCATCGAGCGAGCAGAGACCGGCATCTTTGACGTGATGCTCATGGACATGAATATGCCCGAGATGGACGGATACGAGGCCACCAGGAGACTCCGCGATCGCGGATACCAACGTCCTATCCTTGCTTTGACAGCCAACGCGATGTCGGGCGACTGCGAGCATTGTCTAGAAGCGGGCTGCGATGCGCATCTTGCCAAACCGATCGACCGCAAGCATCTGATTGAAACGGTGGCGCAATACGCCATGTCCAAGACCAGCCAGACCGAAGCACCAGCGGATTGGTCGTCCGGTGGTCCTAATCCATGGTGACGAGATCGGCATTGCGGACCTGGTGCGTAAGGAGGGCGGGTACAAGCGAAGTTATACGCACGACGAGTACATTCATACGGTGCTTAAAGTTGAGGAAGAGGTGAAGCCCGTGTAGGCGGGAAGGACACTCACCAAGGCCTGCCAGAAAGGCCGCACTGTGATCTATGACGAATTCACGCGTTCGCAGAACCGTCCACATGGGCAATGCACATGCTGGCCGCCATGGGGTTGGGAATGTACTGGCGCCGCAGTCGGTAAGAAACTAGGTAAATAACAATGTTGGGGTGGCAGTTCAACTGCCATCCCAATACATTACAATACCTGATTAAGATATAAACTATCTCGCCCGCTCCTCTGCGTCTCGGCATGGGAGCGGTTTTTTTAATAACAGACCTAACCGGCTGCCAAATCACCATAGTGGTTTGCATCTATAGCCCTTGGCGGTTAACATATAAGGCATCATAGCACGTAAAGATCGTGGGTTGCCGTGAATTGCGGGGTGTACTTGAACATCAAGCTGCAGGTGATACCTTATGAACAAGGGGACAAATCCCGTGAGAATTACCGTCATAACGGCAGTTTTTGCATTGTTTTCGGTTTCGGCGTCGGTTATGCCTGCCCAATCGCCCGGCCAATCTCGGCCCGCGCATTTCATTCATCCGGGCATGCTTCATTCCGCGGCGGACTTAGATCGCATCAAGAATAACGTGAAAGACGGCGTTGAACCTTGGGCCGGCGCATGGAAGGAATTTCAAAATAATCGTTTTCTCGTCAAGACTTTCCAGCCCCGGCCATTGGAAACCGTGGGCCGCGGCGTGGGCAGCACCGGTATGAATAATATGGCGAACGACGGCACGGCAGCTTACAACAACGCCATCGCCTGGTACGTGACCGGCGATGAAGATTACGCCAAAAAAACCGTCCAGATCCTCAACGCCTGGTCGTACAAGTGCAAAACCATCAACGGCAAAGACGCCGTGCTATGCGCGGGCATTTACGGATACAAGTTCGCCAATGCGGCCGAAATCATCCGTTATTCTTACCAGGACTGGCCGCAGGAAGAAATCGAACAATTCAAGACCATGATGAAGACGGTATTTTATCCGGTCATCAAGGACTTTGCCACATTCGCCAATGGAAATTGGGACGCCTGCTGTTTGCCGACCATGATGTCGATAGGAATTTTCTGCGACGACCGCGTTATCTTCGATCGCGCTGTCAGGTATTACATGGACGGATCGGGGGACGGATCGCTGACAAACTACGTCGTTAACGAGGCCGGGCAGTGCCAGGAGAGCGGGCGCGATCAAGGCCACGCCCAACTCGGCATCGCGCTTTTGGCCAGTGCCTGCCAAACCGGATATAACCAGGGCATCGACATGTACGGCGCGGCGGACAATCGGCTTCTTAAGGGCTTTGAATACGCCGCCAAATACAACCTTGGCAATGAGGCGCCTTTTGTGCCTTATGCCGACAGGACAGGCAAATACAAGGCCTCGGTCATTTCACAGATGGGCAGGGGACGATTTCCTCCGGTTTACGAAATGGTGTATAACCATTACCAAAACCGGATGGGCGTCGAAGCCCCTTTCACGGCCCAGGCGGCGGCTCGGATCAGGCCCGAAGACGGCGCAATCGATCATCCTGGATACGGAACCTTGCTTTTCTCCCTGCCGCCGTACAAGCCATCCGATCAACCGCCCGCAGCCGCGCCGGCCATACCCGGGCCCCTCATCGCTAAAGGCTCGCATTCGGCCGTTGCGCTGCGATGGGTAGGATCGCTGAATGCAACCGGTTATACGGTGAAGCGAACAACCATAAGCGGCGGCCCTTATACGATCATCGCCAAAGGCGTGAAATCGCCCGCGTATGTCGACAAAGACGTCCAGGCCGGGAAGTTATATTACTACGTGGTTTCGGCCACGAACGCCGCGGGGAGCGGAGAGGAGACCTTGGAATCGGGCGCTTCGGCCGGCTTGCCCGATCCTTGGGCGCAGAAAGATGTCGGATCGGTTAAGGTCTCGGGTATCACGCTTTTCGACGGGTGCACGTTTACACTCGAAGGTGCTGGAACCGACGTAGGCGGCTCTGAGGATCAGTTTCAATACGCTTATATTCCCATGACCGGCGACGGCACGATCACTGCACGGTTCGTTCCTCAAGTTCCTTCCCAATTCGCCAAAATGGGCCTGATGATGCGCGAGACGCTCGCCGCCGACTCGCCGCATGCTTCGTTGCTAATTACGCCCAAGACGACCAAAGACGTGGAACAACCGGCCTGGAGCGTGCGTTTGACGTTCCGCAGGTCCGCGGCCGCGGAAACGGCCGATGCGGACGGCGGCCTCGGCATCGAGCCGCCGTATATGACCTGGGGCCGCCTGATGGAGCCTTACTGGCTGCGACTGGCGCGATCCGGCGACACTATCACTGCCTCGACCTCCCCGGACGGTCGGACCTGGACCGATGCTGGCAAGGCTACTGTCTCGCTAAAGAGCAACATCTTAATCGGTTTGGTCGCCTGTTCGCGCCTCACCGATGTTACTACGACCGCGATGTTTGACAACGTAACCGCGCCGGGTTGGCCGGCGCAGTTGAATCCCAAAACACCCCTGAAACCCTGACAATCCGGTTCCCATTATAAGGAAAGACTCATGCGAGTTCCACAAAATCCGCTTCGAATCGCAATCGCTGCGGCAATATTCGCCGCCGCGGCGCCATTTGCCATGGCCCAGCAGTCCGGCCAGCCGCCCGCGAAAAACGGATCTGACGCAAAACCATACGCGACAACTGAGGTTCAATCCCCGGATGGAAAAGTTGTTGTTAATTTCCTGATGCAAGATGGAGGAGTGCCGTCTTATAAAATTGATTATCTGGGCAAACCCATCGTGCTTGAATCGCGCCTTGGCCTGGAGCCTGATTTCATGGGGGGATTCCAGGCAACCGGGACTTCCTCGAACGAGCATAAGGGCCAATGGACGCAAGACTTTGGCGAACGGAAAATCGTATCGGACAACTATCGAGAGCTGAACGTCGATCTGAAACACCGTTCCGGACGGCTGATGCGCATGACCTTCCGCGCATACAACGAGGGCGCGGCCCTGCACTACTACTTCCCCGAACAAGCGGAAAAGGAACTGAAATTCACCGGCGAATGGACCGAATTTCGTTTCCCCGAAGGCACATACGCCTACGAAGAGCACGCCACCGAAGGAGAATACAAACGCGTGAAAACCGGCGAAATCGAACCTTGGTGCGAGCGGCCGTTGACGTTGGAGTATGCTGGAGGGTTTTTTGCCTGTCTTGCCGAGGCCGACAACGATAATTATCCGCGGATGTTGTTATCGCCATTGCCCGGCGTGCCCGGAGCTCTTGTAAGCGCACTGGGCGGGACGACCGCGAATACAGTAAACGCCCGCCAGCGGCACGATCCAAACGTGAAACTCGCGCCGCCCGCTTCGACTCCTTGGCGAATGTTCGTCGTGGGCCAAAAGCCGGGCGACCTGCTGGAACGCAATTATCTGATGCTCAACCTCAATCCGCCGCTCGCGCTTAAAGACACATCCTGGATCAAACCGGGCAAGGTGATGCGAGACACCACGCTTACGACCGAAAATTCCAAGGCCATCATCGATTTCGCCGAAAAAGCGGGCCTGCAATACGTATCCTTGGATTGGAAATGGTACGGGTCCGAAGACCTCGACGCCGGCGACGCCACTACCGTTCGCGTGCCGAACCTCGATATTCCAGAAATCATCCGCTACGGCAGTGAAAAAAACGTGGGGCTGATCGTTTACGTGGATCGCCGCCAGATCAAAAAACAACGCGATATTCTCTTTCCCTTGTATGAAAAATGGGGCATAAAGGGAGTCAAAATCGGATTCGTCGACGTCGGACCGCAGGAAGAAACCGCTTGGATCACTGAGACCATTCAAAAAGCAGCCGAACACCACCTCATGCTCAACATACACGACGGATACCGCCCCACGGGCCTGGCCCGCACTTATCCCAACCTGATGACCGTCGAAGGCATTCGCGGCAACGAACACTTTCCCACACCCGAGCACAATTGCACGTTGCCGTTCACCCGTTACATCGCCGGATCGGCCGATTATACGGTTTGTTATTATGACAAGCGGATCAAACCAACTCATGCCCACCAATTGGCAATGGCCGTGGTTTCGTTTAGTCCCTTGCAATGGATCTTCTGGTACGATAAGCCGAGCCTGTATAAAAACGAAGCGGAAATCGAATTTTTCAGGCACGTGCCTACCGTCTGGGACGACACCAAGGTCATCGGCGGCGAGATCGGGCAATTTGCGACCATCGCACGGCGCAGCGGCGACGACTGGTTCATAGGTGCGATCAACGGCAGCGAAGAGCGGCAGTTGGAAATTCCCCTTGATTTCCTCGTTCCAGGCAAGAGTTATATAGCCCACATTTACTCGGATGTGGATTCTGCGACGACACGGACCAAAGTCGGCATAGAAACGCGCCCGGTCGACACCAATACAATAATCGAAGCGGACTTGCGCCAAGGCGGCGGACAGGCCGTCTGGATCACACCCGGAAACTAAACAATTCATCACCAGGAGACTTATGACAGTCATGCACGACAAACAAACATCGATTTACTCACGGTTTATTGGCCTTGTTATCATCACAGCGTGTTTTTTCATGATGAGCGGGCGTGCGCAGTCGGCCGACTGGCAATGGTCGATAGCGGTCAAAGGCGGTATTGATAAAGCCGGACCTGCGCGGGCGTTCCTGTGGATCCCCCCGAACTGCCAAAAACTGCGCGGCCTAATCCTGGCCCAACACAACATGGAAGAAATCTCCATACTCGAAAATCCCAAGTTCCGCCGCGCTCTGGGCGAATTGGATTTCGCGGAAATCTGGTGCGCTCCGCCGTTCGACCATCTATTCCTATTCAACGAGGGGGCCGGTGATACTTTTAACGGCATGATGGAAGATTTGGCAAAGGAATCGGGCTATGAGGAGTTGAAATACGTTCCGGTGATCGGCATCGGACATTCGGCGGCGGCAAGTTGGCCTTATTATTTCGCGGCCTGGAATCCGGACCGAACGCTGGCGGCGATTTCCGTCAGCGGTCAATGGCCTTATGTCCGCAACCCGACCTTCTCACCTGATATCTGGGGCGATCGGACGATCGACTTCATTCCGTCCCTGGAAACGATGGGCGAATACGAGTCGGCCAACACCTGGTCCGCAGAAGGGCTAAAGGAACGCGGACAGCACCCGCTCATGCCGCTTAGCATGTTGGCATGCCCGGCCGAGGGTCATTTCGCTGCCACCGACAAGAAAGTGGAATACCTGGCGCTGTACGTAAAAAAAGCCGTTCAGTACCGCATGCCGGAAAAGATCCAGGGCGACGGACCCGTGAAACTCAAGCCGATAGATCCCACAAAAACAGGCTGGCTTGCCGATAAGTGGCGGTTCAATAAAGAGCCAACCGCGCCTGCCGCTCCGGTTGGGCAATACACGGGCGATCCCAAGCAGGCATTCTGGTTCTTCGATGAGGAGTTGGCCAAAGCGACCGAAGCGTATCAGGCCGCTTACCGGGGATTGCAGCCGCAATTGATCGGTTATGAACAAGAAGGCCAAGTCGTTCCGCAGAAAAACAATCACCTCCAGGTCAATCTAAAATTCTTGCCTGAGGAAGACGGCATGACGTTTAAGCTCTCGGGCTCGTTTTATGATATCGTTCCCGGCGGTAGTCCGCGCCCGGCGACTTGGTCGGGACTCAGCGTCGATTCGCCCATAGAACATGCTTCCGGCGGCGAGCCTATCTCTATCGACCGGCTCTGCGGACCGTTTGTAAAGCTCGGCCCCGATACGTTTGCCGTCCGTTTCGACAAGACCGGCATGGGCGACGGCAAGCGACCTTTCGAACTTGTGTTTGCCGCCACCCATCCCGGCGATAATCAGTACAAACCGGCAGTTCAGCAAGCGCAAATGACGGTCCCGGCGCGAAATACCGTTGGCCGTGATCAGCGCATCGCCTTTCCCAAAATTCCCGATCAGCCGATTGGAACTAAATCGGTTAAACTCGGCGCGAGTTGCAACTCCGGCGCGAAAGTATATTACTACGTGCTTGCCGGCCCTGCCGAGCTGGACGGCGACGTTTTGAAAATCACCCCGATTCCGCCCCGCAGCCGATTTCCGGTAAAGATAACCGTTGTCGCCTGGCAATACGGCCGATCGGCAGAGCCGAAATTGAAAACCGCCGATTCGGTCGAGCGAAGCTTTTATTTGATAAATAAATAAAAAGTTTACAGCATATTACTCCCCTCTACCTTTGGGAGAGGGGCAGAGGGTGAGGGCCTGGGAGACCACCAGGTAAAATAAAATGATTTTCCCTAAAAGCCCTCACCCTAACCCTCTCCCAAAGGGAGAGGGGACATTTGATCCACAATTTACACACTACAGTTCCATCTTGGATATATCCCTCCGTCATCTTTATTTTTCTTCTCGAAAGGAAAAACAAAATGATAATTAGATTTTTATCTTGCCTGATTGCCGCGGCGTTTGCGGTCATGCCGGATACGGCGATGGCGGCGGCTGCGGTGGCCAATTTGCGTTGCGAATACCTGGAAAATCCGCTGGGCATAGACGCAACCCGGCCGCGATTAAATTGGATAATCGAGTCCGACCAGCGGGCTTGGAAACAAACGGCCTATCAGGCGCTCGTGGCCGAAAGCGAAAAAAATCTCTGCGCCAACCAGGGCGATCTATGGGACAGCGGCAAAGTAGTCTCCGATGAAACCCTGCAAATTATCTACAACGGCAAGCCCCTGTCGCCGCGGCAGCAGTGTTTCTGGAAAGTCCGAGTCTGGGACCAGGACGGCAAAATGACTGAAAGCCCTGTCGCCCGCTGGGAAATGGGCCTGCTTGAAAAAAACGATTGGAAGGCCAAATGGATCGCCCGCACCACGGACGTT
This sequence comes from Thermoguttaceae bacterium, assembly GCA_049509395.1. Classification (GTDB taxonomy): domain Bacteria; phylum Planctomycetota; class Planctomycetia; order Pirellulales; family Thermoguttaceae; genus JBEKIK01. Next base: position 13,257 of record JBEKZY010000060.1, on the reverse strand, counting down.
GCCGTTAAGCCGGCCCCGCTTTTGCGCCGCGAGTTTATAATCGACGGTCATGTAAAAAAGGCCCGCGCGTATATTAGCGGACTGGGCTATTACGAGCTTTATCTGAACGGAAAGCGCGTCGGCGATCATATTCTCGATCCGGGTTATACGCGCTACGACCGCCGCGTGCTTTACGTTACTTACGATGTAACCGAAATACTCAATTCCGGCCGGAATGCAGTCGGAGTTATTCTGGGCAACGGTTTTTACAACGTGCAAAACAAGGCGGCCTGGAACTTCGACCAGGCGCCGTGGCGCGCAGCGCCGAAATTGCTCTGCCAGATCGAGGCGGAGCTAGACGACGGCGGCCGCGTCACAATCGCCGGCGATCAGTCCTGGAAATCCGCCGACAGCCCGATCGTTTACAACACCATCTATAGCGGCGAAATCTACGACGCCCGGCTGGAACAGCGCGGCTGGGACCGGCCCGGGTTCGATGATTCGCAATGGTCGCCCGCCCTGCTCGTTGATCCGCCCAAGGGAATTCTCGCCGCTCAGATGATGCCGCCGATCCGGGTTGACCGTGAACTCGAACCGGTCAAAATCAGCGAAACCAAGCCGGGCGTTTATGTTTTCGACTTCGGGCAGAACATGGCTGGAAACGCCCGGCTCAACGTCAGCGGTCCGGCCGGCGCAAAGGTCTCCATGAAATACTCCGAACTGCTGGACCCTGACGGAAATGTGGACCAGAAGAACATCGCCGTGCACGTCCTTAGATTCGGCGCCGATCAGATTTTCCAGACCGACACATACATTCTGAAAGGCGAAGGCGTGGAAACCTGGCATTCGCGGTTTGCCTATGACGGGTTCCGCTATGTCGAGGTGACCGGTTTTCCGGGCCGGCCGGAAAAAGATGCGCTTACGGCGATCTTTTTCCATACCGACGTGCCGGCGGCAGGCACTTTTGAATGTTCTAACCCCATCTTAAACCGCATTTGGACGAATGCCCGCTGGTCGTATCTCAGCAACCTTGAGGGCATTCCCACCGACTGCCCGCATCGCGAGAAAAACGGCTGGACCGGCGACGCCCATCTGGCCGCCGAGCAGGCCATGTTCAACTACTTTACTCCCGCCTTTTACACAAAATGGATCAACGATTTAGGCGACGAGCAACAACCCGACGGCAAGCTCCCCGGCATCGTACCCAGCAGCGGCTGGGGCTATGCCTGGGGCAACGGCCCGGCCTGGGACAATGCATTCCTGCTCATCCCTTATTATCAATACCTTTATTACGGTGACACGGAAATGCTCCGTGCACACTACGATGGAATGAAACGATATGTGGACTATCTTACCAGCCGCGCAAAAAACGGCATTGTGAGCATCGGGCTGAACGACTGGTCCCCCTGGAAGACAAAAACCGAAGCCGGAATTACCGACACGGCTTATTATTTCGTCGATGCAAGGTTTATTTCCCTGGTCGCCGGATTGTTGCAAAAAACCGACGACGCCCGAGTGTACAACGATTTGGCCGCGAGCATCATAAAAGCCTTTAACGCCAAGTTCTACCAGCCCGAATCGGGCCTTTACGACAACGGCGGCCAGACCGCGCTGAGTTGTGCACTTTGTCAAGGGCTCGTCGAGCCGGAGAACAAGACCCGGGTATTGGACAACCTTGTCGCCGCAGTCGAAAAGCAAGATTGGCATATCGACACCGGCATACTCGGCGCGAAGTATCTGCTCAACACCCTGCTGGAAAACGGCCGCGCGGACGTGGCATACCGCATCGTGGCTCAAAAGACCAAGCCGGGCTGGGGCTATTGGATCGAACAAGGAGCGACCACCTTGTGGGAAGGCTGGGGCGGCGGCGGATCGCAAAACCACATCATGTACGGCGACGTCGCGGCCTGGTTCTACAAGGCCCTGGCCGGAATTAATCCTGACCTTGCCGCACCCGGATTCAAGCATTTCATCATCAAACCGAACGTCGTGGGCGATCTCACTTCCGCTCGCGGCCAGTACAATTCCATTCGCGGCAAGATCGTAAGCGACTGGAAAGTCGCCGATGGGCAATTCATTATCAACCTTACAATACCGGCCAACACCACGGCGACGGTTTACCTGCCCATTGCCAATGCCGCCCAGGTCCGCGAGCAAGACAAACCGATAAGCAACACGCCGGGAACTACTTTCCTACGCAACGAAGACAGTCGCACCGTTTGGACCGTCGCTTCCGGCGAGTATCACTTCTCAGGTCCGCTCGCAAAATAAAAGGTATAGAAGGTAGATAAATGAAACAATCCTGCATTGTCCTGGCCTTGGGCATTATCCTGGCAATTGTCATTTTCACAGCGGCAAGCGCGGCCGATTCCACAACGCCTCCCAACCACTTGCAAACGCCGGCGGAGGAGTCGCTGAACCTGTGGTACCGACATCCGGCAAAGCAGTGGGTCGAAGCCCTGGCAGTGGGCAACGGCCGGCTTGGGGCGATGGTTTTCGGCGGCTTGGACAACGAACGCATACAGCTCAACGAGGACACGCTTTGGGCCGGCGGCCCTTACGATCCGAACAATCCGGAGGCCCTGGCGGCTTTGCCCGAAGCGCGGCGCATGATATTCGAAGGCAAGTACCGCGAAGCCAATAATCTCATCGGCGCAAAAATGATGGCCAAGCCGCTGAAACAAATGCCCTATCAAACGGTCGGCGATTTGCTCCTGACGTTTCCAGAACAAAAGTCCGTGGAAAACTACCGCCGCGATTTGAATCTCGATACGGCCGTGGCAAGCGTCTCTTACGCGGCCGGCGGAGTAAAATTCACGCGCCAGATTTTTTCCAGTCCTGTCGATCAGGTAATAGTAGTGCGCCTCACTGCCGATAAGCCCGGGAAAATTACATTCACCGCCGGCATGAAGTCGCCGCAAAAAGCCGCAGTCGAGACCGAATCGCCGGATACGCTCGTTCTTAGCGGCGTTAACGGGACAGCGCAAGGCATCGAAGGCGCTCTAAAGCTACAAGAACTACAAGGACGTAAGCGGAAACCCGGAAGCCTTGACTAAAGACTACATCGCCGCCGCCGGCCGAAAATCGTTCGATGCTTTATTGAAAGACCACATCGCAGAACACCAGCGATTATTCCGCCGGGTTAGGCTCGATCTTGGTACGACCGATGCGGCCAAACTACCCACCGACGAACGAATCAAGACGTTCGCCAAAGGTAACGATCCGCAACTGGCCACATTATATTTTCAATTCGGCCGATACCTGCTGATCTCAAGTTCACGGCCCGGCTCTCAGCCGGCCAATCTGCAAGGCATCTGGAACGAGAGCATGGAACCGCCCTGGGGCAGCAAATACACCATCAACATCAATACCGAAATGAATTACTGGCCCGCCGAGTCCTGCAACATGGCGGAATGTGTCGAGCCGCTTACGGCCATGGTCATGGACCTTACGGAAACCGGGGCGCGCACGGCCAAGGTCCAATGGGGGGCGCGGGGTTGGGTCGCTCACCACAACACCGATCTATGGCGGGCCTCCGCGCCGATCGACGGGCCCGGATCGGGCTTTTGGCCCACCGGCGGTGCATGGCTCTGCCAGAATTTGTGGGAACATTATCTGTTCGGCCAGGACAAGGAATATTTGTCAAAAATCTATCCTGTAATGAAAGGCGCGGCCCAATTCTTCCTCGATACCCTGGTGGAAGAACCGGCGCACAAATGGCTGGTCACTTGTCCTTCTCTCTCGCCGGAAAATCGGCACCCCAGTGGCGTTAGCGTCTGCGCCGGTCCGACCATGGATTCGCAAATCGTGCGCGATCTGTTTAGCAACTGCATCCGCGCGGCGGAAATTCTCGGCGTGGACCAGGATTTCCGCGATCAACTGGCCGCTACCCGCGCACGGCTTGCGCCAACTCAAATCGGCGGTGAAGGCCAACTCCAGGAATGGTTGGAAGATTGGGACCTTCAGGCCCGTGACATTCATCACCGCCACGTTTCGCACCTTTACGGATTTTTCCCCAGCGCCCAGATTACGCTCCGCGGCGCGCCGGAACTGGCCGCCGCCGTGCGCAAGTCGCTGGAGATTCGCGGCGATAACGCCACAGGCTGGGGACTGGGCTGGCGGCTAAACCTTTGGGCCCGATTGCAGGATTCCGAGCACGCTTATAAGATTCTTTCCATGCTTTTGGATCCTTCGCGCACGTATCCGAACATGTTCGACGCCCATCCGCCGTTCCAGATCGACGGCAATTTCGGCGGCACGTCGGGCATTGCCGAAATACTGCTGCAAAGCCATGCAGGCGAGATCGAGCTTTTGCCCGCTCTGCCAAAAGCATGGCCCGACGGTTCGGTGAAAGGCCTGCGGGCACGGGGCGGATTCGATATTGACATGGAGTGGAAAAACGGCCGCCTGGTTTCGGCCGACATACGCTCGCTTGCCGGAAATCCCTGCCGCTTGCGTTACGGCGACGTGACGCGCGAAGTGAACATCAAACAAGGAGATACATTCCGCGCTTTACAAACGACAGCTTCGAGCGGCGGAAAAAGTGACGCCGATGCACTTCCGCCCGCGCTTTGGCGGCCCGACAACGGCGACGGCATCTACAAAAATCCCATCATATTCGCCGATTATTCCGATCCCGACGTGATCCGCGTGGGCGACGACTTTTATCTCACCGCCTCCAGCTTTAGTTGTTTCCCGGGCCTGCCCGTTCTGCACTCCAAGGACCTGATGAATTGGACCATTATCAGTCATGCGATAAATAAGCATCCGGTCGTCGAGCAGTTTGCCAAGCCGTTCCACGGCGGCGGCGTATGGGCGCCGGCAATCCGCTATTACGACGGCGAGTTTTACATATTTTTCGGCGACCCGGACAACGGCATTTACATGGTCAAGGCCAAAAATCCTGCCGGCCCGTGGGATCCGCCGGTCCTAGTGAAGAAAGTCAAAGGCTGGATCGACACCTGCCCGTTCTGGGACGACGACGGGCAGGCCTATCTCGTCCACGCCTTTGCCGGATCGCGCTCCGGAGGCATAAACAACATACTCCACATCAATCGCATGAGCACGGATGGCACTAAACTGCTGGACGAGGGCAAGCTAGTGGTCGATGGCAACGGCAGCCCATATCACACCATCGAAGGCCCCAAACTATACAAACGAAACAATTATTACTACATCATGGCGCCCGGCGGGGGAGTTGCCCGCGGATATCAGATCGTCTTCCGCTCGAAGAACATCTATGGCCCTTACGAATCGCGCATCGTTCTGGATCGAGGATTGACTGCCGTAAACGGTCCACACCAGGGCGGCTGGGTGGAAACGCAGACCGGAGAAGGTTGGTTTGTCCACTTTCAGGAATATCTGCCCTACGGCAGGCTTGTCCACCTCCAGCCCGTGCGCTGGGCTGACGACTGGCCGATTATGGGCGAAGACCCTGACGGCGACGGCAAGGGCCAGCCGGTTCTCACCCATCGCAAGCCGGATGTTGGGCGGACATACCCCATCGCCGTCCCGCAAACCAGCGACGAGTTTGATGCCCCGAAATTAGGTCTGCAATGGCAATGGTTCGCCAATTTCATTGACGACTGGATTTCGCTCAGCGATCGGCCGGGATTTCTGCGGATGGCCGCGGTTGCGGCGGACGAGCCTACTGCCCTATCGGATCACCCCAATCTGTTGCTGCAAAAATTCCCGGCCGAGCAATTCACGGTTACCACGCGGATCGATGTTGCGCGCCTGGAAGACGGCGACCGCATCGGCCTGGTGATCGCAGGCCGGGCAAGCGCCGCATTGCAGGTCCAAAAAACTTCTCAAGGATTAAAGATAATCCGAACGACCTCCGACGCTCGTCAAAAGCCCGGTCCCGGCCCCAGTCCCGCCGACCGCGAAGAAGATTCAGCCGCCGCGACCGGAGAGATCATTTATCTGCGCGTTAAAGTCGCATCGCATGGCGTATGCACGTTCAGTTATAGTTCCGACGGCGAACGGTTTGCCGATCTTGGCCGCCCCTTTACCGCGGTGAACGATCACTGGATCGGCGCGAAGGTGGGCCTGTTCTGCGACGCGCCCGCCGGCCGGCCATCCATCGGCCAGGCCGATGTCGACTGGTTCCGCTTCGCTCCGGTTTCGACGCATTGAAATTATAAATGCAAAGGTTAAATAGGTCTGAGTTATGAAAAGAAGAACCTTTTTAAAACATTCCATGGTCGCATCAGCAGGCATGGCGCTTGATCCGTTGCTCTCCAAGACATTTGGGCAATCAGCGGGCCAGTCGGGCCAAGCGATGCCCCTTTCCAATATGGACGAACTCCTCGAAAAAGGATTTCTGCAACCGCCGCCCTCGGCGCGCCCTTACACATACTGGATGTGGATGAACGGCAATATCACCAAAAAAGGCATCACGCTCGATTTGGAGGCCATGAAACAAAGCGGCGTGGGCGGGGCCATGATTTTCAATAACGCGGTGGGCATTCCCCGCGGACCGGTCGATTTCAACTCTCCGCAATGGTCCGACATGGTTCTGCATGCCGCCGGCGAAGCCAACTGGTTGGGGTTGGAACTGTACATGCACAATAGTCCCGGGTACTCCGGAGCCGGCGGGCCATGGATAACGCCTGAAATGTCCATGCAGGAATTAGTATGGAGCGAATCGCTCGCTGCCGGCGGCGGGACGATCGACGTCCGACTGCCAAAACCTTACGCCAAACGCGGGTATTATCGCGACGCGTTCGTCCTGGCGTATCCCTCATTGCCGGTCGAGCATGCGGTCATGGAAGACACGGTCCAAAAAATAACGATAAACGGATCCGAAGTGGATAAAAACATTCTGCTCGATAAAAATCCTGAAACCAAGATCAGGCTCGACCCGGCAGCCGATAAGCCTGCGGTTATGCTCATCGAGTTTTCAAAACCTTTCGAGGCCAGGGCCATCAGCATTATCCGCAAGGCCGACGAACCGCCGAATCGTTTTCATGGCCCGAAGGACTATGTTCGCACGTTGGAGCTTGAGGCATCGGACGATGGAACGCAATTTCGCAAAGTGTGTACTATAACGATGCCCATTTTGCGGCAAATGGACGCGCCCGGCTCGCAGAGTTTTCCCGCAGTGAAGGCAAAGTATTTTCGCCTCACGACCAAACAACCGACGTGGATCTGCGGCGTTGCCTTGCACGCCGAGCCGCGCCTGCAGGGATGGCCGGGAAAGGCGAATTTCTGCGCTCCGGCCGGCGATGATTCCGCCTCAAAACAACAAATCGAACCGGAACTTATTATTAATCCGGATCAGGTCGTCGATCTCAGCGACAAAATGGATAGCGACGGCCGCTTGAAATGGGACGCTCCGGCCGGACCATGGACCATACTCCGCATCGGACACACCACCACCGGCGAGGACGTCTATGCTGTGCCGGATTCCATCGCAGGATTAGAATGCGACAATTTCACTAAAGAATCGGTGGATTTGCACTTTAATGCATTTATAAAACCGCTGTTAAAAAAACTAGGTCCGTTGGTCGGAAAGAGCTTTACAGGCATTACGATCGACAGTTGGGAGGCCGGAAAGCAAAATTGGACAAAGAACTTTCCCGAAGAATTCAAAAACCGCTCGAAGTATGACATTCAATCTTATTTGCCTGCCATGACCGGGCGAATTGTCGGCAGCGTCGAAAAATCGAACCAATTTCTTTTTGATGTTCGTCGCGTTCAGGCCGATCTGCTGGCGGAAAACTACTACCGCCGTTTTCACGAATTGTGTAAAAACAACGGCATGCTCTTCACGGCCGAACCTTATGGCGACGCCATCTTCGAAAGCCTGCAAATTACCGAAGAGCTCGATATTCCGATGGCGGAGTTCTGGGCACATAGGCCCGGCGATGTGAGGGCATTCCTCGCGCCGTCAGCAGCCCACACGTTCGGCAAACCCATCGCCGCCGCCGAGGCCTTCACCGGCGCGCCTGAAAACACTAGATGGACCGAAACACCGTACAACTTGAAGACCGAAGGCGATTGGGTCTTCACCGCCGGGATCAATCGGCTTGTATTCCACACCACCGTGCACCAGCCATACACAACCGGATTGCCCGGGATGACGATGGGGCCGTTCGGCACGCATTTCGATCGCAACTCGACCTGGAATCGGCAGGCGTCGGCCTGGATTTCGTACATAAAACGCACGCAATATTTGCTCCAGCAAGGTCTTTTCGTCGCGGATATTTGTTATTTTAAAGGCGAAAATCCCAGTTCAGGCGTCCCGAACGTCAGTACCATGCTGCCTGCCGGCTATGCGGCCGACGTAGCAAATCGCGATGTAATCCTCGACCGGATGACGATCAAAGATGGCCGAATTTTCCTTCCTGACGGAATGAATTACGGCCTGCTTGCACTCCCCCGGTTAAACAATATCACCAGGCCGCTGTTGCAGAAGATCCGCGATCTGGTTGCAAACGGGATGACTCTCGTGGTTCAAAACAAACCCGACGCCTCCGCCAGTCTTTCTGTGACCGATGCCGAAGTCAAAACCCTGGCCGACGAATTATGGGGCGATCTCGACGGCGCAAAAGTGACCCAGCGCAACTACGGCAAAGGCCGTATCGTTTGGGTAAAGACGATCAATGAAATTCCCAATCGGCTGCAAATAAAACCCGATTTTGATTTTTCCGCCGCCAATAAAAACGCCGCCGTCCGCTATGTCCATAAACGGGCCGGCGATGCGGATATATTTTTTGTAGCCAATGGCCAGCGCAGGGATGAAGACCTGGTTTGCGATTTTCGCCTCGACGGGCGGCAACCGGAGATATGGAATCCCGAGACCGGTGAAATCAGCCCTGCGGCAATGTATGAATTCAAGGACGGAAGAACCCATATACCGTTGCATCTCGATCCGGCCGGATCGATTTTTGTTGTTTTCCGCCATCCGCCGCACGGGCAGCCGTATCTTTCGATATCACGCGACGGAGTAAAGCTGATCGACGCCGTCAAGCCCTTGGCCGAGCCGCAATCGCCCGCCCCGCCTCAATTGCAGTGCGATGCGAATGGAAAAATCGAAGCTCTAATATGGCGCGATGGGAATTATAAATTCCAAAACGCCGAAAAGAGTGCGTCGCTCAAGGCGGAAAACGCCTGTCGCGCTATTCCCATTTCCGGCACGTGGAAAGTACAGTTCCCCAAGGGACTCGGCGCTCCTGATGAAATAGATCTGGACGCCCTTGAATCATTGTCTAAAAATTCCGAATTCGGCGTTCGTCATTTCTCCGGGACAATGACCTATATTAAAACCTTTCCTCTGGATAAAAACTCCGTCGATGGGCAAAAAGTGTTCCTCGATCTTGGAAGCGTTGAAGTCATTGCGCAAGTGAACCTCAACGGCCAAGACCTGGGCATCTTGTGGAAGGCCCCATTTCGCATAGACATCACCAATGCACTGAAAAACGGCGATAATGAATTGAAAATAAAGGTGACCAATCTCTGGCCAAACCGGCTGATCGGCGACGAATACTCTCCGGCGGAGGATGAATACACGGACCTGGGCGCGATCGTCAAACTGCCCGAATGGTTTGTAAAGGACTTGCCCAGGCCGGGACCTAGAATCGCATTCTCGACATGGAAACATTACTCGAAGAACGATCCTTTGCCGGAATCCGGATTGATCGGCCCGGTAAAATTATTCACGGCGGTGCAAAGAATTGTGGAATAACGTCGATAAGTGTGTTAAACTTTATTTAGTCGACCATGCCAGCTCCCAGGATAAATCCGACTAAATTGAAAGACGCGAAGATCATGCAAACTCCGCCCTCAATCTTTTTTAGGTTATTTAAAAGGCTCCTGCCTACGAAAATGGAATGGCTTGTCACGGTTTGCCTGTTGTGCTGGACCGTTGCGATTTGTGCCAATGCTCAGGCCGCTGAGCAAGAAACACAAGAATCGCTGCAATTACGCGAAGCTCACCCGTATCTTTTCTTCACCTCCGAAGACGTTGCGCGGCTGAAAGATCGAATTGATAAAGAAAAGTCAGCGGAACAGGCCTGGTCGCAAATTCTGGCCGGCGCCAACCGCGCGGTCGAGCAGCCCGACGCAGGCGGCGGCCGAGGCGGGGGCGAGCGCGGGGGCGGCATGGAACAACTCTGCCTGGCCTACCGCATGACCGGCGACAAGAAATTCGCGGATAGAATCAAGCAAATCCTGCAGACTCAGATGCGGCGCAAGGATTTCAGCGAAGCATACATGCTCGAGCGCGATCCGCCCTGGCACTCGGGATTGCAGACCGGCGGGGCATGCTATAACTTCGCCATCGGATTCGACTGCATCCACGACTTCCTCTCTCCAGAGGAACGCAAGACGTTTGCCGATGCCCTGGTCGAAAAAGGCGTCGATCTGATCCTCAACGATTGGGTGCTCGGCGATAAACGCATCCACTCGCTCGACACCATGGGCCACAATTGGTGGAGCGTCTGCGTGTTTAACGCCGGATTGGCCTCGATCGCCGTCATGGATGAGGAGCCTCGCGCACGCCAGTGGGTTGAGCGAATCGGCCAAGGATCGCTGGAGTGGCTCTCATACGCCGGAAGCGCGCTGGAGACCAAGCCCAGGACTATCGATCGGGAAGGCGGATTTTACGAGAGCGTGGGCTACGCCGATCTCGCCCTTTCCGAGTATCTGCGATTCCGGCTGGGTTGGAACAACGCCTTTCGTTCGCCAAAGGCGCCTGTATTGTTTGGCGACGGCAGTTCCACCACAAGCGGCAGGCGCTCGGTTTCGATGGCCTGGGCCAACGGCGTGCACAAGAAAGACTATCTGTGGTATCTGAACCAATTCAAACAGGGCTCGTCCGGAACTCCGGAGCGCGTTTCGGCGTTTGATTTGACATACGGACCGACAGAGGCGGATCTTGCCCAAGCTCCAATCGTGCCCGACCTGCCGAATTCGGCGATTTATCCCGACATGGGTTGGGCCGCGCTAAGGTCGTCATGGGAAAAGGACGCCACGCTTTTGGCCGTGAAATCGGGCTTTACCTGGAATCACTCGCATGCCGACGCCGGTTCCTTTGTGCTCTTCCACCGCGGCGAATACCTGCTGATTGATTCGGGCGGATCGCCCGGTTACGCCGCGCCAGAGTACGACGGATACTACCGCCAGAGCGTCGCGCACAACGTGGTGCTATTTAACGGGCAGGCCCAGAATCCCGAGGACACTTATTTCGGCTCGCAATTTCCCGGCGCTGTCTCGCATTTGATGGATGCGGGCGATTTGAAATACGTGTTCGCCGACGCCACGGGCCCGACTGTCTGGCGCTTCGCCCGCAATTTCCGCCATTTTCTCTGGATCGGCGACGTGATCCTCATCATCGACGATGTGAAAAGTTTCGAGCCGGGCCAGTTCGAATGGCTGCTGCACGTGGGCGGTAAAGCCAAAATAAACGGCCTTGATCTTGAGGTGGCAGGCGAAAACGCAAGCGTGCTTGTCCGCCCGCTGTTCCCGGAGACGTTCCCGGGAAAAGCCGGCCTAACGACCGACTACCCCGAAAAAATGCGGCTTGTGGAAAAAAGCGGGTTTAAAGACCATGACGTGAAGAACAAGGACACGTATTACGCATTTACTCCGGCGGAACTGACGCGGCGAACAAAGTTCATGGTAGCCGTATTGCTGGTCAACGACGCCAATCGCAACAACCTTCCGAAGCTGGAGCGCCTGCAGTCGCTCGACATGAACGGCGTGCGCATTCGCCAAAAAGGCACGGTCACCGACGTCTATCTCAACTTGCTCGCCGACGGGCGCATCCGGCACCGCAACGCCAATGTCACGATCAATGGCTGGGAGACTGATGCCTATTTGACGGCTATCACTTTTCCCGAAGGGGCCGATACGGCCGATTTCGACGCCGCTTCGCGCCTGTTCATTGCCGACGGCAGCTATTTGCGCCGAAATGGGAAGGCCGTGCTCGACTCGCTTTCCAAAATCTATCTGACGGCAACGAAACAGGGCGACACGCTGGACCTGTTGCTTCAAGGCCAGCCGGTTGTTAATGCGATCCTTCGCGCCGCCTGGAAACCGTCCGAGATCAGCCTTAACGGAGAAAAAATCAAACTGCACTTTGATGAAAGCTCTAAATCCATCACAATTTCACTTCGGCGCTAATAACACATCCGCCGGTTATCGATAGAAGGCTATTCAATGAAATCCATTTCCTCACTTGGAGTTGTTGTTGTTGTTGTATTTGCCGCGGTTTTGACAGTTGTCGGCCCTGCCGGCGCACAAACGAGTTCAAATTCACAATATGATTTTTCCACGGTAGCCGAACAAATTCAAAGGTGGATGGATCAGCATTATTATCCCGGCGCCGGATTACTGGCGGCCAAGGATAATCAAGTAATCTACGAACATTGTTTTGGCGATTTCACGCCCGATACCGTGGTGCTTATCGCATCGTCGGGCAAATGGCTGGCGGCGGCGACGATCATGTCCCTTGTTGACGACGGAATGCTTTCCCTCGACGACACGGCCTCGAAGTGGCTGCCGGAGTTCAAAGATGATCAGAAAGGTATTGCCACGATCCGGCAAATGCTTTCGCACACGTCGGGCTATCGGCCGTACCAGCCCGAGGATAAACCTCCGGACAAATATCAGACTTTGGCCGAATCCGTGGAGCATATCGTGCCCTTGGCATCGGTATACAAGCCGGGCGAACGCTTTGATTACGGCGGTTTGGCCATGCAAGTCGCCGGGCGCATGGCCGAAGCGGCGGCCGTCAAGGATTGGGAAACGTTGTTCCAGGAGCGAATTGCGCGTCCGCTGGGAATGACGAATACGCATTTTATCCCGGTCGACCAGGGCGGAGGCCATAGCCCCATGCTGGGCGGCGGCGCTCGCAGCACCTTGCGCGATTATGCGAACTTCCTGGCCATGATCGCCGGCAACGGCCTGTTTAAGGGAAAGCGCGTGCTTTCGGAAAAAGCCGTCTCTGAAATGCAAGCCGATCAAGTCCTCGGGGCACAGGTAAAGAGCGGTGAATTCGTCGAGCGCGTGCGCGGACTGAAGCACAACGGCATTTACGGCTTGGGCGAATGGCGCGAACAATTGGACGAAAAAGGCAATGCGGTGCTCCTGAGTAGTCCAAGTTGGGCCGGCGCGTATCCCTGGATCGATAAAACCGCCGGCATTTACGGCGTTTTCATTGCCCACGTCGACGTCGAGAAGGCCAACAAAGATCATTTCTCCGGTTTCTACTCCAGCCCTGCCCTAGCAACGATGGTTCGCGAAACTGTGGAGCATCCGGCAAAAACAAAA
>JBEKZY010000006.1:0-38991 GCA_049509395.1 Thermoguttaceae bacterium | reverse complement strand
CCACTTTATTGCCCGCATGTTCTCCAAAATTTCGCAAGATTCTTTCCCTGCCCGGCTCGGCGGACAAACCGCTCGCATCCAGGGGAATAAGAGTGGGAAACCTGGGTTCTAAAAACTCCTCCCATTCATTCACGCTCATTGGCCCCAGCAGCAAAGGGGCGCCAAAGGTGCGCACCAGCAATTCCAATCCGTCGTGCATTTTTTCGGTGTATACGGCAACCGCGTCTGATGTCAGCATGCTCACGGATTGTAAAAACGCATCGGTGCCTTGGGCGGGATCCGATGATGCGTCGATAATGGCCAACGCAGCGCGAAGGGCCCATCTGCGAATACCGGGAAGCGTTCGCTCGAAGGAAATCGTCGCCCGGCATCCTCCGTGCTGTTCGGCCCAGTCGTGAATCTGGCCCGCCAGCAAAAAGCCGGGATAAAAAAGCACGATCCCGGACGCGGCCTGTGTGCAAATTGACTTTCTCACTTTTTTCCCCTTTAATGTATGCCGCTTAGCCGGCTTGCCCCTGCGCTTGGCAACGACATAATCCGCTGCCTCTTATTCGCAAGCCCCGTGCCTAATGCCGGGGAAAAATATATTCCCGCGCCAAGTCGCAACGTCTCCGATAGTTACATCCAAAACGCCGAATTAAAAGAAAACAATTGCCTTCATAAAAGGGTCGCAATGCGCGGCACCACCCGGCCGCAAAGCGCGGCCATGAAAAGGGATTAGAGATTAGGGATTAGAGATTAGAGATAGGTATTGGTGATTTATTTAACCGCGACCTGGCACCGATGGGCGCTGTGCGGAGTGTGGGCGGAATGGCATGTCCGGGAGCAGATCAGGGGTGGGCAATTCATTGCCCACTTGGAAGTGATGAGCGTTGAATGCGGAATGCAAAACGCAGATTTGCCGAATGAAGAATGTCGCTTGCAGAAAACCGGGAGCTATTTAAGCCCGTGACGCTTGAGCTTTCGCGATAGAGTGGCGCGATGAACGTGCAGCAAGCGGGCCGCTTTACGCTGATTGGAATCGGTCCTATCCATGGCCTGCTCGATCGCGCAACGTTCCAATTGGCACAAGGTCATGCCGTCGATGGGCAATTTATCCTGCTTTTTATCCGACTCCAACAGCAATGCCTCGAGTAGGACTTCCGCATCCAAGCCTGTGGCATATAAGCGTTCGACCCAAGCCGCCAATTCGCGGACGTTTCCAGGCCAAGGATAGCCCATCAGTAAAGTGCGAATAGCGGGCGAGATAAGAATCTCATCCCGCTTGTAATGCCGGGCGTAATGGGCGGCAAAATAATCCAGCAATAGGGGTATATCCTCGATCCGCTGGCGCAAGGGCGGGACCACCACTCGGACTATATTCAAGCGAAAATAAAGGTCTTGGCGGAATTTACCCCGCTCGACCAGTTCCCGCAGATTCCGGTTCGTGCCGGCGATAAACCTGGTGTCCACCGTGATTGGAATGGGCTTGCCTACGGGCATGACCTCTTGTTGCTGGATCACCCGCAGCAATTTGGGCTGCAGATTCAAGGGAATTTCCCCAACTTCGTCGAGGAACAACGTCCCCTCGTCGGCGGTACGCACCAGCCCCAGCATGTTTTGCTCGGCGCCGGTGAAAGCCCCGCGAACGTGTCCAAAGAATTGGCTCTCGAAAAGCGATTCGCTGATACCCGCGCAATTCACTGGAATAAAAGGCTTGTCTTTTCGCGGGCTTTTTGCACAAAGACGGCGGGCGATGAGTTCCTTGCCCGTGCCGCTTTCGCCTTCGATGAGAACACAACAATCGCTGGCAGCGACTTTGTCGATAAGGCTAACCACAGCGCACATAACCTGAGATGCGCTGACAATATTGGGAATGCCGAGTTCGGGTCTAGTAGTCACTCCCATGGTGCAAACTCTCCCGGCCGCCAGGGATTGCTCCCATTAGGCCGTAGCGTTCGGCTAGTCCGTACACGAGTGACTCGACAAGGCGTTCCGCCGCCGATCACTTAATCAGTGCGAAAGCACAATTCACTTAGAATAGCGACAACAGCGGCTTATCCTTTTCCACCGTCGATTTGTCCTAAGTGCCCGAAACCTCGTGACGAACCCGCTGCTCGCTGCCTCCGTATTTATAAAAAATGAGTAAGGTGTAATAAAAAAGGGTAACTCTACACTCAATTCACGTACTTTGCCAAATAGCCCGATAAGCATCAATCCTTTTAAGCTATTCGACTACTGTTCAATGTAACGTCTTCCTACATTATTCCAACTTAATAAGTTTTAGCGATTTGTCAAGCAGTATTGATAAAAGTAACAAGAAGAGTTTAGCAATCAAAATAGCCCAATCGAGGGGTATAATGGCTGAAATAACGTATTACCGCAAAAGATTATGTATTAAATTAACTCAATTATTCAATCCACCCTCCGCCAAGAACCCTGTCATCCTGGTAACAAACCGCGGCCTGACCCGGGGCAATTCCGTAACAGGGGTCCTTGAACTGAACCCGGAATCGATCCGCTCCGATGGCCTCCACGCAGGCCGGATATGATCTGCTGCGATAGCGGATCTTTACCTGGCAAGGCAACGGATGACTCCAAACCTCCTCATTGACCAGCCAATTGGTCCCGGCGGCCGTCAGTTCGCCGCAGGCCAATTCCTCTTTAGTGCCGATCACGATCCGCCGCGTATCCGGTTCGATCCGTATTACATACCGTGGCTGTCCGAAAGCCAGTTGCAGCCCCTTTCGCTGGCCGATGGTAAACTGTTCCAAACCGCCATGTTTACCCACCACTTTTCCATCGGTTGTGATAATCTCGCCCGAGGTGTCAACGTAGCCCGTGCGCCGGCGGATAAAGCCGGCATAGTCTTGGTCCGGAATGAAGCAGATTTCCTGGCTGTCGCGTTTGTCTGCCACGCGCAAACCCAGGCCGGCGGCAATCCGGCGGATCTCCTCTTTTAAACGCTCGCCCAGCGGAAACATCAGCCGACCCAAAAGTTCGCGCCGAATGCCGAATAGCACGTACGACTGATCTTTCGATTCGTCCAGGCCGCGGCAAAGGGCAATTTGCCCATCCTCCAACCGTTCCAGCCGGGCGTAGTGGCCGGAGGCGACGTACTGGGCCCCGACGCTGTCGGCATACTCGAAAAGTTTTCCGAACTTGAGCCAGGTGTTGCAGACAATACAAGGATTCGGCGTTCGGCCGGCGGTGTACTGGGCCACGAAATAATCGACAATGCGAGCGAATTCCGGCTGGAAATTCAGCACATAAAAGGGCAATCCCAAGGCATCGGCCACCCGGCGTGCATCGGCCGCGTCGGCCGCGCTGCAGCAACCCTGTTTTCGCCGCGCGCCAGGCTTAGTCGGGCAGGCGATATCCGCATCCAATCCGTGCCGCATGAATACGCCGATCACTTCATGCCCCGCCTCCTTCAGCAGCCACGCCGCCACGCTGCTATCCACACCTCCGGACATGGCTAAAACTACGCGGGACATTGGCAAGAATAACTCTTATATCGTGATAAAATCAGATGAATTGGCATCCTTTTAGCAGAAGATGCATTATACTAATATGGTCAAAGTTTAACCATTATGGTAAACTATCATTATGAAACTCATAGTCACATTGGATCGCGATGAAACTGGAATGATTGTGGCAGAATGTCCCTCTATTCCAGGCTGCATTTCCCAAGGTAAGACGGAAGAAGAGGCTTTGGCGAATATTCAGGAAGCAATCCAGGTATGCCTGGAAGCCCGAGCAGCCAACGGAATGCCCTTAACCATAGCCATACGCGAGGTCGAGGTTGCACTGTAATGCCCAAACTACCCGTTGTTTCCGGGGCAGAAACGGTCAAGGCATTTGAACGTGCCGGATGGCGAAAAGATCGGCAACGTGGCAGTCATGTGGTAATGCTAAAGTCAGGAGAGATGGCTAGCTTATCGATACCACAACACCGAGAGGTCGCCCCTGGAACTCTGAGATCGTTACTGCGGGCGGCAGGTATGAACACTGATGAATTTCTAAAGTTACTATAACTCTTAATATATAATTTTCCTATGGAACGCGAACTTATAGATCGGGCCGAAAACATCCAGCATCGCATTTTGCAATTGCGAGACTCTCTTTGACTTCGGCGGCAAACAGTCGAAAGTCCGAGCCATCGAAGAGCGGCTTTCCGCGCCCGATTTCTGGAACAACCAGGAAAAGGCCCAAGAGACGGTCGCCCAACTCAAGGCTCTTAAAGCCGTGCTAAAACCCATGGAGGAGTTGATCGGCGCGGCCGGCAATCTTGCCGCGCTTGTGGAAATGGCCCAGGAGGACGACGGCCTGACGGCCGAAGTACCCGGCGAACTTGACCGCGTGGAAACGGCGCTGGAAACGCTGGAGACCAAGGCCCTGTTGGACGGTCCGTACGACGCCAACCCGGCCTTGCTGACCATCTATGCCCGCGACGGCGGAACCGACGCCAACGATTGGGCCGAAATGCTCCTGCGCATGTATCTGAGTTGGGCCAAGGACCAGGACTTTCAGACCGAATTGCTCGATCGGCAGGACAACGAGCAAGCGGGCATCAACAGCGCCACGATTGCCGTGCGCGGCCCGATGGCCTATGGATATCTCAAAGGCGAGAGCGGCATCCACCGCCTGGTCCGCATCAGCCCCTATAACGCCGAAGGCAAGCGGCAGACCAGTTTCGCCGCCATCGATGTCGCGCCCGAGGTCTCCGATCAGATCAACATCGAAATCCGCGACGAAGACGTGCGCGAGGACGTTTTTCGCGCGAGCGGGGCGGGCGGGCAGCACGTCAACAAAACTTCCAGCGCAATCCGGCTGACGCACATACCCACGGGCATAGCCGTGCAATGCCAGAACGAACGCAGCCAGCACAAGAACCGGGCCATCGCCATGAAAATGCTGCGGGCCCGGCTGGCCCGCGTCGAAGAAGAAAAACGCGAGGCCGAACAGGCCGCCAAATATCACCATAAACCCAAGGTCGGTTTCGGCTCGCAAATCCGCAGTTATTTCCTGCATCCCGACCAGCGGATAAAGGACGCCCGGACCGGTTATTCCGTGACCAACTTCCACGACGTGCTCGACGGACACATCCAGGGCTTCCTCGACGCATATCTCCGCTACAGCAAAACACAGCAACAATAGCCCTTTGCGCCCATAACCGGCAGGTGTAAACTATATGGGCGTAAAAGATGAGAGATGAATTATAATAGTGATCAGCTTTCAGCGATCAGCAATCAGCCGCAATACGATCTGATAGCTGAAGGCTGATTGCTGATAGCTTGATAAGAACTGAAAACCGACAACTGAAAACTTCATTTAATGACGCCCGAAAAACTTGATAACTTGAAAGAAACCTACACCGGCCGGACGGTTATGATCGAGGCCCTGCGCCCGGAATTGATCCGTTGGGCCAACGTGCCCGGTCGTGTAATAACATTTAATTGCAACGGCCGGGCCCTGGTCCGATTCGAAGGAGCGGATGAAGCCTTCTACGACATCGACCCGGAATACCTCAGGCCAGTGGAACCGGCCGCCGAAGAGCCGGCCGAGACAGAAGAGAAGAAACATAATTCATAAACGTAAAGTCGCGGCACGTGAGCCGGGATTTATGGAGTAAGATTTTCACCTGTGCGGCACTGGCTGAACGCCAGCGCCGCCAGGGCAGTTTTTCCGCATAACCCACGGGCAAGATGCCCGTGCCACAAATATTTTTGGAGCCATTCCTAATTTTTTTGGAGCAATTCCCATGAGTTTTGATTATTCCAATCCGCAAGCCATGAACGCCACTTTTCCCGGACCGGAGCAAAAACCCCGCGGCTGGTGGTCGCGAAACTGGAAATGGTTCGTGCCTTCGGTGTTTCTGTGCATGATATTGATTTGTTGCGGGGGCCCTTTAGGAATCGGCTATTTGTTTTTTAGTAAGCTTTATAATTCCGAAGCTTATAAGATGACAATGCAAAAGATCGAAAGCAATGAAGAATTGAAGCAAGAATTAGGGCAACCGATTACGAATCTCCTGAGTCCTCCTCCCAGTTTCCGGATGGAAGAAAATGCCGATGGCAGCGGCCTAGTCGATGCGCGTTGGGAGATAGAAGGGCCTAAAGGGCGCGGCAGAGCGCATGTTATTGCCCGAATGAGGGACAATAAATGGGAAATCGTGTCAATCGACGTAACCATTGTATCCAACAACAAAAAAATTGTGCTCCACGATGAGGCCGGGGGAAATGTTGCGCCGCCGTTTAATCCTCAAGGCGCGGCCCCGCCCGAGGAATCTAAGCAAGAATCCGCCCCCCAGCCCGATCTCACCCCGAAAATTCCCACGACCGAAGAGACAGAGCCGAAAAAGTAGTTTTTGTGGTTGCCATGCCCACGCTCGTCGTGGACATAAATGGCCGTGAGATACATACTGTTTATTCTAGTACAATATCCACCGCATTAAGCGGTCGCACCCGAGCTGATTCCAGGTCCGCGAGGCCCTCTTGAATGCCGGCAACAGCCTCATCCCGCTCACGAAGCGCCCGCATGGCCTCCATCAACACTTCGTCTTCCGAGGCATATATGCCGGTGGCAAGTTCTTCTCGGACTAAACGCTCAAGATCCGGCGGTAAAGTGTAAGACATATACAGAATATCGTTATCTTCAATAAACGATCGTATCTTAAAATGGTTTCCGAGACGGTCCTCTATTCCTGAAGAAATCTATTCTTTGGCTGTATGGAATGCATATTCTTTGGGAGTTGTGGCAACGATTGTAAGGATTTGGCGTTTTTCCTTTTTTGTCAGGGCTTTATCGAGAATGTCCCAGATCATATTCTGCCGGTCAATGGACTCCATGTCTTCGAAACGAGTTGATATTAAGACGCCGATTATGCCATCGTCATCATCGAGTTCAAGTGTTGCCGGAGGCGGGAAAGCCTCGCGTAAAATCTTTTTTAGTTTTTCTAGAGTTTCCATAGAATAACTCCTCTGTCTAAAAAAAGCCTGGCGGCATTCAACATTTTCAAAGCACAACCTTTACATACGTCCCCTTTGATGTGTTGGTGCAACTGACGACGTATTAATTCCGCCCGTAGACGACTTTCGGAGGCATAACGGCAATCATTCGACCATAAATGATAAACATCATCCACCGCAGCCCGAATCATACGAGCATCGTCAATTATCCCCATCTGTTTCATAATGAATGCAACTTCTTTATTTCACTTCCAACATGCGGTTTAGCGATTCCAGTGCCCAGCGGCTGGTTTCGGGATCGACTTCGATCACATTCACAGGCGTGCCGGCGGCGAGATTTTCAAGGGCCCAGCATAAATGAGGGAGGTCGATGCGCGACATTGTGGCACAGGCGCAGGCCATGGTCGAAAGCACGTGGATCTCTTGTTCGGGATGTTGCTGTTTGAGCCGGTTGACCAGGTGCAACTCGGTTCCGATGGCCCATTTCGTGCCCGGCGGCGCCTCTTCCACTGCGCGGATTATCCGCCCGGTCGAGCCGACCACGTCGGCCTTGTCGACAACTTCCATCGAGCACTCGGGATGCACGAGAATTTTTATGCCGGGATATTTTTGGCGAAAATAATCGACGTGCTCGGGCAGGAATCGCTGATGCACGCTGCAATCGCCCTGCCAGAGTATGACTCGACTTTGGCGAATGGTCTCGGGCGTGTTTCCGCCTAGCCCGTCTGCATTCGGATCCCAAAGGGGCATTTGTTCCAAGGGGACGCCCATCGCCTTGGCAGTGTTGCGGCCCAGGTGTTGATCGGGAAAGAACAGTACGCGGCCGCGCCGGGCAAAGGCCCAATCCAGGGCCGCCCGGGCGTTGGCCGACGTGCACACAATGCCCCCGTGCCGGCCGCAAAAGGCCTTTAAATCGGCGGCCGAATTGACGTATGTGATGGGCGTCACATCGCCCGTGTCGATGACTTCGCCCAGACGGCGCCAGCACTGTTCGACCTGATGGACGTCGGCCATGTCGGCCAGCGAGCATCCGGCGGCAAGGTCGGGCAGTATCACGCTGACTCGTTGGCCGCCTCGCATGGTCAAACGCTCCGGCCGGTTGGCGAGAATGTCGGCCGTTTCGGCCATGAAGTGTACGCCGCAAAAGGCGATCGCCCGGCACTCGTCGTGCGAAGCCGCCAGCAAGGCGAGCTGATAACTGTCGCCACGGAGGTCGCTTAATGCGATCACGTCGTCTTGCTGATAGTGATGGCCGAGGATCAACAATCGCGGGCCCATGGCGCGGCGGATTTGTTGGATCCGTTCTGCAAGCGCGTCGTTTTCTAGGGATTTGTACGCGGCGAAATCGTAAGCGGGTCGTGCGGATTGAGCGAGCATGGAAGTCATAATTTTTCCTCTCTACACAGTATATTCGCGGCCCGGATGGAAAAACAGGGGCGAATTACTGCCCATTATCCGGCTCTTTCTCGCCCGCATTCACGACCCGAACGTCAATAATCTCATCTTTGGCCGGCGTTTCGCCGCTTGCGTGGGAAAAATAATCCTGATTTGAAAAATGGGGGAACATCTTCCCAAACAGCGATGCGATAAAAAATCGCACCAGCCGTTTTCCCGCCGGCGAGATCATTAATAGAGCTATCAAGTCGGTTAGTACCCCAGGCACAATTAGAAGAACGCTTGCCGAAAAATGGGCAAGCATTTTCAGTAATAGATCGGATGGCATTTGATCGACATTAGACGCCTTGCGTAATTTTGTTCCATACTTGTAAAACCCATTATTTAGCAGCCAACCGCCTATGGCGGCGCTAATGAAAACAAATGCCAGCATAAACAGCCAGGAGGTGTAATGAACCATTACCCCCAGCAAAATCAGGTCTACAACCACAATCGACAGACACAAAAGTTTTATTCGTGAAAGCATAATGGTATTTTATTTGGGCATGACAAAACGAAAAAGTGGAATGCGATTTGAAAGGCAAGTATTTGTTGGGGAGGCAATTGAACTGCCTCCCCAACAAAAAAATGCAATTGAAAAATACAATTGAAACGAAAAAGCCCACCGATTGCAACCCGTGGGCTTGAATGTCTTGAATATGAGGTTGGCGCGGGAATTGATTATTTCACTTTGCTATCCTTGATTTTGGAGGCCATTTCCTGGTATTGATCGGCCTTTCCGGTCGAGCCCAGGTTGCGATGCATGGAGGAGATATTGTTGTAAGGAACGATCAGGGCCGATTGTCCCAGGGTTCCCTGCTTAACGGCTTCTTCCATCAGTGAGATGCCATGTTGCGTTAATTCGAGGGCTTTATCGCGTTGTTTGGTTTCCCAATAGGAGACGCCCATGCTGACGAAAGTTTCGCCCTCGCGGCCCAAGTCGGCGTCCGACTCCGGGGGGAGCGGTTTCATCAAAAGCGGCGCCGCCTTATCGAACCACACAACCGCCTCCTCGTGATTTTTATCGCGGATGGCGTGAATCGCTCCGACGCGGAAGTATAGCCGGCCCAGGATGTAGGCGGCGGTCAGGGTCTGTTTCCTCTGGTGTCCTTTTTCCAGGTATTCCGTAGCGGCTTGCGCGTATTTCAAGGCCGTCGCATGGTCGGCGCGGAGTTGATAAATTTGTACGGCGTCGTACAGCGCCATGCCCAGGTCCCATTGATATTGGGCTTTACGAACGGGATCGGATGTGGAATCGATCAACGCGTTTCCGTGGGTCAGGGCCTCTTGGATCCAGGGTTTTGGATCGATCTTGCCGCGCAGGCCCACGCAGGCCGTCAGGGCCCGGGTGCATACGCGCAATTGATTTTCCTCGGAACCGCCTTCATTGCGAACCAGATCGTCGGCAAACGACGCGGCTTGTTCCAGCCACTTGCTCACGGCAACGTCTTTATCTTTCCAATCGCCCCAAGCGATGTCGTGAACCGCGCCCAGATGCGCGTCGACCAAGACCTCCTTGGCCGTCAGGCGAATGGCCGGATGCGGATCGTTGGCCACGGCATCGGCCACCTGGACCGCCTTTGTATGATAGTTTATCGCCTTTCGATAATCGGGTTTTGGGCCTGATGCGGCAAGATCGCCCAGCAAACACAAAGCGCGCGCTTGT
Source organism: Thermoguttaceae bacterium (assembly GCA_049509395.1). GTDB lineage: Bacteria > Planctomycetota > Planctomycetia > Pirellulales > Thermoguttaceae > JBEKIK01. The sequence continues at coordinate 28,941 of JBEKZY010000006.1, read as the reverse complement.
ATGTGAGCGCGGTCGTTGCTGATATCCACGGCTTGTTGGGCTTCCTTGAGGGCATCAGCCGAGCGGCCCATTTGGCCGAGGATCTGCGCCCTTGTGACGCGATAGCGCGGATTTTCCGGCTCCAGTCGGACGGATTTCGCGGCGGCCGCTTCGGCCTTGTCCAATTGATCGGTGGCCGAGAGCACCCGGCCTAGAAGCCAATTCGCCCGGGCGCTGTTGGGTTGCAGGTTCAGCGCCTCTTCCAAATCGCGCCGGCTTAGATCGTAGCGATTTTCTATTTCGGTTTCGGCCCGCAGGATAAAGGGCTCGGCATTGAGCGGCTCCAGGATTATGTGGGTGACTTTCATGGAGGGTTTGTTTTTTTCCGGACTAGGTTCGAAGGCCAAGAGCACGCCCCGCTCCGGATATGCCTGGCCCAGGATTTCGGCCAACTCGTTGGATACCAGCACCGGCTTTACCGAGGCCATATCCAATTGCTGGGCGATTTTGTCGGCCGGAAAAGGTTTTTCGAAACGGATAACTATAGAAGACACTTTTTCTTTCTGGTAGCTGACCTCCACCCGGTCGAACGGATTGATCGAATAGAGCTGCGTCATCAGGTCGTTTTGTTTGAATATTTCCTTGGGTGAGCCCCAGAGTTTTTCCACCTCGTCGATGGTCGTCGCGCCCGGAGTCACGCCCTTGAAACTTGCCGCTTCCAATGCAACCGGACCGGCTTCGTCGGGATTGGGCACCGGTTTGAGATCGCCTTCCTCGGCAGGCGCCGGGGTCTGGTCTTTGGCAACGGCCCGGCCGTCGGCGGATTTCACTTCGCTTTCAGCCGCATTTTTTTCCGATTCGATTTCTTTTGAACTCAGCGATTCCGACGCTTTATTTGCTTGTTCGTCGGAAGATTGACCTGCTATTTTCAAGACGCTCGACCCGCCGGCAAACGCTGCGGAATTGCTGTCATCCTCGGCGCGCAGCGCGTGATGAACCGATACGATCAGAATCGCGGTCGATAGAGCGACCAGTCCGAGCCACTTTACAGAATTGAACTGCATTGCGAGTTTCTCCTTGAACTCAGCCGAGCAAATCGGATCTTCACATTTGAAAAGTACAGCCTCAAAATCCGTTGCAGGCATGCCCCATTAAAACAACTGGTTAAGGCTTTTCCCGGAACCGGATTACAAATTCGCAAGACAAGAAAAACGAACTTGTGCTCCCTCCGCTGGAAAAACCGGGGAAGTGTACCCATCCCTGGCAAATAAAGTCCAGATGAAAATGGCAGTTTTGCCCTTGAATAATCCAAAATCGCCGGGAAAAAGACGGCTACTGCCGACGAACGATCTTTTTAAACACTGCAATCCACGGAAGCTAGCCAAATTGCGGAATATAGGGAAGGCCAGCGGCATGGCATCACAAATTACAATGACTCCTATTTTTCGGTGTGTCATCTCGGGAACATTTATAGGGGGAGGTTAATTGCAAATTATTATTTGATATATGAAGATATTTGCCAGAACCAAATTAAACCATCATTAGCAGTATTTCTTATTAGGGGAATTATCATGTCAATATTCGACACCGCTGGGGACGCCATACTGCGAATAGAACACGATGGAGGTTGTGGTTCTGGTTTTCATTTCTTAAATCCAGAGACTGTAATTACAAATTACCACGTGATCGCAGGAGCTGAAAATAGTGGCAAACCAATTAGAGGATACATGGAGAATGGGGTTTGTCTTGCCCTCAAACTCATTGCATCATCTCCGGCAGACCAGCATGATTTTGCGGTGCTCAAAATACAGGATGCGATTCCGACAGGCAGAACTTTTTTCAAACCGAGAATCTATAAGCCTCCCCGTCGAGGATTGGACGTGATTTTTGCTGGATTCCCTCATGGAATCAATCATCTATTGGTTCAGCGCGCAGTCATCGCAGGTTTAATCAATGATGATGTATTCTATATCGATGGTTCGATAAACGGTGGTAACTCAGGAGGTCCGATCATCAACATCCAGAACGGGACCGTTATCGGGATTGTTACTCAGCGCCGTTTCCTCGGTGATGCTGACCTGAATGCACTTGGTTATGCTGCAGAACAGATCCGTGCTCGCTGTCAAAGTATTGCCAGTCAAGGAGCAGTAGCAAATTTCATGGGTATTGATTTTTTCGCATTCAGCAACCTTATGGCTGAAGGGACGATCCTCATACAAAAAGTCTTGAAAGCTAACGCCAATACTGGCATTGGCATTGGCTTTTCAATCGAATTCGTTACCAATAAATGTGCTGATCTCGATTTAAAATAAAAGCATGTAGGATTATAATCGTACTTATTATATCATTCATGCATTGGTTGAATTTGATTGTTATGGCAAGTATCGAAAACCAGCTAGTCAAAAGACGTAAATGGAGTATAATATAGTGGTTAACTGGCACAGTTTCATACCTGTTGATTTCGAATATGACTTCGAACGAGATGAACTCGCCGCCCATCATATTACATTTGAAGAAGTTGTGGAATGTTTTTTCTCCAACTTCGAGGTTCGGCGAAATAAATCGTATCAGGACCGTTATCAATTATTTGGCTCAACTATGGGTGGTCGCAGGCTTAAAATTATATTTCAACTTAAACCGGGTAAAGTAGTCAGAATTATCACAGGATGGCCAATATGAATATCAAAGACAAAGCAAAAAAGAGACCAACCGAAAAAGACATTGACCGGCTTGTGGTATCTCAAGTCGACGACGATTCGGCTTGGGAAAAATCCGTTCATGTGCGGCGTAACAAGCCGGCTTCTTTATCTATTCCCGCTGATCTTGCCGCAAGGGCGGCTTTCCTGGCTCGATTGCATCGAAAAAACAACATGGCTGATTGGCTGAGGCACATTATTGAAGAACGTGTGGAATTAGAAGAAGCCGTTTTTGTTGGATTAAAACACGACCTGAACACAAAGACCGACTAAACATAATACCCAATCCCATTTGCTCTAATATAAAAGGCACTGCGGTGGCAGAAGGCAGCGGAGAGGGCGTCAAGATTTCTACATTTTCCCAACTCATTTTTTTCCGCTTATGAAAAGGATTGGGGTGGCCGTAAAGTTAGACCACCCCATCCTACCCAAAGCCAGAAGTTCTTTACGTTTTTTTAATCGCTGTCAACTACTGAATTCGCCAGGCCGTCGGCACGCGCCACCAGTCTGGCGAATTCGCGAATGTTGATGGTATCCGGAAGGAAATGCACCGATCCGTCGCCGAAGGCAAAGTTTGCCCCTCCTGTATGGAAGGAGTATGCCTCGCCGGTTCCTTCAGTACCGTATGGAGACAAGGGGTAAGTCAGTGCAATATCGCCATTGGTGGCGTTAATGGCCTTTGGCCCGGGGATAATTGCACCGGTTGCGTCGGCGCCGTCAACGCTGAAATCGCTGGCCGGACGGGCCCAACCTCCGCCGTTCACGTGGGCAACGGTCAAGTCGTTGCTCACTAATTTACCGTTGCGAAACAAGTACGGTCGGCCGGCCGACTCGGCGTAGGCGATAGTGTGCGATAGACCATCTGTGGCATCGCCATACCGCGCCGTTTCATTCTTTCGCAGCAGGCCGCTGTTCGGGTAGCCTAATTGGTTGAGGCTGATGGTTTCAGCATCGACCAAATCCAATCCGCCGGGATAGGCGGACGGGGGCCCCAACCGCGTATCAATCCCGATGGTCGGCGAATAGTCGGTGGTGGCGACCACTGGTTTCCAAGGGGTGTTTTGGGGATCGGCGTCCAGCTTATAGGCCGGTGCGCCGCTGCCCGCCAAAGGCGATTGCCAAAACAAAGTTGGGTCTGACGGGCATAACAGAATGGAAATGCGTTGTGAAGTGACGGGCAGATTTACCGGATCGCTCCAGTTCTTGGTAAAGTCGTAGCTTTTATACAAATTCGCTTCTTCAAAGTACGGCAATAGTTTAGTCAGTCCGGCAATTCGAGGCAAAGGCGTTACTCCCGACGGACGATCGCTGGAGGGCAAAGTTTTATTGGCATTCTCGTAATTACTCACTGCCAGGCCGAGTTGTTTGAGGTTGTTGGTGCATGTTGAGCGCCTGGCCGCCTCGCGCGCCGCCTGGACGGCAGGCAGCAACAATCCCACCAATATGCCGATGATGGTGATTACCACCAGCAGTTCGACGAGTGTAAAACCTCTCCTAAATTTGTTCATTTCTTTCTTCTTCACGGTTCGATCCTCCTAAAATCAAGGTTAAAAAAAAGTGAAATACTCAACAAAAACACGGGAAAAAATTACTGGAATTACTTCAATATTATGGGCGGCAAGGCGTTCTCGCCCTCTGCAATCCGCACGGTAAGCGGGGAAGTTTTGGGATTTCCATATTGCTTGGGCACTATGTTGGGCCCGAGCGAGACGTCGCCGTTGGCTCGCTTGACGAGATTCTGCAACTCGACGGTGACCTTGTACTCGCCCGCCGGCGCGCCGTCGTTGGCATCATAAGTAGTCAGCGAGAATGTGCCGTCCTCGCGGACATTCCCGCGCGGCCGCACTACTTCTGAAACCGTTGCCGCTTTGGGGTGCAGCACCACAAACGCCCCGCCAATTGGTTTGCCGGGAAAGGCGATCTGTCCCTTGGCCGGAAACACCTGTAATCGGTTGGGATCTTGAGACGAGCCGCATCCTGCAATCCCAGCTAAAAATACAACTAGAAGGAGCAAAGCCAATCTCTTGCCGATCTTTTTTGCGTAAAAGGCAGTCAGTATGGCCGCGGCGGCTTGTGACGAAGTTTTAGGAGCCGACGCCGATGCGGACGCCTTTGGAGTTGGAAAAACTATTGGTTGTGATCTGCGGCCCGTATAGGCTTTTTCGATGGATTTAGTTTCAGTCCTCCGGTTCATTGATTATCTCCTTGATTTAATTAGTGAACATTTTGTTAAAGGAAAAAAATGGCGGCAAATTCAGTAAAAAAACAAAGTGCCTATCTCACGCTTTGTCTAGGCTTGGATAATTCCGTTTCGCAGAATGAAAGGAAGAATCCTGCAAACCTGGCGACGATGAATCTGTCGACCGTGGATGGGGCGTTGATTGCACGATCACTTCGTCAACCAATCGAATCACCCCGGCCACGCGCCGGACAAGCTCAGCAGAGAGCTGCTTTTCATAGAATGTCGATACGCTTCCGCGGATGGTGACCACGCCGCTGCGGGCTTCTACTTCGAGCAACCGCAGTGCGTATCGATGTTGGCCGGCGAGAAACGTCGCTACTCGACGTTCTAAATCAGAATCGGCGGATGTAGGTGAAGAGAAATCGGGAAGGCTAAGAGTTCCGGAATGAATTTCGAGCAACATGTTGATGTCTCCATTTTTGTCGTTTAAAAAAATCTGTAAAAGGCACGATCATCGACATAAGACAACAACAGCGCATACAGCGGTCCATGGTATATCTCCTCTATCCGAAGTGTTTACGTATCTGATTGAAATCGTGGAATAAACAGGTCTCTATCGAGCCTGACCGAGATGTTACACCCGCAAAACTCATGCCGATGTGTTTTCCAGAAAAAACGTACAGAAAACGGCGAAAAATGGCCGTATGCGAGAATGTTTCGCGAAATGCCTATCATATATCACAGACTGCCAGAATATATGAAGATCTTATCCGTTAAATATCCCGGACATGAAAAGTTGATTGCTTATCTAATAATTTCTATTTATATCATGAATAATTTTGCACTTTGTGGTCTAGGACGGAAGAGAAATTCCGCAGTTGATCGAACTGCTCCAATGTAAACGGCACCGCGGCGCCGGGCGGCGGGGGAACGGGTACAAGGCGGTTCACGATTTTTATGATTAGCTCATCGATTCCAATTCCAGTCAGTGCGCTTGTGTAAGGACCGGTTGGACGATTGTCTTTGGCATATTGAACATCGACTTTGTTGTGGACTCTCAGGGCATTTGGATAACTATCGGCCAAGGCTTGATCCGAGACGGACCAACTTGAAGCAAGATCGAAAACCAAGACCACCAGATCGGCGTCGCTTATCCGCTGCCGGGCCAATTCCACGCCGGCTTTTTCGATTCCTTGGGCTCCGGCATGCAGGCCGGCCGTGTCGCAAAGTTCCACCGGCCAGCCATCCATGGCCGTGATCGCCGTGACCGCATCCCGGGTAGTGCCGGGCGCATGATGAACTATCGAACGTTGAAAACCGACCATGGCGTTGATCAGGCTGCTCTTGCCCGCATTGGGCGGACCGGCCACAACCACGCGCCAGGGTTTTGTTAAATGCAATCCCAAGGAGATGCAGGCCATAAGCGATTCCACCCGCGATCGGGCGGCGGCAAAATTCTTCTCTTTAATGTCTTGCCCGATCGCATCGAATGCGCGCCTCATTGCGCCGTGATACTGGTCCAGCAATATGCCGGCCGTGCGCTGGGTCGGGGCGTCGGCCAGCGCTGCCAGAGCCGCGGCGGAAATCTTATCGGTTTGCGACTCAGAAATCCACTGCTGCCAGGCGACAACCTGACAGCCTCGCTGTTTGAAGGTTTCTTCGATCATTGCCGCGGCCGCGTATCCGCCGTGGCAATGCAGCTCGACTGTCTTGGGACTCCGCGGCCGCAGAACGACTTCTTCGCCGTTTACATTGAAATACCCTAGTACCAGACTATCTTGTGAAAAATCCGCCAGCGGCCTGCCGGATTTTGTTCGCACCACTGCCTGCACCGCTTCGGCGGCGCCGGGGCCTTCCACCAAAACGCAGGCCACCGCTCCGCGGCCCGGCGGCGTAAGTCGTACAACACGCAATTGTGAAAAATCGGCAGTCACTTTAATATTTTATTGCCCATGCTAAGTCAGGCGAGTTTCAAGAAAAGAGTTTTTCAACGAGTTCGTCTTTGGTCATCCCAACTTGCAAAGCAATATCACCCAATATATTGTTAAGTGTTCCGATTTTCAGCGACTTGTGACCGGGGATGGTAATATGCTGATCTTCGCCTGCGTGATGACGTGTTAATCGCATATGGCTTCCCGTCTGGCGTACGACCTCGTAACCAAAACGCCGTAGTGCGCGAGCCAACTCGGTACCGGAAAGATCACGTGGAACTTTCACGTGGTGATAACCTCGTCACGGCAGAAGTGCAGCCGGATCATCTTCGGCCTTTGATCGGGATCCTCAAAATGACAACAGACCGCATCGCGAATCATTGTGCGCAGTTCTTCCAATGTATCCGCTTCGGTAAAAATTGATGCGCCTAAGGCTCTGGCGGTATAACCGCCCTCTGGATCTTCCTCAATCTGAAATACAATTTCCGTCATAAATAATCTCCTTGATTAACATTATTCTATTTTAATCCATATCTTCAAACCAGCAAGCCTTAACCCCCTGGTATTTAAAAGCTTTTGTTGATATACTCGATGCATGGGCTACCTGATTGGAACCGACGAAGCCGGTTATGGGCCGAATCTCGGGCCGCTGGTTATATCGGCCTCGGTTTGGCAAGCGCCCGACGGCCTGCGCGGCGAGGATCTTTTCGGCCGGTTGGGACATGTGATTGCCGCTTCGCTTAAACAGGCGCAAGAACTCCCCCAACCTTGCATGGTGGTCGCCGATTCAAAAATTCTTTACAACTCCGGCGGCGATCTGCGGCACTTGGAGCGCGGGCTGTGGGCCGCCTGGGCGCTATTGGGATTGCAACCTCGCACCTGGCGCGATGCCTGGCACGCGCTGGCGGCCCGCGCGGCGGATGAATTTTCCATAAGCCCCTGGTTCAACGCGTACGATGCCCCGGTGCCCATCGACGTCATGGCCGGCGATTGGCCCGCGCACGGCCCGCCATTGCGCGATGCGCTCTTGACGGAAGGCGTACAATTGATTGCATTAAGCAGCCGGGCCGTTTTCCCGCGCGAGTTCAACGAACTGCTGGAACTTTACGGATCGAAAGGCGCCTTGTTATCGCATCTTACGCTGGAGTTGATCATGCGAATGATATCGCCGCTTGACGGGCAACCGATCTCGGTCATCTGCGACAAACACGGCGGGCGAAATCGCTACGGATCGCTGCTAAGCGAGCATTTTCCCGATTATTTGATCAAAGTCCACGGCGAAAGCCGGCAACAAAGCGTGTATCGCATCGGGCCCAGTGGGCGGCGGATCGAGTTTTGTTTCCGCGCCAAGGCCGAGAGTTGCCTGCCCGCCGCACTGGCTTCGATGGCCTCGAAATACCTCCGCGAATTGGCCATGCAACCGTTCAACGAGTTTTGGTGCTCCCGCGTTCCCGGGCTTGCGCCCACGGCCGGTTATCCGCAGGACGCGCGGCGCTTTAAAACGGCAATTGCCGCCGCCCAACGCGAATTGGGGATTAAAGATAAAGTTATATGGCGGGTGAAATAAAATACAATAACCACTGGGTAGCCCAGGTTCTTGAACCTGGGCGGCTTTCCGCAAGAGGAATATCTTGAATCGTTGAAAATTGCCAAAACCTCTTGGGACTTTGTCCCACCGGTTCAAGAACCGGTGCTACCCTGTTAACCGAATACCACTAACAACCAACCACTAATCACTAAATCATGGACCTCTACATTATTCGCCATGCCTGGGCCGGAGAGTACGGCGATCCCGAGTGGCCGGACGACGCCCAGCGTCCTTTGACAAAAAAAGGCCGGAATCGTTTCGCCGCCATGGTTGGTATTTTAAGCCGGCGGGGCATGGAACCATCGATTATCGCAACTAGCCCGACGGTTCGCTGCCGGGAAACCGCGCAAATTCTGACCGAGGGCCTGATGGACCGGCCGGAGGTAATCGACCGCCAAGAACTTCTTCCCCACGGCGACTTGGAAAGCCTGCTTAAATGGACCGCCCAGCAGGCCGAAGAACATTCTCAGATCGCCTGGGTCGGCCATACCCCGGACGTCGGCCAACTGACCTCCGCGCTAATCGGCCAGCCGAACGCTTCGATCCGCTTTGCCAAAGGCGCAGTAGCCGCGTTGCGTTTCGTCGGCCCGGTCGAAATCGGCGGCGCCGAACTCCGCTGGCTGGCAACGGCCCGGTTGCTGGATTGTTAGGGGAAGGATGAAGGATGAAGGATGAAATAAAAAATGTATAAGGATGCAGCACGAATGACAAAACGAGCAAGAACACGGAAGGAAGAACACAAAAAATGCAGAATTCTGAACTTTGAAACTTTGTTGCTGCTCAACGTCCACTGTCGACAAGCCAATGTCCATCGTCAACTGCCCACTCATTTTCATCATTAGGTTTTTGTCATTCTTTCGTCATTCGTCCTTTGTCATTCGTCATTTGTTCTGCCCGGATGGGTTGCCGACAATAGCCTTTAAACGTAAACTATTAAAGAGGTCTATATCACCCTTTTTTATGTTGGGATTATTTTTTACGTTATTGAATCATTTTTAACACCCCCTAAAACTGCTATGCCGCCCGAAGAGGAACAACTGTACCAGGAGCATATCCTCGACCATTACGAGGACCCGTTTCATCGCGGGAAATGTCCTAAGTGCACGCATGCGCACGAGGACGACAATCCGCTGTGCGGGGACGTGATCCGCATGGAACTGCAAATTGACGACAAGGGCACGATGAAGGACGTTTACTTTAACGGCGACGGCTGTTGCATCAGCCAGGCGGCGGCTTCGATGCTGGTCGAGAAATTCAACGGCCGGCACATCGAGGAGGTAAAAAAATTCACCGCCAACGACATGCTGCAATTGTTCGGCGCCCGGCTGACGCCCAACCGGCAAAAATGCTGCCTGCTTTCCTGGCGGGTATTGCAGGCCGCGATTTACGCGCCGGTGGATAAGAGTTCTCTACCGGTGATAAAGAAAGGATGAAGGATGAATTTAAAAAGGCTGGAATGATTGTGATAACAAGTACCGAGTACGGAGTAAACTAAATCATTGAGGATGCACTGGCAGTTGTTCAATTTGCAATTTGAAATTTGCAATTTACAATTTGCAATAAAAAATATGACTACAAAACGCAATCTTATATAAAATACTTTTCATGACGACGATTATAAATCCTCCTGCACTCGATCCAAATCTTTACCGGCCCGATTTTCCCATTCTTGGGCGGGTGGTGCACGGCGGCCAGCCGTTGGTGTATCTCGACAACGCCGCGACCACGCAGCGCCCGCGCCAGGTCATCCAGTCGATCGTCGATACATACGAAAATCACTATGCCAACGTAATGCGGGGCATTCACAAATTAGCCCAGGAGGCCGACGACCTTTTCGCCGGAGCGCGGGAAAAGGTGCGGGCTTTCATCAATGCGGCGAACGTGGAAGAGATTATCTTCACTTACGGCACGACCAGTTCGATCAACACGGTTGCCCGGAGTTGGGGCGACGCCAACGTCCGCGCCGGGGACGAAATTCTGCTTACGGAAATGGAGCATCACTCCAACCTCGTGCCCTGGCAGCAATTGGCCGAGCGCACGGGCGCGGTGCTGCGCCACATCCCGCTTACCGACGACGGACTACTCAGGCTGGAAACTTTAGATCAACTTTTAACTAAGCGTACAAAGCTCGTGGCCGTTACCGCGCTGTCGAACGTGCTGGGGACGATCAATCCGGTGGGCGAGATCATCCGCCGGGCGCATGATGTCGGGGCGGTGGCGCTGGTCGACGGCGCGCAAAGCGTGCCCCATCAAAAAACCGACGTTGCCGAGTTGGATTGCGACTTTCTGGCCTTTAGCGGGCACAAGATGTTGGGGCCGTCGGGCATCGGCGTGCTTTACGGAAAACGGGAATTGCTGGAAGCCATGCCACCTTTCCTTGGCGGGGGCGGAATGATCCGGCACGTGGAATTGGATCGTTTTACGCCCGGCGATCTGCCGCACAAATTCGAGGCCGGCACCCCGGCCATCGTGCCTGCCATCGCCCTGGGCGCGGCAATCGACTATCTCGGCGCCATCGGTATGGACGCCATCCACCGGCACGACCGACTGTTAACCATTCGTGCGCATGAAGTGCTTGGAAAAATACCCGGAATAAGAATTATCGGCCCTGCCCCGCAATACAAGGGCGGACTAGTAAGCTTTGTTTACTGTCATCCACATGACGTGGCACATATACTTGATGAAAATGGAATTGCCATTCGAGCCGGGCATCATTGCACGATGCCGTTGCACAAGCGCTTTGGCGTAGAAGCCACTGCTAGAGCTAGTTTTTATTTTTATAATACTCTTGATGAAATCGATAAACTTGGCGAAGTTTTGGAACAAAATGAAAAATTGTTGATTCGCCTTTCAAACGCTAGAAATAAGTCGAGAGCATCATTGAATTTGTAATTTTCACAGCTCTAAAGCCGCCTAAAGGCGGCCAAAAAGAAAAAGGGAAAAGGGGCGTTCCCTCGTCCCAGGCGTAAAACGCCTGGGCTAGAGAAAAGGCAGCCAACTTCTCGCATCTTGCTATCAGAACCGCAAGAGATAAATATGCTTTTCCCCAAAACGAGGTATTGGTTACAATTGTTTTATTCCCTATAACATACCCTGTTTATTCCATAACCTGCTATTAGTAAACGACTTCTAAGGCTGGCATTTTTCACGGATGGATGGTATTATAAAGGTTGAGGCTTTTTGGCAGTTATCAGGAAGGGGGCCGCGTAAACTGCGCGCATGAATATATCGACAGTGGACTCATTTCTCGATTTGGTCCGACGCAGCGGATTGGTTGAAAAGGACCAACTAAACGCTGTCTTGGCCGACGTACAACAACAGGCCGGCGGTTCGCTGCCGGCCGAAGCCGATGTCGTCGCCAAAAAGCTTGTCGAGGCCGGCCTGGTTACCCGCTGGCAATGCGACAACCTCCTTGAAGGCCGGCATAAAGGTTTTTTCCTTGGCAAATATAAGCTCTTGGACCATCTTGGCACCGGCGGCATGAGCAGCGTGTACCTGGCCGAACACGTGCTGATGCAGCGCCGTGTGGCCATCAAGGTGTTGCCCAAACACCGCGTGGAAGACTCGTCCTATCTGGCCCGATTCCACCGCGAGGCCGAGGCTGTCTCCAGGCTGGATCATCGCAACATCGTCCGCGCGTACGACGTCGACAACGACGGCAACATCCACTACCTGGTAATGGAGTACATCGAGGGCCGCGACCTGCAACAGATGGTCAAAGGTGATGGACCGATGGATTATCTTACCGCCGCCGACTTCATCCGCCAGGCGGCCGACGGGCTGGCGCATGCCCACAAGGCGGGCCTGATCCACCGCGACGTCAAACCGGCCAATCTCTTGGTCGATCAGAAAAAAGTGGTCAAGGTGCTGGACCTGGGCCTGGCCCGATTCACCGGCGAAGAGCACGCATCCCTTACCGTAGCCTTTGACGAAAACGTGCTGGGCACGGCCGACTATCTTGCCCCGGAGCAGGCCCTGGACAGCCACGGCGTAGACGCCCGGGCCGACATCTACAGCCTGGGCTGTTCGCTGTATTTCCTCCTGACCGGCCATCCGCCTTTTCCGGACGGCACCTTGCCACAGCGCTTGATGATGCACCAGAAGCAGCCCCCGCCGAGCATTTTTAAGGACCGTCCCGACGCTCCCCAAGATCTGATTGATATATGTCTGAAGATGATGGCCAAAAAACCGGACCAGCGTTACCAGTCGATGACCGAGATCTCGCAAGCCCTGGCCGATTGGCTGGCCTCGAAGGGAAAGAAGGCCGACTCGCCCAGCGGCAGCGGCAGCACGCTGAAATTGGGCCAGCATGGCAGCGGTCCCGCCGGCGGATCGGATACTCGCGCGCCCCACTCGCCCCAGACCGCCCCGGTGATAAAGCCGGTCCCCAAAGGACGGCTGGTCAAGGGCGAAAGCGAACATGCCCGCGGCGCTGCGCCGGTGCGCGACGGCAACCTTGCCAAAACAGACGCCTCGCTCAATCCGAACCAGCCGGCCGGCAAAGGTCAGGCTCTAACCAATCGCCAGCACGGCGGCGAAAAATCCGATTCCGCCATCGGCAAGAAAAAATTGCCCGTCGCCCAATCGATCAAAGAGGATTTACCGCCCCTGCGACTGAATATCGATCTAAGCCAACTGCCCATAAACCCGGCCTCGGATTTGAATCAACCCCTGCCTTCCAAGTTCCACTATGCCGGATCGAAAAAACGCAATAAAAGCGGCATGCCATTATGGGGCTGGCTTGTGATCGCGGGCGGGGCTGCATTCCTTGTTATCCTGCTAATCCTGTTGCTGGCGGGGAAATTCTAGCCCGTCTTTTCAGGTAGATAAATAAAACTGTCAAGGGAACCAAGACAATCAAAGTAAATAAAGTTATTGGAATCCATAAATAGCGATCGTGCATTTTAATTTCCCACTGCCTGGCCGCTTCGACCGAGTCGAAAGTAAGATGCGGCTTGCCTTTTCCCCAGATGTAATACTTTCCATTATTCTCGTCCTGCACCCTGGCCCACTCCGGGATTTTACTGATCTCGAATGCTTCGCTGGGTATGGCCTGATTGATTGATTTTACGGTTACATATTTATGGGCCGTGATAATGGTCGGTTTTTTGGATGAATCGGTTGCTTGGTAGATGACAGATTTTATTTCTTTTGGAATATAAACGCCATTTGAATCAATATACGACGATACTTCGACGGTATGAGACAGGACGTTCTCTTTATAACATTCCACTTTGTGAATCAAATAATTTCGACTCGGATCCACCGACACAACAAACCGCAGATTCGGATTTTTATGAATGATTTCCAATTCATAACATTTATTCGATGATTCGGCGGGCGTTTTGATAATCTTGCATTGGTCTTTATCGATCAATTCGGACAGGCTCCAAGAATCGAGAGTGTAACTTATCGTGAATAAAAGCATTTGGTACGGGGCGATATAAGTATAGGCATCCGCATGCCTGGGTCCGGTAACGGCAAATACTCCCTTTGCGTTTAACTCCGTCAAAACGGGCAAATCCTCGGGATCGTAGCCCATGAGGCAAACATATTTATCCGGACCGTTATAACATTCCGTGTAAGATTTGTGGATGCTCTCTTTCTTGATTCCTAATATATTTTTATCTTCAACAAAAGTCCAAGACCGGTATTGAATTTTTACCTTGTCGTTTTGCATCGTCCACGTACAAACAAATTGGGGCGAGAGTTTGGCGGGCGATTCACCCGCAATATCCAGGTCGCCTTTTATTTCCATAACCGCGGAATGTATCGCCGCAATCGCCTTTGCATTGGCGTCGACGATGTCTTTTACGTCGATATTTTCTTCCGCTGCCCGCAAAGAATTAGGAAGATAATTTAGATGGAGCCCGGCGGTTATTAAGATAAAGAGGAATAATTTTTTGCATGACGATATCGGGAAATAGGCCGTCATCGTTTTTATCCATTATCGATTGGGCGAGATTTTTTTAAATTTTCCACCGGCAGTAAGGCGTTTACTTTGAATTTCCGAAACAGCATTTTATTTTGCTTTCAATGATTTGTCTGTCGCTGTTTCATAGCCTCTTGGCTGATTTCTTCGACAGTTTTGTCAGGCCAGAGGGTTCGTTGCCACTGGGTGTAGTCGAACGGTTCGCGCTGGATGAGTGCGATGAATTTCTCGGCTTGAACGTCGCCCAGGGCTTCGACTAATGCGCGGAAGCCCGTGGCCTTGATTTCTGTGTCTGTAAACATCATGTCACCTCAATAATAAATCGGGCGCCGGCAATACCGCGTTCAGGCTGCCGGAGCGGAAGCCTTCCAGATCGAGGGAAACGTATTTGAAGCCCAGCGACTTGAAATACTCGGTCACCTCGCGGCGGAACTGGGGATCGGCAAATCGCTGGATGGCATCCGCCGCGGCTTCGATGCGGGCCACGTCGCCGCGGTGATAACGCACCCGGAGCGGTTTAAAACCCCGCTTATGTAAAAATGCCTCGGCCTGCTCGACCATCGCCAGGCGCTGGGGCGTGACCGCTTCGCCGTATGCAATGCGGCTGCTCAGACAGGGTGCGGCTGGCTTGTTCCAGGCGGGCAATTGCCAATATTCGGCCAGCGAGCGGATCTCCGCCTTGCTAAGACCGCACTCGGCCAAGGGACTCTTTACTTTCTTTTCGGCGGCCGCCCGCAAACCGGGCCGGTAATCGCCATGGTCGTCCAGGTTGCTGCCGTCGGCCACAACGGCCACATTCAATCGCAGGGCCAATTCTTCCACGCGCGTGAACAACTCGGTTTTGCAATGGTAGCAACGGTCGGGATTGTTGGCCTGGTACGCCGGCAGCGATAATTCGCCGGTCTCGATCAGTTCGTGTCTGATGCCGATCAGCCGGGCGAGCGATTTCGCATCTTCCAATTCGCTGCCCGCCAGGGCGGCGCTTAAGCCCGTCACCGCCACGGCCCGATCGCCCAGCGCCAGTTGCGCGGCCTTGGCCAAAACGGTGCTGTCCAATCCGCCGGAAAAGGCCACCGCGCAACTGCCGTAACCTTTCAGCAATTCGAGCAAGCGGTCGCGTTTGACGGCAAGTTCGGGCGCAAGTTCTGGCATGATTTTCAGCTTTCAGCAGTCAGCTATCAGCAATCGGCTTTTAAGAGTCAGTTTTCAGTGTTCAGCAATCAATTTTCAGCTATCAGCCTTAAAACCGACTGCTGTTTGCTGATAGCTGATTGCTTTTAAACTCATCATTCATTATTCCGCAT
The DNA here is from genome assembly GCA_049509395.1 of Thermoguttaceae bacterium. Lineage (GTDB taxonomy): Bacteria > Planctomycetota > Planctomycetia > Pirellulales > Thermoguttaceae > JBEKIK01. The sequence goes on along the minus strand of JBEKZY010000006.1, from coordinate 13,329 downwards.
TCATCATTCAAAAAAAAGATCCTCCACCGCAATGCCGTGGCGATGCTCATTTGTGAACCCGTTAATGATAAAATCGGGCAACCTGGACACCGGGTTGTGTGATCCGTTGCCGGCTTCAGGCCGGTCAGCGGCTATACACGCGGCCAGTGTCTTTAAATCAGGCACCCAACGGGCATTAAATATCGGCTCAGCAAAATAATTGCATCGGCAGCACGAACATGGTAGAGGACCACATATCATTATCGTGTAAAAAGGGAAAAAGGCAAAGGGGGAAAAGGGGAATAAGTAAAAAAGTGATTAAAACAAGTTTATTTCCCTTTTTCCCCCTTTCCCCTTTTCCCTCTTCTTACACCCTAAATCAACTCGGCGAATTGCGATAAGAAATCAAAGGCTTTTTTAGCCGCCTGGGGCGCTTCGCGACTATGACGGTTGAGTTCCACATACAATCCGCCGCTATAACCCGATTCGGCCAGCGCGCTAATAACCGGGGGAAAATCGATCTGGCCTTCGCCGAACATTAAATGTTCGTGAACGCCGGCTTTCATGTCCTCGACGTGCACGTTTGCCAATCGACCGCGAGAGCGGCGGATTGTCTCCGCAATCGGCACTTCGGCCTGACAGTGCAAATGGCCGATGTCGAGCGTCAATTGCAGATTAGGCATATCGTTATGTTTTAAAAAAATATCAAAGTTTTTAGTCGAATCGATGAGCATGCCCGGCTCGGGCTCCATGGCGATAACGACCCCCTGCCCTGCCGCGTAATCCAGCACTTCGTGCAAGCCTTGCGTCAGTCTTTTCTCGGCTTCTTCGGGGGATATGCCGTCGCGGACCGCGCCCGACCAGAGCGAAACGCAATCGCTGCCCAATTCGGCCGCCAAGTCGACGGCGTACTTGTAGAATTCGATCCGGCGGCGCGGATCGGCCGAAACCAGGGTGGGCTCGTGCTTGACGCGGGGATCGAGCAGGAATCGCGCGCCGGTTTCGATTACAGAGTGGAATCCCAAATCTCGCAGCATTTTTTTTAACCGAACGATTTTCCGCCCACTCCCCTTATCCCGCGGCCAAAGTGCGCCGTGATCGACGGTTATCGCCACGCCGCGATAGCCGATCTCGGCCAACAACCCCACCGCCTCGAATAGATCGTGATCCGCCATGCCGTTGGTGTTGTAGCCGAGAAACATATAAAATAGGGATTGGAAATTGGGGATTGGAAATTGGGGATTGGGGATTAGGGATGATGAAAGACCATTCGGGATATGTGGTGTTTACGTTAGTTCGATCCATTTTCCAAAAAACATGGCCGGCAAAAGTAAGAGCAGGATCATGGCGGCCCAAAATACGCCGCGGATTGCAAAACAGGCGGCGGCGTCCAGCATAATGAGCGAAAGGATGCTCTGTGCCACGGCCGCTTGAACTTGGGCCGGACTGGGCGCGATGATCGCCCGCAAACATCGCCAGCCCATAATCAAACCCAAAATCAACATCAGCAGCCGCCACCGATACGGCTCCTCTACTACAAGCGGAGTGATCCGCTCGGACCAGTGCGGCAAACTGCTCAATAAGGCAATCGCCAGCAGCATTACAATTGTGGAAAGCGCCAGGTGCAGCCTGGAACTGCGGGTGTTTTCGGTCCTGGCAAACCAAGTGATTCCGGCGATGTAAAGACCAATAGCGCCGGCCACGACCCAATGTTCGGCCGCAAAAGGCGTCCCTGCCGCGCTCATGCCCAAAAGCACGTTGAACATGCGGCAGGCGCCCACCAGCAGCGGGCCGATGGCGGTGAATTTTAATCCTGAGTCGTAGATCAAGATGCTGGTAACCAGGATCACGACAATCGCGCCCGGCAGCATGTTGCCGATTATAAACGCCGCCGCCCAGCCCAACACGGCCCCGGCTGACAATAATCCACAGCCAAACCGCCGGGCCGCGCTGGGCGAAATGCGGCCGGACGGCAACGGCCGGTCGGGCCGCTCGTGCGAGTCGAGTTCCAGGTCAAATACGTCGTTTAAAACCACGCCCGCAAGGTATAAAAGACTCGATGCGCCCAGCAGAACGGCCAGCAACCAGGCGTCGATTGCACTGGCCAATTCACGCACAAATAAAAAACCCATCGCCACGTCGGCCATCGAAGTAAACACGTTGGGCAAGCGCATCAGCTCCAAATAATCGCGGAGCGCGGCGCCGCCGCACTGATCCGGACCATTTTTATCATCCTTCATCTTTCAGCCCTCACCCTTTTGTCAACCCGCTCGCCTTTGGGTCGCGGCTAAACGTTTTAATCCCTCATCTCTCATCCCTTATCCCTCATCCTTTTTCACTTCTCTCATCACGTCTTCCAAAAACTTCTTTGCTTCACGGCCCGCCTCGTCGGGATTATCGATGTACGGATATAGTTCGACCGTTACCCAGCCTTTGTAGCTGCTTTTGACGATTTCACTCAACACGGCGGGAAAATCGATCGCCCCGCGCCCGGGGATTAAATGCGCATGCTTTCGCGTGTCGGCGATGTCTTCAATATGATAATGTTTCGTGTGCGGGGCCATCGGGGCTATCCAATTCTGCGGATCCTGGCCCATGCAAAATGCGTGCCCGATATCGAAGTTCAAGCCCACCCAGGGCGAATCCAGCCGGTCGGCAAATTCCAGATACTGCTCGAAGGTCTCGATCAAAAGACCCGGCTCCGGCTCGATCAATAGAAAAACTTCCAGATCTTCGGCCAATTCGACGCAGGGCATGATCTCGTCGTAAAAGATGTCGGTGGCCGCCCGCCGCGATTCATCCCGGGCAAGGGGTCCGCCCGGCTCGGTCTGCATCGATGGTGCTTCCAATTCCTTGGCCAAACGCAATACTCGTTTAGTGTGTTCGCGGCGGATGGCCCGATAATCGCGGTCGGGCTCGATCCAAGACGGATGCCAATACGGATTTCGCGGATCGGCAATGGCGTTCATCATAAATCCGTTGACGTTGGAAATTGCCAGTCCATTCCGATTTATACATTCGCGAATCGCCCGTTTCTTGTCCGCCGACAAATCGACCGGCCAGGCATGAGGCGCGTCGGCCAACAATTCCAGGCCCTGGTAACCCAAATCCGCGATTCGGGCGATGCATTCCTCTATCGAGAAACTCATGTACGCGTTGGAACTGTATGCGAGACGCATTTTTTTAAGTGGGCGGTGGACGGTGATAATTATGTTGAAATGTCAGTGTGTTTATTCGCTTCCAATACTTCCAATAATTTCGCGATCATGTCTTCGGTATGTCCGCAGGTGAGGCTGATGCGGAGGCAGGCTTCGCCCTCGGGCACGGTCGGCGGCCGGATGGCCGGCACAAATAAACCTTTCTCCCGCAAGGCCGCCGATAGGGCAACGGCCCGCGACGGCTGGCCCACGATAATGGGAATGATCTGACTTGCCGAGCGGCCGATATTCCAGCCTTGAGCGGCCAACTGTGCGCGAAGCCCATCGGCCCGGGCCAGCAGTTCCACGCGCCGCCGCGGTTCGTTTTCAACGATATCCAAAGCCGCCATTGCCGCCGCGGCGTTTGCGGCCGGCATGGCCGTGGAAAAAACATAAGGCCGGGCGCGATTTACCAGCCATTCGATAAGCGACCGGCTCCCGGCCACGAATCCGCCAAAACATCCCAGGGCCTTGCTCAAGGTTCCCACGCGAACGTGCACCAAATCTTCCAAACCAAAATGCTCCGCCACTCCCCTGCCCTGCCGCCCAAAAACGCCGGTGGCATGGGCCTCGTCGACCAAGAGCATCGCTTGATATCGCCGGGCCAGATCGGCCAATTCCTTTAGCGGGGCCAAATCGCCGTCCATGCTGAAAACCCCGTCGGTCACAATCAAACGTCGCCGGGCGCCGTGCAGGTCTCTTTCAGTTGATGATTTGGAAAGCAAACGTTCGAGCGTTTGCCAATCGGCATGCGGATAAGTGCGGACATCGGCGCGTGAAAGCCGGCAGCCGTCGATCAGGCTGGCGTGATTCTTGCGATCGGTAAACACCACGTCGCCCACGGCCGCCAACGCCGCCACCGTGCCGGTGTTCGCCGCGAAACCGGAGGTGAAGACCAATGCCGCCTCTGTCCCCTCGAACTGGGCCAGGCGTTGTTCCAGGCGGCGATGCGCCTGGGCATATCCGGTCACCAGCGGACTGGCGCCGCTACCCCAACCATACTCCTGCAAAGCGGCCGCAACGGCCGCCGTCAAACGAGTATCGGACGCCAGGTTCAGATAATCGTTCGAGCCGAAATTGATAGCCTCTTGGCCCTCGATAACAATCACTGCCGATTGAGCACCCGTGCGCGTGGACAAGCAGCGGCGCAGCCCCCGCTGTTGGAGGATGCCGAGTTGTTCGTCTATCCAGTCCATGGGGTGCTGCGTATTATTCATAGACAGTTATAAATATTTGTAATGCGGGCGTATGGCCTGCTAAAAAGCCGCCTTCCAGCGTAAAACGGCGCGGGTGCAGGCAGGACGCTTGCACCACAATAACCTATTATAGAATAACTACTTGCAGCGCAATTCCACAAGACTCCCGCAAGATTCATTACCGTGTGGAAACCACTATTATGGCCATGACCGAGCCCAATCCTCGCCAAAAGCCTGAGGCGCCTGCCGTTGGTAAATTCCCGGCATGCGCTATTGATTGGCCTCGGGTCCTGGCCGAACACGATCGCTGGTTGCGCACGGTGGTTTACGCGCGACTGGGCGAACCCCAGGCCGTCGACGAAGTAATGCAGGAGGTGTCATTGGCCGCGGTGCGGCAAAAAGCGCCCATAAACGACCTTAATAAAGTCGCCGCCTGGTTGTATCGCCTGGCGGTGACGCAAACCCTGCTGTATCGCCGCAAGATGGGGCGGCAGCGGAAGTTGGTCGATCGCTTTGCCCAACGCAACCATCCAAGCGAACAAGACAACCGCCAGGCGGATCCATTAACCTGGCTGCTGTTGGAGGAACGGCGGCAAAAAATCCGTTTGGCCATTAAACGATTGGCGCGCCGAGACGCCGAAATTTTACTTTTAAAATATACCGAAGATTGGAGTTATCGAGACCTGGCAGAGCGTTTGGGCATAAGCGAAAGCGCGGTGGAAGCGCGGTTGCATCGGGCCCGGCAACGACTGCGAAGCGAGTTGGCCATACTGGACGTAGTGGAAGCCGATGTGACGTAAAGCACGAGCACGTTTTAAAAAAATAATAACTTAAGTTTGGTAAAATAATCGAACCAAAGGCCCTCACCCCCGCCCCCTCTCCCAAAGGGAGAGGGGGGAAATTTGCCATGAATCACTTACGACCCACCCCTGAATCATTCGACCGGCTGGTGGACGGCGAATTAAGCGAATCGCAGCGCACCGAACTGCTCAATTCGCTGGACCAGGAACCGGACGGATGGCGGCGTTGCGCATTGGCCTTCCTGGAAGCCCAGTGCTGGAAAAAAGAATTGGGCGGACTTCGGCAAAGCATGCCGGCTGCTCAAGCCCCGGTTTTATCTGCGGTTGCTCCGAGTCCGCGGCCCACAAAGCGGCGTTCGTCGCCCTTTGGGCTTGCGGGCACGCTGACGGCCATGGCCGCCACTTTTTTACTGTTCTTGGGCGCGGGCGTATTGTGGCAGCACTCGGGCAATCGGCTGGGCAACTTTTTCGGCGCCCCCGGTTCCAATCAGATAGCAGGCAATTTAGGCGGGAATTCAGCAACAACGCCATCGGGCATCCAAACCGCCGTCGCTCAAAACGATTCTCAACCGAACAACGCCTCCAAGCCCTGGCAATGGGTGCGATTATCCCCGGCCGGATCGGCCAATCCGGGAGAATCGGTCCGGTTGCCGGTCCTGGAGCGCGACCGAATGGACCAACAGTGGCTGCAAAACCTGCCGTCGCCCATTCCCCAGAGCGTGGTGCAGGCCTTGCAGCGCAGCGGTTACCAAGTGCAAAGACAACAGGAGTTGATGCCCCTGCCGCTTAAAGACGGCCGCCAACTCGTGGTGCCGGTCGATAAAGTCCAACTGCAGTATGTGGGAAACACGACGTACTAAATCAAATTGAACATCGATATTGATATTTATTGAGAATCAGATAATAAATGTCGCCTTTAATAGCCGGCGGCTAACAGCCGCCGGCGGGATTTCGCGAGTTTTCCGGCGGTCGTTGACCGCCGGCTATTATGTGTGAGATTTGTTTTTTGATTGTCGTTAAATAATTAAAAATACTTTCATTAAATTTGAAAGGAGTATGTCATGAAAAAAGTTTTTTGGCTGAGCTGCTTGGTTTTGCTGACGCTATTTCCATTTTCTTTGTCGGCGCCGGCTGCCGCGGAAGATGATCCGCCAGGTAATGCGACCCAGGCCGAGGAAAAATCCCCGCCCCTTCGTCTTCCCGAGTTTTGGTTGGGCGTAATGTTACGGATCGATGAGAAGGGCATAATAGTCCAGGAAGTGGTGCCCGACAGTCCCGCCGCCAAGGCCGGCTTCGCCCAAAATGACATAATAGAAAAGGTCAACGATAAAAAAATCACCGACGTTTCCGAAGTGCTGCAAGCCGTTGATGCCGCCAAAGACAAAGAGATGAAAGTGGAAATAAACCGCGACGGGCAGCCCAAAACCATCGCAGTAACGCCTGCCAAGCGTCCCGAGGAAGCCCGCATTCCAACCCCGCCCCCGGGATCCGATATCGAGGCCCTTCGCAAGTGGCTCGAGCAACTTCCGCCGGGGAGCGGGTTCGGCCGGCAGGGCCCGATGCAGTTCCGGTTTTTCCAGCCGGGAGTGATTCTGCCACGCGGCGCGCCGATCCACCCGCCGCTACCCGGGAATATGTCGATTTCCATCACCAAGACCGGCGACAAACCGGCCGATATCGTAGTGAAGATGGGCGATGAAAAATGGGAAGTCAGCGAAAAAGAATTGGACAAGTTGCCGGAAAAAGTCCGCCCCTACGTGGACCGCATGCTGGGCCTGGCAACCAACACCGGGGCCGGGGCGATGCGCTGGACACCCGAAATGTCGCCGTCGCCGTTTTGGCCGTCGGAGGCGGGGACTCCGGCGAATGTCCCGCCCGGCAACAATCTGGAAAGACGAAGCGAAAAACGCCTGGATGAAATGATGCGGCACATCGATAAGCTGGAGAATGAATTGCACATCCGGCATCAAGATGCAAAAACGCCCGAGCCGGAGCAAATCCCTGAAAAAAATAAAGAAGAACCCCAGGGGAAAACCGGCCTTTAAAGATGGCGAATAAAAACATACCCGCGACATCACTGCCGCGAGACCCGATGGGACGGCGCCGACAATCGGCTTCGTCCCTTTTTTTATAGCCCATTATGTTTTTATATTTTCGACATCCTGCTACAATGAATATAGTCCTGAACATTGAAGGTTTTCTTGAGTGACTTAAAGCCACAATCCAAGCCCCCGGTATATTCACCGGGGGCTAAATAAGAAGCGCGCAAGAGGCGATTAAACCACGAATAAAAAACTTTATGTCATTACCCATTCGCGTGCTGCCGATTCTGGAAAATTGGGACTGTCACGGTTGCGGCATCTGCTGCCGGGGAGCGGTTGTGGTCCTCAACGAGCGCGATTTGGAGCGGATCCGCCGTCAGGGCTGGGACAAAGATCCCGATTTTCGCGGGAAAAAAATCCTGGTGCGGCTTGGTTTATTCGACAAACGTTATCGCCTGGCCCAGCGCAACAACGGCACGTGCATCTTCCAGGACGCCGATAAATTGTGCCGTATTCACAAGCGGTTCGGCTACGACGCCAAACCGCACGTCTGCCGGATGGCCCCGTTGCAACTTGTGCCCTTGGAAAACATCGCCTTTGTAACGTTGCGGCGATATTGTCCGTCCGCCGCGGCTGATCGCGGCCGCAGTCTCAAGGAACAATTGGGCGAACTTCGCGAACTGCTCAAACACAGCGGCGAGGAGCCCTTGCCCTCGCGCCCGCCCGCGCTTACGCACAGACATCGACGCCCTTGGAAAGACGCCGAGGCCCTCAACGCCAGCCTGTCGCGGTTGATCCAAGACCAGCGTTTTCCGCTGGTTCGTCGCCTGGTTCACGGCCTGGAATTATGCAACCTGCTAAACGCCTGCAATTTAGGCAATTTCAAGGGCGAACGCCTGGTCGAATTGCTGTCGATGTTGGAAAAATCGGCGATCGAGGACTCGGCTTCGATGTTCAATAATCGCGCCGAGCCCAAAAGACAAGCCGGCAAACTATTCCGGCAAACCATTTTGGAATATCTTCGTTTGCATCCCGATTTAGAGTGCGAGTATTCCTGGAGCGAGCGCTGGCGCTTGATTTCGGCGGCCTTCAAGTTCGGTCGGGGCACAGGGGCAATACCCCAATTGCACCTTCCGTTCACTCCCGCCTCGTTCGAGTCGCAGGAGCGCTCGCTGGGCCCGCTGGCCGAAACGGTGCTCAAACCGTTTAATTCCTATTTCGAAACGGCCGTCGTATCCTGGCGGTATGCGATGCTTAAGCGGCGCGGCTGGTCCATGGTCGAAAGTTTTTGGGACCTGGCGCTTTCCTACTGCGTGGGAATGTGGGTCTTGCGCCTGGCTTGCACTGGGCGGGAACCGAACGCGGAAGACGTCATCCGAGTGGTGATGATGCTGGACCGCGGGCAAACGCATGCTTCGCTGTCCGGATATCGCCATCGACTCCGAGTCCAAGCCCTGACCCACAACGATCAATTGGCCCGCCTGGCCGTGTGGTATGCGCGGTAAGAAAAGTGTGACAAATTATCCGCCGTGTATTTGCAGCGGGCTAAATACAAACTATGCTTTCCGCCGCCGCCGAGCATAGCCGAACAGGATCGTCGCCGCAGTGATGCCCAAAAGAGTGAGCGTGCCCGGTTCGGGCACGGCGGTCAGGCTGCCGCTTAGCGGTCCGCCTGCAATGGGATTGATCACCATTGTAGAGCCGGCGGCAATAGTCAAAACACTTACACTGATCGATTTCGCGCTTAAGGTTGTTGAATTGGCGCCGTTGCCGACGCCCAATCCGCCCGCCCCGGCGACATCGGCGAGCGATACTGCTCCAATTGTGTTGATCTGCAACGTTCCGGCATCGACGATAGTTTGCCCGCTGTAATTCAACGATCCGGAAAGGAGCAACTGGGCGTTTCCGGTTTTTCTTAGTCCTTGAGTTCCCGAAATAGGGGCGCTTATGATGGTATTTACATCGGATTCGATAATCGGCGTGCCGGCGCCTTGAAGCGTAATATTGCCGGAGCCGCTGAAATTCCATTGCGCAGCCCCGCCCAGGCCGTCGGCCGTGAGCTTTCCGACTGTTACCGCGCTATTGACATTGACGGAGAAAGTTCCATGGGCATCGCTGGAAAATACAGCGGGGTCGCCGTTGCCGTTGGCGGTAATGCCGTACTTCCAATTAGTTCCATTCGCATCAACCCAATTAGTATTGCTTCCCGCGCCGGTGTATGAAAGGTGTTCGGGAATGATCAAGGTAACAATATCGCGGTACGGCACCGTAATGGTGAAATTACTGCCCAGGCCGCTGGCGAGCGTTGTTTGCAGCGGCGTGGACTGGGTGGCCCCGTATATCCATTTCACGCCCTTAGTCAACAGGTTGGCATCGTCTATGCTAACCGTCACGTTATCGTCGTTGGCGGTGGTGGTGTTTAGATTCACCAGCATGATTGCGACGCTGCCGTCGCTCAAACGCGTGGCATGCGCACTGGCCAAGGCATTGGTGGTGGTCGAACCGAGGATATTGCTGCCCGCCTGCGCCAAATGGCTGTACATTTGGATGCCGTAATAAGCGGGCCCGGGTGTTACGGTGTCGTTCAAATATGTTGACGCGCCCGTATACCACCAGCTCATGCTTTTCACGCCCTGTTCGATGCCGGTGGCATAGGCGTCGGCGGAAAACAAGGCGTCAATCATGGGATTCGACACGCTATTGAAATAGCCGAATTCGGTGAAACGGACTTCGTACTGGCCCGGGCTTTTGTGGGCGTACGTCTGGAAGTCGTAGTTTACGGCTTGCACCTGCGAGGCTATGGCCGTGCGCGTGGCATTCAGTACATCTGCGTCACTGCTGTTGGGGTTAGGGACGTACCAATGCACGATGCCGAAATCGATGTAGTTGCCGGCAGTACTGAGGATCTGGCGATTGGCGGTCGAATTGGAGCCGTCCAGGCCTGCGCCGATCTTGATGGTCGGATCGACTTCCTTCATCAGCGTGGCGAACTGGATGAGATTCGTGGCGTAAGCTGTGGGCGAAAGGGCGGAATTGTTTTTTCGGCCGGTATTGTCGCTGGTGTTCCCGTTGTTATACGGCGCATGGGCATCGAACTCCCATTGCGTTCCGGTGTAACCGTTGCCGCCGACCTCGTTGCCGATCTCCCAGTACTTGATGCCCACCGGCGCGGTTTGCCCCATGGCCAGGAACTCGAACGCCGAGTTATAGGTGCCGGCCGCCTGGGACCACTGGCGATATTGGGCAACGGTTGAAGAGCGGAGCTTGGCCCAATAGCCGGCTGTGTACCAGTTGGTGCCTTGTGCGTCGGTGCCCAGTGTCACATCGCTCGACGTACCATAAATGCCGGCGCTGGCGTTTGCATACGCGACCCAAGCCGCCGCCTCTTGCGGTTGGCCGCCGACAACGTTCGGGCTGCTTAAAGTTTGAGTTTTGGACGGGTCGCCATAATCGACGGTAATCATTCCGGTGGTGCCGGAGTTGTTCATCAGGCGCACGAAATTGGCGAAATTGGCCGTTGAAGCGCAATACCCGCCTTGGTTGCTGGTGTTGGTTTCCCACTGATAGATGTCGGAATAGCTTCCGCCCGGATAGCGGAGCAGTTCGTTCCCGCCGCTGGACAGGACGCCGGGCAAACTGGGGTTGGCCAGCGAGTTTTGCCATACCGCTACATTGTTGCCGATCGCCGTATTGGGAACGGCGCCCAACACATTGTTTATGTCCACCCCTACGCTGGCATTCACGGCCGCCCGGATCGATTCCGAGTGAAATAACAAACAAACAATGTAAAACACGATTTTTGAATACTTACTCATTAGTATTACCGTTCTTTCTCTGCTTAACTGTGAAATACCAGACTGCGGCTTAATACAATTAAATCCCTTCCCTGAATATACAAAAAACAACGCAAAATTGCAAAATAATTTAAAATCGGTACTATCAATGGAACATCAACAATAGCCATTATGGTCATTTTTTTACGATTGATACGCCGGGGATCTGCGATTTCTATTTCTCCCTTCTGCATCTAAAAAATTAGACATAATTTCATGGGTTTATTAACGGTCCGCTTTGGGCGGATCGGCAGGGAAGAACAGACGCAGACTAAAACATTCCCCAATGCCGCAGGCGCAAACCATAATGAAGAAAAACTCATCGCCGGCAGGATCGGAAAGGGCTATATGGAAACAGTTGCCCGATAAGCGGTAATAATCAAAGAGTTGGGCGATTACGACATGGAACAGCCATTTTCCAGAGCCGCCATCAGCAAACTGTTAATGTTTTATGCGCGGCATGCCGCGACCAATGGCCTGTGTTATAGTAAGGCCGGAATGGCATCTTCCTCTTCCGCCAAAACTTCATCAATCGCTTTTTCAAACTGCTTGGAATGTTTCCTGGCGCCTTCATGTCGGATGATGTCGAAGTCCGCTGTAGCGTCGAGATATGCCCAGCGAGAATTTGTCTGTAATACGGCAATATGGGCTTGCCGGCTGTTTATAACCGGGGTTGTGGAATTCTTGTCAATCTTTCCCACGCCGGACGGCGATTCGTTGCGCAATGAACCAAGTATCGGTGTGCTGGTAATGTTTTCATTTCTTGTGGTAATAAATTGTTCCAGCCCGCTTTCGACGTCCTTGTGCAACACCGTCGAATCGAGGCGGAAATAAATCGGCGATTGCGGCAGTAGGCGGTTGAAAGCCGTGTCGATTCGTCTCTCCTCGGCAGTTTCCATTAAACGCAGGGGCAAGGATGTATCGGCGATTATTCCAGTCGGTGTGGCAATCGTATCGAGGACAGTATTGGATAAACTATCGGACGAGGCCGGCGCCGGCGCCGCCTCGCTATATGCCGGGGCCGGCGCTGCGAGAGCCGTGCTTACCGCAACCGGTTCCGCCGTGATGGAGGTGGCGTTCAACGATGGCGATACAATTGTGTCGGCAGCCGTTGGTTGCACAACGGTTTCAGGCTGATTTGGCGGCAAAGCATCGGTGGCAATGGGCGTTAAGGCAGAATATGCCGCAAGCGGGCCGCCGGGGATGGGTGCGATGGTGACAACTGAGCCCGCGCCGATGGTCAACGTGCCGGTAGTGATTGCATTTACTTCAACATTAGTATTCGATTGCACTTGGACCATCGACGATTGATAGGCATTGCCTTGGAAGTTATAACCGCTGCCGGAAACGGTGATCGAACCAAAGACAGTTGTGGAAGGATAGTCATTAACATTTTCCAGTTGTGCCGCCCCGGCGGGAAAGATCAAGTTATCGCCGGCGGATGGCGCTACGTCGCCGACCCAGTTTTCCGGCGTGGTCCAAAGATTATTAACCAGACTGCCGCCGTCCCAGGTATGTGTAGGGGTAGTGACGGAGACGTTCTGGAAGGTGGAGATGTCCAGTTGGTTGTTGTCGGAGGCGGTGACCGCCAGGCCGATGTCGACGGTGGAACCCATGGCGACGATGGCGGTGCCGACCAGGGTCCAGGTGACGCCGTCGGCGGAGCAATAGGCGGTGAAGGTATTGCCGCTGCGGGTGAGGCGCACCCAGTAGGGGCTCCAGATGCCGGGGTCGGTGCTGATAGTAGTGGTGCTGCCGCTTGTGAAGCGGTACTGGAAAAAGGCGCCGTTGACCGAGCCGGGACTCATGGCCAAAAGCACGTTGGCGGCGCCGGCGCCGACTCCGTCGCGGATCATGACCCCGGCCTTGGCGTTATGGTTGGAGGGATTATCGCTGGGCACGCCCATGACTTGAGCAGTGATGGAGCCGTCGCCGGTGAGGCTGATGTAGGCGAAGCGGAAGGCGTCGGCCGTGCCGGTGATTCCGCCGCCGCCGCCGATAAGATCCCAAGTGCCGCTTGAGGGCGAGCCGGCCGAGCCGGTGGAGCCGGGCGCGCCGATGTCCTGCGTGCTCCAGCCGGTGGGCAGATATGTTTGAAGCGTGTGGATATCAGCATAGAGGATGCCGCGGCCGTTGGTGCCCACATACAGCCGGCCGTAGACGCCTTGTCCTTACCCATATTTACGTAGTGGAAGTCGGAGGAGTTCAACATTAAGCGGCATGAACATAAGTATAATAGCAAAGACGCATTGCATCAACAGTTCAACCGTTTTAGTCAGGAA
>JBEKZY010000059.1:0-20099 GCA_049509395.1 Thermoguttaceae bacterium | reverse complement strand
ACTTGCAGATCGGACACGAAACGTGTGACACAGTTAGCATAATTATAGCTAATAGTCCATTAATATTCTATATTATAAATGGAGACTAGATCCGTTTACGGCGCCAGTCCCCATTTTTGTCATTCTTCGTATCATTTCTGTTTTTTCTATTTTTTAAACGCTCAATGATTTATTGAGTTCGCCCCAATTTTTAATCTCATTCGTCCCCGTAAATCGCAGTCGAAATAGGAGTACAATCTTTTTCATCACGAAAGACAGAAAGACCAAAATACGAGACGAAAAAAACTATAATATATTTCGTCTTTTCGTCCTTGTGCGTTTTATCGGTGAATAATAGAACTCGAGATAGGATCAGTGCTTGTAAGGTTTCGCCTGCCGCTGCTTCGCTGGAAGAAGTGTGACAAGACCTGCCGGAAATATGCCGGCATCTTTGAATCCTCACCGTCAATCAATTTGTCGAATGTGCATTGCCGCCGCCGGCCTCGTGGCGCATCATCCGCCCGGAATAAAACTCATCAAAAAGCGCGAAGGCTTCGGGATCGTATTTTTTCAGGCCTTCGGGTCCGTTTTCCGGCTTGGCGCCGGTCATGTGAAGGTCGCCGTGAGTGCCGAAATACCACATAGAAAGTTCGGCGAAGAATTCGTCGACGTTCGACCCGGCGTACGATTTTTCCCAAAGACCCTTGGCCAGCGAACGTTTGTATTGTTCTTTGAATTTGTCCCGAGTCTCGGCTGGAATCCCGCTTTCAAAAATATTGTGGGCGAATTCGTGTACGCAGATGTCGCGGCCTTTGTAGCGGTCCTTTTCCAGCTTAAGCAGGTTTTCCTCGCCGCAGGAAGTCAGCAATCCGCCCATTCCGCGCGTGCGCTGGTCGATGGTCTGATTGCCATCGAACGGCTTGTCTTTCATCCGCCGCCACTCCGGCAGATCGGAGGTGACCTGGTTGCGCCCGATGATGTGCAGTTCGGCCCCGGCCTTGTGCAGGCTCAAGCGAACGTCCGGAAGATTGACAAGCATCATCGAAAGCCGGGCCTTTGCCGCAAACAGGGCTTCGTCGGCCACTTCCTTGGGCGCTTTGATGAGAATACCCTCGTAATCCAGCAGTTTTGAAAAAAAGTCTTTCTCCGGCGGATCGATGGCAACAATTTTATCTTCCGGCCCGGTCTGCTCTAACTGCTTTGACTTGGCATCAACGGGTTTGCCATAGCCCGCCGCGGGCGCGTCCCGGGCTATGGCGTACGCACTTAAGACATGGATCGCCAACCAACCACAGACTAAAACGGCAATAACCGCCTGCCCGCAGTGTAAGATTTGTTTCCGGTTCTTCGCATACATCTGATTTAATCCACTCGCCATTCATGAATTCCCGATGAAAAATCGTCCGGAAGCTGGACTTCCAGGCGCAGGCCGTCGGTTTCCACCGCATCGAAAGTAGTGCGATTATACTTGTCGCCTTCACAACCGTACTCGCTGGGATTGGCGACCGGCTTCCACTGGTCTTTTTCGCGGTAGAACAATTGCCAGGATTTCGGCAGGCGACATTCGCCCACTCCGGTGTCGTCGAACCAATAGACCTCCACTGCCGAGACCTTTTCCGGCTTGGCAAAGTCGTATTGCACCCATTCTTTCGTTCCCTTGCGCGGCCACCAGTGCAAAAAGCGGTTGGAATGATCGCCCGAACTTTTCGGCTCGCGCTGATCGTTCAGGGCCTTCACGTCCGCGCCGCGGCCGGAGGCGGTGGCCTTGCTCGTGGAGGCGATGGTCGGATAAGACAGCGGCCGCGAGGCGGATTCGGTGCGCGCGATCCATACGGCCATTTCGCCTGGGCCGCGATTCGCCCAAGCATAATAAGGAATCGCGGTGAAGGCGGTTTTCTCATTTTCCATCTTGTGGTCCTTCGTCCATCGCAGACTATGCGCATCACCCTTGAGGACTTCCACTCCGCCGAGCAAACCCACCTTGAATTCGGGCGTTACAGAGGCATCGTCCGGTAGGAGCATGTTGACCACTTTGCCGTCCTTTACGTCCGGCCATTCGATGCAATACACCAGCGGGCCGCGCTCCAAGGCGACCTCGCCCGCGTCGTCGGCGACCTTGTCATTGGCCACGACTCGGCGCACAGGCATGGGCAGATTCAATTCTATCGCGTCGCCACTGTTCCACGAGCGCTTCAGACTCACATAGCCCTTGTTCAATTCGATGGGTATGTTCTGGCCGTTGACCTTGAGCGTAACCGGCTCAGTGGCCTTGTCCAGAAATTTGTACAGGTTGCTGGGAACGACCTCGCCACGGGTCCAGCCCGGAATTCGCACATTTATGGCGAACTCACCGGCCTTGTCCGGCTCGACTGTTATCTTAACCGCGCCGTCCCAAGGATAGCGAGTCTGTTGTGTCAATTTAACGGTGCGCCCGTCATCCAGTTTTATCTCTGCCGTGCCGCCGGCGAAAAGATTGATGTAAATAACGTCGCCGCGCTGGGCGTATACGTATCCGGGAATGGACGCCAGGAAGCGAGTGATGTTGCCCGGGCAACATGCGCATCCAAACCACGGACTGCGCTGATGCTGGCCGTCGGATTCCAACGGATTGGGATAGAAGAACAGCTTGCCATCGAGCGATACGCCTGAAATCAGGCCGTTATACAGGGTGCGTTCCATGACGTCGATGTACTTAGCGTCGCCGTGTAGGAGGAACAGTCGCAGGTTCCAATAATCGTTGGCGATGGCCGCACATGTTTCGCAATATGCGCTTAGATTTGGCAATTGGTAATTCGCGCCAAAGGCCTCGCCGCTTCCAAGTGCCCCAATGCCGCCGGTGATGTAGAGTTTTTTGCCCACTACGTTGTCCCAGATGGCGTCGATTGCGTGCAGGTATCCTTGGTCGCCGGTCATGGCGGCCACGTCGGCCATGCCGGAATACATATATGTCGCCCGAACCGCGTGGCCCACGGCCTCTTTTTGCTGGACCGGCTTGACGTGCGATTGGTGATATTCGTCGCCGCCCGGTCCGCGTACGTCGAGGAAAAACTTTGCCAGATCCAGGTACCGCCGATCGCCGGTGACGCGATAGAGCTTGACCAGCCCCATCTCCACAATCTGATGACCGGGCCAGATATTATTGAGTTTGTTCGGGCCGAATGTCTCGCAGAGCAGATTGGCCTCCTTCAGGGCCACATCGAGCAGGTTCCGTTGCCCAGTGGCCTGGTAATGCGCTGCCGCGGCCTCGAAAAGATGGCCGGCGTTGTAGAGTTCGTGGCTCAGGTCCGGGTCGCGCACCCAGCGTTTTGTGCCTGCCCATTCGTGCGGATGCTGCGGATTGATGGTGCGGGTAGTATACAGATAGCCGTCAGGCTCCTGCGCCGCTGCGATTTTTGCGATCAGCTTGTCGAGATAATCCTTCATCTTCGGATCGGGCTTGACGGCAAGCGCATAGGAAGCCCCTTCCAGGACCTTGTACGGATCGGTGTCGTCGAAGGGATATCCGGGTGCGTTTTTATTCTTGAGTTCCTCGCCCCGCAACGCCGCGGCCGCACGCTCGAAATTGTCCATGCGCCCGGATTTTTCACATTGGTCGAAGGCATAGGGGATCGTTACCGTACGGTTGATCTCGATCCGCGGCGCCCAAAAAACGTCGTTCAAGTGCACGGCGGTGAATGGCACGGGCTTGATCGGATAGTCGCCGGCCGGCGCATTTCTCACGACTTTCAGACCGAATACGCCGCCTGCATACATGTTCTCGTGAGCCTGAAATCTTACGGTGACCTTATTCTTTCCCTTTACCATTTCCACCGGAATCTTATAAATCTCGTCGTAAAAATTGTCGGGCTTATTGTATTCCAGTTTTTGCGTGGCGATCTTTACGCCGTCGATCAAGATGTCGAACTCGCGATCGCCGCCGCCGTCGCTGCCCCAGTAGGTTACATGAAGCTCTTGTGGCTGATCCGCGACTACTCTCACATCCCAGGAAAACCAGCCGCCATCGGCGGCGTGTCGCCACATACGCCCGTTGAAGTCGCCGGACTCGGTTTTTTCGCCTTGTAGTTTATGATCGCGTTCGTTTTGTTCCTCGCCCGGATTCACCGCGTCCACCACGCCGGCTTCCAGCGCCTTTTGCCGATCCGACTGCGTTTTGTACTCCGCCTCTTTCGCCTGCCACTCGGCCGGCGTAAGCTGATCCCAATATACGGCGTAGCGCCGGGCACCGTGCATTTTATAGAACGGTTCAAGCGTCACTCCCTTGCTGTTCTGTTCGTTGGCAATGCGGAATTCGTCGGGCGAACCGGCAAAGGTGTTGGGCCTGCCCGGCAGTGGCTTTATTCCGTCAAGCACGTGCCCCTCCTCAGCCACCACCACGGGAAACGGCTTTTTGGAGTCCACTTCGGCGCACAATACCAAGGGGCCGGTTAAAAACGCGAATCGCCGCGGATTGTCGCGGAAACCTTCGGTATACAAGCTGAAGGGCATGTTTATTTCCACCGTGTCGCCGGTTTTCCAAAGCCGCGAAATCTTCGAATAACTGCCCGGTTTGCCGGTCACAGCCTGTCTTTCGCCATTGACGCGAATCTCGAAATCACTTGTCGCCCACCAGGGACGCCGGACAAGCAGGCCCAGTTCAACGGGTTTTTCGCAGGCGAACGAAAGCTTGGTCGATGCCTCGTCCGGATATCTCGTGTCCTGACGGATTTTCAGCCCTTTGGCCTTCCAGTTCAATTCCGAGGCGATGAACAGGTTCAGATACAAGTTCGTATCGTCGTGGAAATAAATGCTGTCTCCGTATTTGGCGTGATTTTCCACGCCTGTGCCGGTGCAGCAGGCAAAGGTACCCAGCGGCGTGCTGTAATGCTCGTCTTTATGCGATCCTGTCCGTAGCGGCACGTAATAGCACATCATGCCGTCGGCCGGGTTTTGCGAGGCCAAGATGTGGTTCACAAGCCCCCGCTCGTAGAAATCGGCGTACTCGGCCTGCGGATCGAGGCAGAAGAGGTGCCGCGTAAGTTTGAGCATATTGTAGGTGTTGCAGGTTTCGGTAGTGTTCGGGCCAAGAGATCTTGAAAGGGTCTCCTTGGGCGAGAACATTTCACCGTCGCTGTGCCCGCCGATGACGTACGAACGCTCCTTGACCACGGTGTCCCAGAAAAAATGCGCTGCCGTATTGAGCCAGTCCTGTCCCGTCAATTCGTATTGTCGCGCGGCGCCGATGAATTTGGGTATCTGCGTGTTGGCGTGCAGATTGGTAAGTTTGTCCTCTTGGTTCGAGGCCGGACCGAGGACGGCCATGTGGTTGAACCGCTGGGCGATCTTCAGATATTTTTCCTCGCCTGTAATGGCGTACAGGTTGGCTAAGACTTCGTTCATGCCTCCGTGCTCGGTGCGGAGCATCCGCTGCATCTGTTCGTCAGTCAACTTGTCGTTGCGGGCGATAACCCAATCTGCGAACTTCTTGCAGACGTCCAAGGCTTGCCGGTTATCGCAATTCACGTACATGTCCAGCAGCCCGGCGTAAATCTTGTGTAGCGTGTAATAAGGGGCCCAGACCCGCCCGTTCGATTCCACGCGGTCGAAGAACGATTCCGGGAACGCGCTTAAGTAGCCGGTGCCGATCTTCGCCTGGCACTCGGCCAGGCCGGCCACCACGGCGTCGCCCTTTTTCTTGAATTGTTCGTCGCTCGTGGCTGCATACATCAAGGCGCAGGCCGACAAATAATGCCCCACGAAATGGCCCCGCAATTCGCACTTGGGTTCCTCCCACCCGCCTAATGGCTGGGCAGACGATGGAAGGCCGGCATTAACCCGAAAGTTGTGCAACAGCCGATCCACGTCCAACGAGAGTAGATACTTTTCGTCCAATTCCATGGCGCGCTTGAACGGTCCGTCCAGCAATCGCACGTCGCGCAGCGGAAAAGAATGAACCCTAGGTGGAACCACAGGAGCGACCTTGACCTTGGACCCGGCGTCGGAGAGTTCGTCGGCAAAGACGTGAAAAGACGCCGCGGTGAAAACCAACACAATAACCACATGCACAAAACGGGTCTTCATGAATCCATGCCCTTTCTAAGAATCAGATTGCAAGGCTTTTCAGTATTTCAACCATAAGTTTTCTTGGAAAAGCAGCGCGTCGACCACAACAATGAATAATCAGACTAACCTATTCTTGAGCCATGAGCAAGCATTTATTGCGCAAAAATAACACCACCCGTGCAGTCAAAACACACCCCGGCGCGAAGCGTCTTGCCATCGCCGGACAGGTTCAACCATGATTCTAGCTGCAATGTAAGATTTCATTTTCCAGCCGGGCGGATTCGCACCAGAACAGTTCCGTGCCGGGCGACTTTCTCTGTGAAGCTGTTGTCGAACTTCCCAAGGTCCTTTTGCCGCCACAGGTCGCGGACGATCTGTTCGCCCGATAGCCCTAAATCCGACCATTTTGCGACGACCGGTTGTTCCGACTCGCCGAGGTTAAACAGGCCCACGGCCATGGAACCGTCTTCCATGGGCTTCGCCCAAACCTGGAGGTTTTCGGCCTGGGCGACGCGCCCGGCTTGTTTGCCCAAGAGGTCCTGGCTGATTTCGAGGACTTCGTCATTGGTAAGCAGGTTGAGCGTGAACTGGTCGAGTTGTGTCATGTCGCAACCGATTAGAAGCGGGGAGCAGAGCAGGCACCACAGGCTGATGTGAGTGTATTGCTCGTTGGGCGTCAGGGCGGTCTGGTGCACGTTTCCCCAGCCCACCTTGCCCACCACGAGCATGTCCGGGTCGTTCCAGTGACCCGGCCCAGCGTACTTTTCGTGTCCTGCCTGACGGAAGCCGATCTTAGACATACTCGACCAGGTGTCTTCGATGTCGCCGGTGGTGCGCCAGGAATTTCCGCGGATGTCGGGGTCATTGCCCCACTCCCAGACGTTTCCCCAGCCGTATTGGCATAGGCTATAGTGTATGTCGCGGGGGATTTTATTCAGGGCCTCGCGCATTACAACATAAGGCTTTTTCAGAGTGGGTCGGTCGGGCATGGGTCGGCCCCGTCCGCCGCCGCCGATCTCGGTATACGAACACCAGTCGTACTTCAGGTAATCGACTCCCCATTCGGCATAGCGCTGGGCGTCTTTTTCTTCGTATTTATAACTGCCTGTGAATCCGGCGCAAGTCAGCGGGCCGGGCGAGGAATATATCCCAATCTTCAATCCCTTGCTGTGTACATAGTCGCAAAGCGCCTTCATAGCCGGGAATTTTTTGTTGGTGTTGATCATGCCGTTTTCATCGCGGGGCTTGCCTTGGAACTTGGGATCGTTGCTCCCCGGTTTGATCTCCCAGCAGTCGTCGATGTTTATATATGTCCACCCGTGGTTGATCAAATCGCTCTGGACCATAGCGTCGGCGGCCGACCGGACCTTGGCGTCGTCTACCGCTTCGGCAAAGCAATTCCAACTGTTCCAGCCCATCGGCGGCGTGAGTGCGATGGCGTCGCCGCAAACGATTTTGAACATCCGCTGCGCCTTGCCCAGGGAATTTTCGGCATGCAAAGCAACCGTGTATTGCCCTCGATTTTGCAGTACGCCCGTGATCCGGCCGGTTTGCGGATCGAGCGTCAGACCCTCGGGCAGGCCGTCCGCGGCGAAAGTCATAGGACGCCGGCCCGCGGCTGCGATAGTATACATGAAGGGCGACCCCGGACGGACGCCGAAAATCTTGGCCCCATTGATCCGCGGGCTGTCCGGGGCCTTGGGCGTCAGGATCACCGCCGGTTCGTCCGGCTGATCTACGGCGTAGGGGCGCTGGCCGGAATACTCGATTATGGCGTCGGCCCAATCGGCGTGGTCGTAATCAATTCCGTCGCCTGCGTCGTGCACCAGGAGGAGCAAGGTATTGAAACCCTTCAAGTCTACATCAACCTTTTGGGGCGCCTGCCCAGCCTTCATGACATCGCTTTTCCACAGTTCGCTGTCATCGGCCAAAATGCGGAACTCGACGCTGCCCAAGGAATCGCCCACTTCATCGTCCACGCCCACGTAAGCAGTAAAGCGTTCGGCTCCGCCTTTGAGGTTAATCAGCAACGAGCTTGCGGCATGGGTGCCCAGCCCGTGCTCGAATTTTTTCCGGCCGATGGAAATCTGATTTCCCTCGACCGACTTATCGGCATGAGGTTCTCCCCAGCCTTGTTTAACCTTACTCACGTCGACCGAGCCGAGCAAAACGGTTTCCGCCGCTGAGGCGCGCGAGGAAAACGTCAAACCCGCCAAAAACACACTGATTAGAACCAGATTTGGACGCTTGCCGTTGCAAAGAAACATGATCTTTTACTACTGTAAAAAGGTTGGCAATATTTCATTGTATTGTGCGATTTTTCTATGAGTTTTGCAACCGGGGGCCGAATTTGACTGATAAGGCATAAAATTTCGCGTTTTTATAATTTGCCTGGGGAAATCTTGCGCGAAAAAGCGTCTTCGGCCAGGCGGTTTCCCGTTTTGGCCGGCGATGTTGTTTTCCAGACTTGTTATGCCTGTAAAAGTCTGATGCGCCATATCGACTTTACCCTTGCGGATGATAAACTGTAGTCAATTCGTCGCCCCAGACGCTTCATGTCCGAGGTTGCTTGAGATTAGACCAAAGGACTCTCGATTCACCGCAATTTTCGCCAACAGGAGATAACGCTATGAATAGCCGCTTTATAATTATCGCCGTGGCATTGGCGCAGTTCGCTTTTACAATTTTTTCCATACAGGCGCAGACACCCGCAGCCGGCGCCGGCCCATCGCTGAGCGTCCAGGTGGACAAGCCGGGCATAAATGTCAGTCCCATGCTGTACGGCATATTTTTCGAGGAGATCAACCATGCCGGCGACGGGGGATTATACGCCGAACTGGTGCAAAACCGCTCTTTCGAGAATTCCGAGAAACCTGACTGTTGGACCCTGGTCACCGACGGCTCGGCCAAGGGCGAGATGGCCATCGACACTGAGAATCCGATGGGCGAGAACAATCCTCGATCGCTGCGATTAAAAATCGAAGGTGGAGGAAAAGGCAAAGTCGGCGTGTCGAACAAGGGATATTGGGGTATCGCCGTGGTGAAAGGCGAGCAGTACGATTTGTCCGTCGCCATCCGAGCCGGCGACGGATTTACCGGCCCGGTGTCCGTGTCGCTGGAAAGAGCCAACGGCAAAAAAAACTATGCCCAGGCGCGGATCAACAAGGTCGATTCGCTATGGAAGATTTACAAACTCACTTTGACATCCAACACGACCGATCCCGAGGCGCAATTGGTCCTAAGCGTCTCGCATCCCGGCACGCTATGGATGGACATGGTTTCGCTTTTCCCGCATAAAACCTTCAAGGATCGACCTAATGGAATGCGTTTGGATTTGGCGATGATGCTGGAAAATCTGCACCCCGCGTTTATGCGTTTTCCAGGGGGATGCTGGGTAGAGGGTGAGACATTGGACACGGCCATGCGTTGGAAGCGGACCATCGGCGATCCGGCCCAGCGGCGCAACCAGTGGAATTTATGGCAATACTATTCCACCAACGGGCTGGGCTTCCACGAATATCTGCAACTTTGCGAGGACTTGGGGGCAGAGCCGTTGTTCGTGATCAACTGCGGCATGTCGCACAAGGAACAACAGGAGCAGCCCAACGGCACGGAGGGTGTGGAAGAATACGTGCAAGACGCCTTGGACGCCATCGAATACGCCACCGGGCTGGCCGAGAGCAAATGGGGGGCATTAAGGGCGAAGGCAGGGCACCCGGCGCCGTTTTCGCTGAAGTACATGGAGATCGGCAACGAGAACGGGGGACCGGCCTATTATGCACGCTACGCCATGTTTTACGACGCAATAAAGGCCAAGTACCCGCAAATGAAACTAATCGCCAATGATTGGAACGGCAGACCGACAAACCGGCCCGTGGAAATTATCGACGAACATTATTACAGCAATCCGGAGTTTTTTATCAGCAACGCCAATAAATACGACACTTATGACCGCAAAGGCGCGAAAGTTTACGTCGGCGAGTATGCGGTCACGGAAAACATCGGGCGAGGAAACCTCCGCGGCGCGGTGGGCGAAGCGGCCTTTATGACCGGCATGGAGCGCAATTCCGATGTGGTTGTGATGGCCTCCTACGCCCCGCTTTTCGTAAACATAAACGACCGCCGCTGGAATCCGGACTTGATTCAATTCGATAGTTTACGGGTTTGGAGCACACCGTCTTATTACGTGCAACAGATGTTCAGCCAAAACCGCGGCGACGTGATTCTTCCCCTTAAACTCGAATTTCCAGCCGCATCGGCCGAGGGCAAACACGGGGCAATCGGCCTGGGCGCGTGGATGACCCAGGCCGAATACACGGACATTAAAATCGCCAAAGGTGATAAAACGCTTTTTGCCGACGATTTTTCCAGCGGCAGCGATAGCTGGAAAATCATTCACGGCCAATGGCAAGTAGAAGACGGCGCATTCCAACAAACGTCCAACGAATCCGATTGCTTTGCCACGGCCGGCGATCCATCCTGGAGCGATTACACCTTGACGCTGAAGGCCCGCAAACTTGGCGGCAACGAGGGATTCCTGATTATCTTCAACGCTCAACCCGACAACCAACTCATGTGGTGGAACATCGGCGGGTGGGGCAATACCAAACACGCTTTGGAACGCCGCACCGGGTTCGGAAACGTGCCCTTTGGCAATGATTTCCCCGGCAGCATCGCAACCGATCGCTGGTATGACATCCGCGTAGAAGTCGGCGGGCAAAGCGTTCGCTGCTACCTCGACGGCAAGCTGATCCACGACGTCAAGTATCCGGTCACGTGTCCGCTATATGGCGTAGCCGGCCTTGGCAAATCGGGCAATGAAGTGATTCTGAAAGTCGTGAACGTCTCTAACGTCGCCCAGGAAACCGACATTCATCTTGCCGGCGCGGACAAAGTCCAGCCTACGGGTACGGCGATCGTTTTCAGTTCCGAAAAATCCACCGATGATAACACCTTGGATAATCCTAAAAAGGTCGCGCCGGTCACACGCCAGTTCCAGAACGCCGCCAATGATTTCAAACACACATTCCCGGCCGATTCGGTATCCGTGCTGCGGCTGAAAATCAAGTAGTTGCGGACGGGGACGGAAGGTTTTCGCAAGTCTTTCCGCGCACAAAATCCGTGGGCAAAGAGTCGCTAATCCGTATTTCTCAGCGGGGCGTGCCGCTGCACGGAATGTAATTCCCCGTTTTGTTTGACTTGCGCGCACATTGGATAATAAATACATTTTAATTGACAAGCCGCCGGATTATTATAAAATAGGACCGTAAGAAAGTGGTAATTTGCACCTTTTTTACGTGTCTTTAAACACATGTGAGTTATATGCACAGATCAAGAACTCACGTTCAATATAAGCGCGTCCTGCAATTTGAATGCCTCGAAATCCGCGAGTTGTTGAGCATAACGAGCGCATTTTCTGTGGGGCAATACGATGACCCGTACGGCTTTGATCAATCGGCTACGGTAACTTCCACGGATTCCGGCACCTCGACTCCTGCGGCGGCCGATACCGGCGCGGCGGCGCTTCAAGCCGCGCAGTCGGCGAATTTCGCATCTCCGGCCGCTCTGTCTACGGCTTCCGCTCTCTCATCGAGTTACCCGACGGTCGTGGTCGATCCGACCGATGGCCAGCGGTTAATGAACAGCAAAATATATGGCGAATGGAGCACCGCCGGCAATTACGATGGTTGGACCGTCGTCAATGCCGCCAGTTCGAGCGTCTCGGGCGGGATCTTGACGGTTACCTCGAAATCCGGGACATCGAATGCCGTGCAAGTCAGCCTGACAAATATCTCCAATGGAGCCTATTTGGATTATGGATATTTTGATTATCTGCAAATCCGGCTGCAACTGCCGGTGAATTACAACAAGGACGTGACATTCGCGTTCGGGACCACGGTCAATCCCGGCTTTTCCATAAATCCCGGGACAGCATCGGATCGCTCGTTCGTGATTCCCGCCGCCCAAATCGCCAAGGACGGGAATTTCCACACCTACCGGATCGATCTGGGTCTGGTTATTTGGTGGCGCGACACGTTGCACGACCTGCAAATCCGCCCCCTGGGCACAACCGGGGCCGGGGAAACCGCCAACATCGATTACATCGAAGTCGGCGACATGCCCGGCGACGTGTTGACCGCCTATACCACCGACCTGAACATGGCCCCCGGCGTCACCGTCTCTTCGCGGCAATCCGTGGAATCCAAACATTTCGTCTTCTGGTGGGACCCGGCGGTAAATCCCGGCGGCCTGACCAACTGGGCCACCATGCAGCGCAACGCCCTGCGCACGCTGGAGGAATCTTATCAAGTCTATACCAAGGTCCTCGGTTTCAGTGAACCCTTCGGCTACGCAGGGGACGGCCTGCGGCATAAAATCAACATCACCACCTGGTACGGCGGATACTGGGAAGGCGGCGGTTACCTGAACATCGATACCACCGGCCTGCAGGACGAAAGCTGGGGAAGTCCCCTGCCCCATGAATTCGCCCACGTTTCGGACAGTCAGCAGGCCGGCTATCTTGACGGCGGGTATTGGGAATCGCACGCCAATTTTCTCCGCGAGGCCCGCACCAACTGGTTCTGGCCCTTCTTTCCCGCCGCCGACCAATCCACAATGCCCATCGACGCCCTGGCCTGGTCGAACTACCGCCAGGACTCGCCGCGGTTGATATACTCCGACTATCGTATCTGGCTGGCGCTGGAGAACATAGCTTCCGATCCGGTCTACGGGATCAACGGGACCGACCCGCTGGATCCGAACCTGGCGTCGGAGCTATGGATGAGCGGTTCGCAGAATTGGACGGTTTACGACAAGTTGGCCACGCTTTTGCCCGCCGGCACGAGCATCAAGGACGTGGTGGCGTCGGTATTGCGCTTGTGGCCGATGCTCAATTTCCAAACCCGCAGTTTTTTGCAGGCCCATTTGTGGGACACGCCGGACGACGAGGCCGATTACGACTACCGGACAGGCTCGTACCTGATTCCCGAACCCGACCAGGCCGGCTGGTACCGCGTGCCGTTGGAGCGGGCGCCGGAAAAATACGCCTTCATGTTCCACGACCTGGTGCCCGACCCCGGCAGCACCTCGATTACGGTGACGCTGCGGGGCATCGACACCATCGACTCGACCGAAGACTGGCGATGGTGCCTCTCGGAAATCGACGCCAATAACAACGTCGTCGCGTACAGCGACGTGTGGGCACCGGGCACGCACACGTTCACGCTGCAATCGTCCGCTGACAAGGTGCAACTGATCGTCGTCGCCACGCCCAGCGACACCTCCGAGGATTTGAGCAGCTACTACAATACCAAGCCGGTGGACAAGAGCATCGACCGTTTGAATTATCCCTACGAGGTCCAGATCACCGGGGCGACTCCGGCCATCGCGTCAGAGCAGCTCAATTACGCCGAATCTTCGTCCGGCCACTACCACAGCAACGGCGGCGGCTGGGTGGACAACACCGCCACCGTGGCCGCCACCGCCTATGTCGGGCCCAATGCCCGCGTGCTGGGTTACGCCAAGGTCTTGGGCAACGCCAAAATCGAAGATTATGCGGTGATCGCCGGATCGGCCACCGTGCAAGACAACGCCATTGTGTCCGGTTATTCCGTGGTGAAAGACAGCGCGGTTGTCGAGGGCAATGCCCGCATACGCGATCACGCCACCATCGCCGAAAGCGCGGTCGTGGAAGGAAACGCCATGGTCGAGCAGTTCGCGTACGTTATTTCGAACACTACAATCGAGGATTCCGCCATTGTCCGCGGCGACGCCTACCCGTTTGGCGGCGTGATTTCGGGCACGGCAATCGCCGACTATGATTACTCGTATGACTGGAGTTTCAGCGACGGCACGCATTTCGGCCATTTCCCCTGGGGCGACTGGTTCCAAGCCTATTACGACGCCACCCAGGCCAAGCCCCGGGGATTGGTGGCCTCGTACCGCGTTGAGGAATCCAGCGGAGATCTAATGTGGGATGAATTCGGCGCCTTGGACGCCATCCTCCGCGGCTCGCCCGCGCGGGTAATGGATTCTTCCTTCAACAGCCAGGTGCTCCAACTCAATGGCGCCAATCAATATGCCCTGCTGGACCGCAGCTTGGCCGACATGACTGACGCCACTTACGGCATGTGGTTCAAACCAACGACCACGGCAATGGGCCAGACCCTCTTGTATTTCGGCAACTCGACCGATGCCAATACCTTCTTGAAACTGGTCGCCCGCGACGCCAATGGATTTGCACATCTGACGATCAGCGTCAATGGCACGGTTAACGAGTTGGTTTCCTCGGTAGCCATTCCGGTCAATCAATGGACCTACGTAGCTGTCAGTTTCGGCAGCGGCACGGTTACCATGTATATAAACGGGCAAGTGGCCGGAACCTTGGCCACCACGTATCGGCCGACCGACGTCCT
Source organism: Thermoguttaceae bacterium (assembly GCA_049509395.1). Lineage (GTDB taxonomy): Bacteria > Planctomycetota > Planctomycetia > Pirellulales > Thermoguttaceae > JBEKIK01. The sequence goes on along the minus strand of JBEKZY010000059.1, from coordinate 5,667 downwards.
GGGCCCTGACGATTACAGGAATGCCGATCCCCTGTATCTCGGCCGCGATCCTTCCGGAGATTACTTTGCCGGTGACCTGGAAGACATCCGCTTCTACAACGTCACCCTTACCCCGGCTGAAATAGCTAATGAAATTAGCCGGGCCGGAGCAAAAATCGGGGAGTTCTTCGCTACCACGCCCATGACCTTCGACGGCAGCACAACGATGATGGAATCCGGCGTGCACAATGGCCTGGTGCGTACTCTCTCCGCCTGGATCGATCCGTATGCCTCCGGCGACGCCGGCGGCTATTACCAGCCCATTCTCGATTCCAACGACGAACTCAACGCCGGCATGTACGGCTCCGGCTTCGGCCTGGATAACGGCCTAATCAAGGTCCGCCTGGACGGATTGGGCATGTGGAATACCGGCGTGCCCGTGCAATTGAACACCTGGCAGCAAATAACCCTGACCTTCAACGGATCGATTGCAAAACTGTACGTCAACGACATTCTGAAGGCTTCGACCGCCTACACCGCGGATCCAAACAATCTCGCCGGAAAGAATTATCGCATCGGCTGGGGGCAAAGCGGCAGTGACACAAGCACCCGCACTTTCTTCGACGGCCAGATCCTCGATCTGCAAATCTACGATCGGGTTACGCCCATCGCCGATCCAAACGTCTATTGCTGGGACACGCAAACCACCGCCGGACACCAGGGCGGCAACGGCACCTGGGATTCGACTGGCACAAACGTGGATTGGTCCGACGGCGACGGCACCACGCTTACGGCCTGGCCCGCCGGCTCGACGGACAAAACGGCAGCCTTTGCCACCGACTCCGGCAACGCCAGTTGGAACATCAGCGTTACCGGAAACCCAACTCCCCTGGCGATCGATTTCGGCGATGAAAATGGTTATTCCACCGACCCATACACGCTCAGTGGCGGCACGCTCGGCGTGGGAACCGGCGGCATTACGGCCTATTATTCCGGCGCCATCAGCGCCCCCGTGACCCTCAGGGGCGCCCAAACCTGGGACGCCGAAACCGGCGCGACCCTTACCGTCGGCGGAAACATCAATACCAGCGGCTATTCGCTTGCCTTTTCCGGCAATGGAACTACTTACGTCAGCGGAAATATCTCCGGCAACGGCAGCCTCACGCAGCAGGGCGGCGGCGCCACGTATCTCGCCGGAACCGTCACCACCACCGGCGGCGTCGTCCAGAACGGCACTGGATCGCTTACGCTCCTGGGATCGGGCAGTGCTCTCGGCCCGGTGTCGATCAACCAGGGAACGCTCGTTGTCGGCAATGGCACGACCACCACCACTTCGGCCACCTCCACCAGCACAGCCATCGGCAACGGCACCACGCTGGACGTCAAGAGCGGCACCTACACCATGCCCGGCGTGAGCGTGGGACACGATAGCCAAGTAGGTTTCATCATGCTCGAGGGCGCGGGTACCCTGACTTCCACCGCCGCCATTACCATGGGTTTCAACCAGGGCTCTGCCAGCCTCGTGGCGCAGAACAACTCTGTGCTCAACGGTGGGACGAACACCCTAGACATGGGCACGGCCAATGCGTCGAGCGTATACGTGGACCTGAAAAACAACGCCCGCGCCACGTTCGGAAACGTCAACGTCGCTAGTTCCAACTATTATCACGACGGCCAAGGCTCATATGCCGTGCTGGAAGTGGACGACAACGCCTCTTTGAGCGTCAGCAGCACGCTGACCGTCGGAGGTTACGCCGGAAACACCACGCTCCCCGCAAAGCTCAATGGTCAACTTTACCAGTCGGGCGGAACGGTTGCGGCCAAGTACGTGATCCTGGGCAATGACACGGCGGACGCAAGCGACACACTGGTGGGTGTGTATAATCTGTGCGGCGGCACCCTTCAAACGGCACAAATCTCCCAAGGCACGCGCAGTGCCTCCGATTATCCCGGCGTCGCCTATTTCAACTTCCACGGAGGGACCCTGGCTTATAACGGCACTACCTCGCAAAGCGATTTCATCAGTCTGCGGGCCAATCTAGCAAGTACCGTCGATATCTACGAAGGCGCCACAATCAACAGCGGAACTCAGTCTGTCACCGTTTCTCAGCCCCTGCTCGCGCCTACCGGCAATGGCGTGGCCAGCATTGATATTTCCGGCTTGTCCAATCCCAACCAGACTTACGTTGTCCCGCCCTGGGTTTACATCAGTGGCGGCGGGGGCTCCGGCGCCACCGCCGTTGCCACCCTCGATCCCGTAACCCATACCGTAAACGGCATCCTAGTCACCAATCCCGGATCGGGTTACACCAGCACGCCCACTGTGCAGTTGATCCGCACCTACGACGCCATTCAGACCGCGTCGGCGGCCAAGATCACCATGAGAGCCAACTCGGTTTATTCCGGCGGACTTACCAAGATCGGCGCCGGATCGCTGAGCCTTACCGCGGCCAGCACCTATACCGGACCGACGACCATAGACGCCGGCACGCTGTTTGTGAGCAACACAACCGGGTCAGGCACCGGAACCGATTCCGTGATCGTCAATTCCACTTTGGGCGGCACAGGCGCGATCGCCGGCCCAGTTACGGTAAACGCCTCGGGCTCGCTGGCGCCGGGCATAAACGGCATAGGCACACTGACGGTCAATAATACACTGGCTCTGTCCGGCACCACGGTGATGGAAATCAACAAGACCACAGGCACCTGCGACAAAATAGCCGGCATCTCGACCGTGACCTTCGGCGGAACCCTGACCGTGATGAAACTCGCCGGAACGCTGGCTGCGGGCGACAGTTTTACCCTCTTTTCCGCCGCCGCCTATGCCGGGAACTTCACAACCCTCAACCTGCCCGCTCTCGCCGCTGGGTTGCGCTGGGACACCTCGACATTGAAGACCAACGGCAGCATTAAGGTCGTCGTCGACGCTTATCCCACCGTCGCCTCGCCGGCCGCCTGCACCCTGGCCCTAGATGGCAAAACGGCCCAACTCACGGTCCTTGGCGCGGATGACGGCGGCGAGCCCAATCTGAAATACACTTGGACAGTGACCTCCGTGCCGTCCGGCGCACTCAGTCCCACCTTTTCTGCGAACGGCACGAATGTCGCCAAGAACGCCACGGTCACTTTTTACCAGGCATGCACCTATAACTTCACCGTGGCCATCGCCGATCAGCTCAGCCAAACCGTTACCAGCGCAACCTCCATAAACGTAATACAAATGCCGGTAACGCTTGCCATCGGTCCAAGCGGAGCAGGGCTGTTTTCCACGACCGGGACGGACCAGTTCGGCAAACCCCTGACGCCCGCTACTCCGTTTGCCTGGCCGACAATCGGAATCACGGCCCAGCGCAGTGGCAATTCATTGCACCTTTATCAGACCGGCACCTCTGACGACTTGATTCCCTCGTATCTTGCCGCCGACCTGGCGAATCTTACCTTCACCGGCGCCGACGACGTGGCCGCCACGCTGACTATTGACGAAAGCGACGGCGATCTGCTCATGCAAACCGGCGGAACCGTCGCCTTTAGCGGCGGCGCCCAGGATGCCGACGCAGGCAACGTTCTGCTGCTCGTGGGAACTTCGGGAGACGACAACGCGGTGATCGGCGCCGCGCAAATCGCCCTGAACGGCTGGACTCCCGTTGCCTACGCGAATGTCCGCTACTTCGGCTTCGACTTAAGCGGCGGCACGAACAGTTTGCTTATCGATCACGCAACGCTGAACCTCAACCAAGACAACGCAATTTCCGCCGGCACAAACGTGACTATCGACGGCGGGATTCTGGATCTCAATACAAAGACCGACACAATTGGTAATCTCACGTTAAAGAGTGGAAGCATCGTCAACGGTACAATATATGCCAATGCGTACAAGATTGAAAGTGGCACTGTGACCGCCGCAATCACCGGCCCGGGCGACTTGCAGAAGACTACGACCGGGCTAGCTACCACGGGGGTCGTAAATACATCGAATGTATCAGTCGAGGCCGGTCAACTCACAGCGACTTCGATCTCCACCGGCACATTGACTATTGGCGCGGGTTCTATAGTAACCATTACCCCCATCCCCGGCGGCCCGCTTGCAGCAAATAGCACCTTAACGCCCCTTGCCACCCGTGCATTGCGGCCGACTTTACGTAAACCCATTGCAGAATCAACGACTGCTTACACAACAATTGCACCGTCCTCTTCGACCGCTACAATCACCATCGCGGCAGAACCGCTTGCGGCTTCTAGCACGGTTCTCGCGACGCCGGTTCCAGTGTCTATCGAGGTCGCGTCAGTATTGGCATCGTCGAATAGTTCATCAAAAACAGTCCTTGATGTAGCTGCCGCGCCCACAGCTATTGTCGCCGACATAGCCACGCAAGTGTCTTTGACGGACTCCACCTCGACGATACTAATCGGCACGGCTATCAATCGCCACAGACTGCAATCACCCGTGTATTCTTGGATCGATTCGACCGCACTGAACAAGATCATCGAAGGCGGGCTGCAACAATCTCTTACCACAAGCGATGGGAACATTACTAGTAAATCGATACTTGATTCATTGAGCGACGAATTGTTGTCACATGTGAGCAAGTTTGCAAAGCATTCCACAATCCCAACCATAAACATCCGATCAGCCCATCTTGCGGCATTACAGACATATTCCCGCTGGTCGTATCTCGACACTGAAGCAGATTTCGACATTGGCCGACATGTACGTGCTGGAAAACATTCCAATCAGTTCGAAAAAGCGATTGATAAAGTTTTGGCGGAAGAAGAAGATGCCATTCCGGCCTTACTATAATACAGGAGATTGGTCGCGGTATGCCCCCATCGCTCAATTGGATAGAGTATTGACCTCCGCAGTCGAAGGGTACAGGTTCGAATCTTGTCTGGCAATTACGACAGCAAGTTTGGTTTTGTTTGAATATGTCTTAAGAACACAACCGATAAATGGGACTAACGGCAACCTGAGCCGCCGGGTTCGCCGGGCGACTCATCTATTGAAGCCGTGCCCATCAGACTGAATGCAGCGAACCCTTTTTCGGCCCCTCGGACCCTGCCACGCATCGTATAACGACAGATAAGGTAACGCCCTGCTCGATTCACTTCCTCGCCTGATCCTACCGTTGCAGCAGTTGACGCTGCCCTTTGATAATGTAAATTAAACTTATGTGCACCCTCAAAACACTTGCAATTTTCGCCGTTCTGTTGGCTTCGGGCTCCAGGATCGCATCGGTCCAAAAAAAGACGGTCAATGCGCCGCAGGAAAAAGAGGCGTTAAGCGAGTTTGTCGAGGAACATTTTGGCCGCTGGGACCGAAATCACGACGGCATTCTCGAGCTCGATGAGGTCGAACGCAAGGTGGAAGACCACTCCATTCACGGACGCGAGGCGGCAGTCATCTTCCGCATTCGTCAGCATCTAACAGCCAAGGACCATCAGCCCCGCTTGTCGCGTCAGGAGCTGCTGACGCTGGCCCAGGATCACTCCTTTGAAGAATCGGTGGAGGCGACCCTCAAGCAGTTGGAAACCATTGAGCGCGAGCTGTTTCTGCCGACCGATCCCGACCTTTCCAGCTTCCATCAAGGCCGACTGGGCGATTGTTATCTGCTATGTACCATCGCCGCGCAAGTGCATCGCCGTCCCCAAGCGATACGCGACATGATTCACCCCGAGGTCACGGGCGGTTTT